>JAJYSV010000046.1 GCA_021793405.1 Acidobacteriota bacterium
AATGTTCCCGCGTCCGCTCTACTCGTGGATCGCGCATCTCGGCAAAATACTTCATGGGACTGTCCATCTCCCCATCTCATCTCGCCAAACCCCTCACGCATATAGCAATTAAGATGCGTTTGCCCTGAGATGGAAGGCCTACCGCTGGCGCCTGAGGCACTACGCCATTTATCCTAGTAGAAGCGATGATTTCAGAAGATCTACGGGCAAAGGGAAACGACATGGCGACGAAGGTGGAACAGGCTGTTCAGCAAGACATGACCGCTGAGGTCGCAGAGTGGATCGAAGCGTTTGACGAGGTTGTTGCGCAGGATTGGGAGCAGGGAGCCGCTCTCCTCTCCGCTCTGCGCGCTCGCGCTCGCGAAGCTGGCGTACCCGCCGTAGGAGAGGTCGTCACGCCCTATGTGAACACCATCCCCAAACATGACGAAGTTCCCTATCCCGGCGACCGGCATTTAGAGCGGCGCATCGAGGCTCTGCTGCGCTGGAATGCGATGGCGATGGTGCATGGGCAAAACAAGAACGACGCCGGCATCGGTGGCCATATCTCCACCTATTCCTCCCTGGCGACGCTGCTGGAAGTCGGGTTTAACCACTTCTTTAAAGCCAGATATGGAGATCAACCCGGGGATTTAGTCTACTTTCAGGGCCATGCATCTCCCGGAGTTTACGCGAGGGCGTATTTAGAAGGCCGCTTCGACGAAGCCCGTCTAGGCAATTTTCGCCATGAACTGCGTGGCCAGCCGGGACTTTCCAGCTATCCGCACCCTTGGCTCATGCCGGACTTCTGGCAGTTTCCAACGGTCTCCATGGGCATCGGTCCGCTGAACGCGATTTATCAAGCCCGATTCATGAAGTATCTAGAGAATCGCAATCTGATAGAAAAAACCGAACGCAAAGTCTGGGCATTCGTCGGCGACGGCGAGACAGACGAAGTCGACACCCTGGGCGCTATCTCTCTCGGTTCGAGAGAGAAATTGGACAACCTCATCTTCGTTGTGAACTGCAACCTGCAGCGGCTTGACGGCCCGGTGCGAGGCAACAAGCGGATCATCGATGAACTGGAGGCGACGTTTCGAGGAGCGGGTTGGAACGTCATCAAAGTCATCTGGGGTTCAGACTGGGATGAGCTATTCGAACGCGACCACCAGGGGCTGCTGGTCAAGCGCATGGAAGAGTGCGTCGATGGTGACTACCAGGCTTTCAAAGCCAAGAACGGCCGCTATGTGCGGGAACATTTCTTCGGCAAGTATCCCGAGTTGCTGAAACTGGTCGAAGACTGGACCGACAAACAGATTTTCAAGCTCCATCGCGGCGGCCATGATCCCGCGAAAATTTATAACGCCTACAAACGCGCGCTCGAGCACAAGGGCAGCCCGACAGTCATCCTGGCAAAAACCATCAAGGGCTACGGACTTGGCTCTGCGCAGGCTCGCAACGCCACCCACTCGGAAAAAAAGCTCACCGACGAGAGCCTTGCAGAGTTCGTCAAACACTTCGATATCCCGCTTCCCGAAGGCGCGGCGAAACATGCAGATTTCTATCGTCCCGACCCGAGCGATCCGGCAATCCAGTACCTGCAGTCGCGGCGAGCCGAACTCGGAGGATACGTTCCAAAGCGTGAAGTCCCGAAGACCAACTTCGACGCTCCTAAGCTGGAGTTCTTTCACGAATGGCTGGCGGGTTCCAAGGGTCGTGAAGTCTCTACCACCGGCGTCTTCGTCGCGATGCTGCGCGGACTCATGAAGGATCCGAGGATTGGGAAGCTTATTGTCCCAATTGTTCCTGACGAAGGCCGCACCTTCGGCATGGAATCGGCGATCAAGCAGGTTGGCATTTACGCTCACGAAGGTCAAAAGTACACGCCCCACGACGCAGATATGCTGTTATCGTATCGAGAAAATGTCGACGGACAGATACTGGAAGAAGGCATCACCGAAGCGGGCTCAATGGCCTCATTCACGGCGGCTGGTACGGCTTACACCAATTACCGGATTCCCATGGTGCCGTTCTACATGTACTACTCGATGTTCGGCTTTCAGCGCATCGGAGACATGGCGTGGGCATTTGCCGATTCGCGGGGCAAAGGCTTCATGATGGGCGGCACCGCTGGTCGTACCACAATGCTGGGCGAAGGCCTGCAGCACCAGGACGGCCACTCTCCGGTACTCTCCGGCACAATCCCCACCTGCCTTACCTACGATCCCGCGTTTGCCTACGAGATGGCCGTGATCATCCAGGATGGCCTGCGCCGAATGTACGAAGCCAGCGAGGATTGCTTCTACTACCTCACGATGTACAACGAGGCGTACCCTATGCCAGCGATGCCACACGGTGAGGGCGTTCAGAAAGGCATTCTGCGCGGCATCTACAAGTACAAGGCCGCCGAGAAGGGTGCATCCCAGGCGCAACTTTTCGGCTCCGGCGCAATCTTGAACGAAGTCGTTCGCGCCCAGCAGATTCTCGCCGAGAAGTACGAAATCGCGGCCGATGTCTGGAGCGTTACCAGCTACAACGAGCTACGCCGTAACGCGTTGGATGTCGAGCGCTGGAACCGGCTGCACCCCGCCGAGAAGGAACGCGTGCCGTACATTGTCACTGCTGTGGGCAACTCTGCCGGTCCTATTGTTGCAGCCAGCGATTACATGAAATCGATGCCCGATAGCCTTGCGCCGTGGCTGGGTTCGCGATTGGTTTCGCTCGGCACCGATGGCTTTGGCCGCTCCGACAATCGCGCGCATCTGCGCCGGCACTTCGAGGTGGACGCCGAGTCCATCGTTGCGGCCATGCTCTCGAAGCTCGCGCGTGAAGGTGTCATCCAGCCCGATGTGGCGGATAAAGCCTTCGCGGAACTCGGTCTGTCGACCGAAGGCGCAGGGGCTGCTCGCGCTTAGGCCACTTCTCCTACTAGTGTAGAGGGTGACAAAACGACCCCTCACCCCGAGCAAAGCGAAAGGACTCGATAAAAGCCAATGCACAGATTCTTCGCGGAATATTTGCTGGAAGAGATTTTTGGGGTGGCCATCCAGAAGACTCATCAAACCCGCTGGCCTCCCGGAAAGGGGATGGTGGCTGAGTCAGCCTTCGACCTCGACTAAGTATCTGAATATCACGCCATCAGATTATAAGAGCCACAACCCAAACAACTGTCAAGAGTTAGATTGTGCCTCTCCTGCTTTCAAAAAATCTCTTTACAATCTGCACTCACTTCCATATGATCGCGTCATATGATGGTATGATATCTAAGTTGAGGATGTTAGCTTTGAATCAGCACGAAAGCCGGGAGCACATCTTCTCTGGACATTGCGCTTCCATGAAACAGAGCCCGCCGGGCGTGGCGCTCCGAACATTTGCGTCGAGCGCATGCGGAGCGCGAAACTTCTATACCGGCACAGCGACTTTTCTACCCGGAGCGACATAACCATTGCACACGCATCAGGTCAGTGAGGCTGTTATTGTTCTCGAAGGTCATGCCACAGTGTTTGTTGAAGGT
Source organism: Acidobacteriota bacterium (assembly GCA_021793405.1). GTDB lineage: Bacteria > Acidobacteriota > Terriglobia > Terriglobales > Acidobacteriaceae > JAKAAZ01. Next base: position 3,494 of record JAJYSV010000046.1, read on the forward strand.
AGGAGATACCGTCTCAGTCCGTTGGATAGCCTTCATATTCCCGCTTTAATTGCTCACAGTGTTTGGAATGACGATCTGGATTCCGCCATGATTGCACATTCCACGTTCGCCGAACCGCAGCCGACCAGAGCCTTTACAAGCCAGGCATTCGACGTGCAGCATCGTGGCACCAATATCCCCACCGGCCCGGAGTATCTCCGGAGATTCGAGACGAGCGAAATCTACGAGTTGGCAGATGGAGCAGTTTTTTGTGATCTCTTTGCAAAACGATTCGGAGCTGTTGGAATCTGCGGTGGATATGGACGTTTTCGTCCAGGGTCTTCTCTTCCGTGCCACGTACATAAATTTGACGAGTCGATCACCATTGTGACCGGCGAGGCTCTTTGCCAGGTGCAGGGCCAGGAATACAAGCTTAGCGGATACGATACTGCTTTTGTTCCTGAAGGCCGTGCTCACCGTTTCTTCAACGTCTCGGAACAACCGATGGCCATGATTTGGGTATATGCGGGTGACGAACCGGACAGGACTCTTGTGGATGCGGGCTACTGCTCAGGCTCTATTTCAAACTCGGAGGACAGTCGGATCGATTAAATCAGGAAGGTTTCTTCCATTATGCAACATTACGATGACTTCATTAACGGGGAGTTCCGCACATTTAGCGGAAGGGACCGCATCGAGGTGCGGAATCACCCCAATGGGACCCTCACCTGCACGGTTCTCGATAGCGGCAAGCAAGAAATGGATGAAGCTACAGAGATGGCTGAAACCGCTCAATGCGGCTGGGCTAAATTCCGAGCTGTCGAGCGCTCGAAGGTGCTCCGCTCTATAGCCGCTAAGATTCGGGAACGAATTGACATGACCGACTACTCCGACTATACGGCCGAATGCGCCCGCCGAATTGAAAGTGAAATCCTTGAGAGTGACCGGCCCGGTGAAACGATCCTGCTCTTTCGTCAGCCCATCGGGGTCGTTGGCGGCATCCTGACCTGGAATTTCCCGTATTTTCTTATCGCTCGAAAGGTTGCTCCGGTCCTGTTGACGGGCAATACTATCGTCAGCAAACCGAGCGAGGAAACGTCGCATAACGCGGTAGAGTTTTGCGAGATTCTCAAGGAAGTCGGCGTGCTGGCGGGCATCATCAATATAGTGCATGATCGAGGAGCTCTAGCGGGTCATGCGGTTGCTTCGTCTCATACTGGCTTAATAACCTTTACGGGAAGTGTTCAGACATGCACAGTTATCATGCGGGCGGCAGCCGACCATATTACGGAAGTAAATCTTGAGCTGAGAGGCAAAGCTCCGGTGCTTGTTATGGCTGATGCCGACATAGATTTGGCGGTGAGAGCGGTGAAGGCGTCGCGCATTATCAATAGCGGACAGGCTTGCAACTGCGTAGAGCGCCTATATGTTCAAAATCAAGTTGCGGAGGAATTTGCGAATAAGCTGACTATACCCATGAAGGTGACACGCTATGGCGATTCCTTTCGAGACGAGTCGGTGGAATACAGGTCACTTATCAACGAAGGCGGTTATCAAAAGGTGGACAAGCTGGTCCAGAGCACCATCGCTCAATGTGCAACGCCCACAATGGGCCGCAAGCGAGGGCGGGATGAAGGCGGGTTTTACTACGAGTCTACGGTCCTGACCAATTGCAGGCAGGACATGGAAATTATCCGTAACGAAATATTTGGCCCAGTTGTTCCCAACATAACATTCAACGATCTCGAAGAAGCGATCCACTTCGCACATGACTCTGAATACGGGCTTATTCCATCCATCTATACTTGCAACCTTAACATTGCATTAGAGGCGTGTCAGGAAATCCGATCTGGTGAGACTTACATTAACCGCAAACACTTCGAAGCGATGGAGGGTTTTCACGCAGGTTGGTTGTAAAGTTACAGCCGATTACGGTTCCTCTCAACTGAGCATTCTATGAGAAAGGCTCGATATTGTGACGTCTAGACGAACGTTCTGTCAAGCTCTTGCTGCTTGTGCGCTTTCCTCGTCCGCCACACGCATAGCCGTAGGACAATCAGGATTTGCAATGCAAAGCGACTCTGGGCAATCGGGATTCGCGATGCAAAATTGTCCTACCGAATGGTCGTATCGAACGAGCAAACAATATGCGGATCCTTTTAATGAGGTGGAACTCGACGTGGTCTTCACAACACCGTCCGGCCAGCAGCATCGGGTTCCGGCATTCTGGTCAGGCGGATCGATATGGCGCGTGCGCTATGCTCCACCGGATGCGGGTGACTACAAGTTTCAGACTTTTTGTACTGATGTGTCCAACAGAGATCTGCATGGGGTCAGCGGGACACTGACCGTTGCACCCTATGCCGGTGAGGATTCCCTATACCGGCATGGCTCTATTTATGTTGCAAAAGATAAGCGTCACTTCGAGCAGGCCGACGGCACTCCATTTTTCTGGCTTGGGGATACCTGGTGGATGGGATTGTGCAGGCGCCTTGGTTGGCCTGATGATTTTGAAGCCTTGACTGCCGATCGCGTGCAGAAAGGTTTCACGGTCGTACAGATCGTGGCGGGGCTTTATCCGGATATGGATCCATTTGATCCTCGCGGAGCCAACGAAGCCGGTTTTCCGTGGCAGCAGAGTTACTCCAGGATCAACCCCGCGTATTTCGACATGGCGGATCTCCGTATCCGGTACCTTGCCGATCGGGGAATCGCGCCTTGCATTGTTGGCTGCTGGGGCTATTTTCTTCCCCTGATGGGCATCAAGAAAATGAAACAACACTGGCGCTATCTGATCGCGCGCTGGGGTGCGTATCCGGTATTTTGGTGTCTCGCGGGGGAAGCGACGATGCCCTTCTATCTCTCAAAGACGCGCGATCGAGACACGGCGATGCAGAAGCAGGGATGGAGTGAGATAGCTCGCTATGTACGAGCGACTGATCCTTATCACCACCCGATTACCGTTCATCCTTCGCACAGTGCACGGGACTCGGTCAACGACTCCGCTCTTCTCGATTTCGATATGCTTCAGACTGGCCATGGCGGCCGTGAAAGCGTGCCGAATACGATCGACAGTGTAGATCATTCTTTGGCCTCAAGTCCCAAGATGCCAGTTCTGGTCGGTGAAGTCTGCTATGAAGGAATCATGCAGGCAAGCTGGCAAGAGGTTCAACGATTTATGTTTTGGTCTTGCATCCTCAGTGGAGCAGGTGGACATACCTATGGCGCCAACGGCCTCTGGCAGATCAACACACGAGAAAAACCTTACGGTCTTTCGCCGCACGGTCATTCCTGGGGAGGTCCTCCTTGGGAAGTCGCCGCTCAGTTGCCCGGGTCCAGGCAGCTTGGAATCGGAAAGTCTCTCCTGGAGAGATACTCCTGGTGGAAATTGGAACCGCGACCAGACTTAGTAGAACCGCATTGGACCCGCGAGAACTATTGGCAACCTTTTGCGGCTCAAATTCCGGAAGAAGCGGTGATCGCATTTAGTCCTACAGGTGGAAAGGCACTTCAATTTCGTAATCTTGAACCCAGGAGATATAAAGGTGCTTTCTTCAACGTAAGTGATGGAACAGAACAAAGCTTCGGCGACGTGCAACCGGATGCCACAGGCATGTGGCAGGCGCCTGAATTTCCGATTTTCCGCGACTGGGTGATAGTCCTTGATTCGAAAGGATGACTTCGACTGGCAATGACTTCAAGCCATAGTAAAAAATTTCGCATCGGCTTTTCCGCCGACTTTTGCGACGATGCCGGCGCTCTGATTTTCCCGGATATCGGCTTGTCGTTGCTGGATACTATCGCCGGTCTCTCCTATGAGTTTATCCGGGGATATAGGGACGAATACACGCCGGAACAGTTGCAGGATTACGATGTATTGATCTCACTCAAGCCGCGCATCACCGTCGGATCACTCGTAGGCGTTGAGCGGCTATGCGCGATCGGTCGATGCGGCGTCGGCTACGATAATGTCGATCTACCCGCTTGTACGGCAAATGATATTGCTGTGTTCATTACGCCTGGCGGCGTGGTGCGACCAGTAGCCGAATCCATTGTGCTTTTCGTGCTGGCGCTCTCCCATAACCTGATTCGAAAGGATCGACTGGTTCGACAAGGAGGCTGGACAGAAAGCACCCGCCCGCTGGGGCGAGAACCGCGCGAGCGAATAGTCGGCACCATCGGTCTCGGCAATATTGCATCGGCAGCTATTCAGCTCTTAAAAAACTTCGATGTCGCTCGTTTCCTTGCCTTCGACCCGTATGCGTCGGAGGAAACGGCTCATCGACTTGGTGTAGAACTGGTCGGCATCGACGAATTACTGCGTGAATCGGATTACGTTCTGATCAACTGTCCGCTCACACCCCAAACTAGAGGCCTGATCGGCAAGCGTGAATTCAGTCTGATGAAGGCTGACTCCGTGCTGATCAATACGGCGAGAGGTCCAATCGTTAATGAACAGGCTCTGGTAGAAGCACTCGAAAACAAAATAATTCGCGGAGCGGCACTTGATGTTTTTGAGCAGGAACCCGTGCCCGCCGACTCCCCCTTGATGGCGATGGACAACGTGATATTGACCTCACATTCCATTGCATGGACAGAGGAACTCTTCCGGGACATGGGGCGCATCGACTGTGAAGGCGCCCTGTCCATCTATCGAGGCGAGGCTCCGAAAAATGTTGTCAACCGGGAGGTGCTCAACCGGCCCGGTTTTCTGAAGAAGCTCGAGAATTATCGATCGTTATCTGAAGGGTCCAATCGATGAATCCGTTTCGACAGCGACTCCAGCAGGGAGACGTCGTGCTCGGCCAGATGGTTCTGGAACTCTTCACGCCGGGTATAGGTCCGATGCTGGCCGCCTGCGGAATGGAGTTTGTCATATTCGATATGGAGCATGGGCGGTGCGACATTTCTCTGCTGGCGGAAATGATCGCCTCCTGCCGTGGCAGCGACATCGTCCCCATAGCCCGGATCCCAGACGTGTCGTTTCGTCCACTATCGCGCGTTCTGGATATTGGCGCGCGCGGCGTGATGGTTCCCCGCGTGGAAACTAGGGAGCAGGCGCAGGACATTGTCGCTCAACTGAAGTATGCGCCGCAGGGACGGCGCGGCGTCGCCTTGGGAATAGCGCACGATCTCTATCAGGCAGGAGATCGGAGTGCCTTCGCAAAAATCAACGAGGACATCGTCGTCATTCTTCTCCTCGAAACAGAGAAGGCCTTTGAGAACCTCGAGGATATTGTCTCGGTTCCGGGCGTGGATATCGCATGGATGGGGCATTATGACCTCACCGTCTCGATGGGGATTCCGGCACAGTTCGATCATCCGCGTTTTCTCACCGCCATGGATTCACTGATCTCCGTTTGCCGCCGCCATGGAGTTGCTCCCGGGTTTCTTCCGCCAACGGCGGAGTCGGCGGTGCATTGGATTCAGAAAGGCTTTCGCGCGATCAGTCTGGGCAGCGATATTGGAGTGTTTCTCGAAGCACTACGCAGGTTTCGCGCTTCTGTTTCAGAAAGTATTTCGGATCTTCAACCAAGCACCGAAGTCAGGAAATCATGAAATATTCTGTACAAGCGTTCAATGCCGGAACGTTCTGGGTTCTAGGGCCAGAAGTGTACTGGATGGAGGTCTGACTCCCCCATTGGCGGCATTGCGGAGACGCAGAAGATGCTCGACTTCTGTGGTGCGAATAGCATTACTGCCGATGTCGAAGTGATTCCGATCCAGAAGGTGAATGAAGCATCGATTCTCCATCGATATGGCGTCGTTGAAGAGCGCCTAGTTTTTGGAAAGGCAGAAACGTTCCCGGCTGGTCTGCAAGCAGGTTGCAGGGTGGCCGAGAATTCGCGTGCGCAAGATCAAGCCATAAGCAACCACGCAGCCCAGACGATTATTCTGTAATGTGACGACAAAGCCATCCACTCCCCCGAAGATCCGGCTTCGGAAGAGTTTGCGCCGATCCTTTGTTCGATGGCTTGGCCTCGGTGTGGCGCTTCTGTGGTTGCTTGCCGCGGTGCTGCTGGTGGCCGTGCGGTGGATCGATCCGCCGACAACCGCGGTGCACATCGAGCGCCGCATGCAGGCCTGGATGCACCACAGGCCGTATCGCGAACGCTACAAATTCATTCCGCTGAGACAGATCTCGCCCAATTTACAGCACGCTGTCGTCTCCGCAGAGGACGCGCGCTTCTATCAGCACCATGGATTCGACTGGCACCAGGTGCAGATCGATACGGCCGGGGATTTGGAAGGCGGTCGTATTCGCGGGGCTTCGACGATTACGCAGCAGCTGGTGAAAAACCTATTCTTCGGAACGGGCCGCTCGATCCTGCGTAAGGGCGCGGAGTTCACGCTGGTACCGGTGACGGAGCTGGTGCTGGGGAAGCGGCGCATTCTGGAGATCTACCTGAACGTGGTGGAATGGGGCCCGGGTATTTATGGTGCAGAGGCGGCGTGTCGCTACCACTACGGAATCTCGGCCCGGAATATCGGCAGGGAACAGGCGGCACGGCTGGCCGCGATTTTGCCAGCTCCGCTGAAGCGAAGGCCGGAGCGCATGAATCGCTACAGCGAGATCATCCTGAAGCGGATGAGCCAAGTGGGCTGGTAATTCGGAGCAACATTTATTCTGAGCCGGTCTTGGACGTGAAGTATCGCTTCTCCATCGATATGGCGTCGTTGAAGAGCGCCTAGTTTTTGGAAAAGCAGAAACGTTCCCGGCTGGTCTGCAAGCAGGTTGCAGGGTGGTCGGGAATTAGTGGTGTGTGGTTGCGTCATGAGAACCCAGGTCTATCGCTGTGGCGACCGAAACCTGGGCACGGGATGCGGCGTCTTCCGCGATCTGCTGGTGGCGCGGAGACCATTGAACTTCTCGATGCGGTTGACGGTGGAGAGCAAACAGCGATCGATGATCTCTGCACACACGCGCGATTGAAATTTTTGCGAATGTGAATGATTCTTGGCGTTCCCGCACGTCTAAATGAAGCAGGTCCGAGAAAATCCGGATCTATTTCCACTTTTTGTGAATGGAGAAAATCGACATGCGGACACAATCGAAGGTGATCCTACCTGTAGCATTATTGGCGCTTGTGCCTATGTTCGCCGCACAGCTCTCACACGCCCAAATTACGAATGTAATTCAAGCTACCATATCTCATCCATTCGTCATAGACAACACGACACTCCCGCCGGGGAAGTACAACTTCCGCATGCTGCCCGGATCAACCCAGACGGCAATGATAGCGGCCAGCGTGGATGGAGGAACTGCAGTCGAATTTCTGGTCAGGAACGCATACGACACTCATGTTCCTCAGCATACTGAATTGGTATTCAACCGGTACGACGGCAAGGAATTCTTGCACAAGATTTTTGAGGGGGGAAGACGCAGTGGAGTGGCCGCTGTACTGGTTTCAAGAGAAGAAAGTCGCTTACAGAAGAGCGGCAAGCACGCCGTTACGCACACGGAATCTCAACCATAGCACTCCAGGCGCCGATAGCGAATCGTTCGATGCGACGATCTGTGCGTCATCGGTTTTCAGGCAGCAGCGCACAGGTGGATCGCGAGGGAAATCAACCCCACATCTCAGAAGCGAGATGTGGGGCACCCCAATCTGAGGAGACTGGCGGCTGTGAGTCACCCGGCATTCTTGTCCCGGTTACTTGTGGGGGAAAGGCGGAGGATTACTGTTGGAGGTATTGCTGGATGTAGGGGTCTTTGGAGCGGAGGAGATCGACTAATGAGCCGGTGAAGGCGATGCGGCCGTCCTTCAGCACCATGATGGTGGTGTTGGGATCGATGCCGTCGTTCTCGATGCGCTCCATGCGATTTTCCTTGAGGTTGAAGCGGTGGGTAGCCAGGGTGAAGGCGTCCTGCAGGCGATGGGTGACCAACAGGGCGGTGCTCTCATAGACATCGCGCTGCTTCATGACCAGCTCAATAATGGTGGTGGACGTGATAGGGTCGAGGCCGCCGGTGGGCGAGTCATAGAGGAAGAGTTTGGGTTGCGTGATGATGGCGCGCGCAATGGCGACGCGGCGTTTCATGCCGCCGGATAGCTCGTCGGGAAATTTGTCGATCGCATCCTCGAGTTCCACAAATCGCAGACATTCGAGCACGCGGCGCGCGATGTCTGCCTCGTTATCATGCTCTTCGATCAAGCGATAGGAGACGTTGTCGCGCACGGAAAGAGAGTCAAACAGGGCGCTCTCCTGAAAGACCATGCCAATGTGGCCGCGGAAGGCGAACAGTTCTTCCGGGGAGAGGGTATTGATGTCCTGGCCGAAGAGCCGGACACGTCCCGCATCGGGCGGAATCAGCCCATTGGCCAGCTTGAGGAGGATGCTTTTCCCGCCTGCGGCAGGGCCGAGGATGATCACCATTTCTCCGGAGCGCGCCTGGAAGGTGATGTCGAGCAGCACGGAATGGCCATCGAAGCCGATAGACACATGCTCAAAGGAAACAACGGGCTGGGTGGGATCGATGGGAGCGAGATCCGGGAACGGGATGGTTTGTGCGGTGGACATGTTCTAGCGTCCAAAGAGATCGATGGTCAAGCGGCTGAGCAGGAAATCGCTGAAGATGATCAATACTGAACTGACGACGACGGCCTGGGTGGTGGAACGGCCCACACCTTGTGTTCCGCCGCGGGTGGACATGCCGAAATAGCAGCCCACGGTGGCGATGATGAACCCGAAGAGGAGTGGCTTGACCAGACCTTCCAGGATGTCGGGATAACGGAGCGACTGGTATGCCATGTGGAAGTACTGGGAAACGTCGATGCCCATGGTGCTGGAGATCCAGCCGCCACCGAGCGTCCCCAAGCCGTCGGAAATAATGGTGAGGAAAACCAGCATGAAAATGGTGGAAAAAACGCGAGGCGTGACCAGCTTCTTGAGTGGGTCGACGCCGAGGGCGCGCATGGCGTCGATCTGCTCGGTGACCTGCATGGAGCCGAGTTCGCTGGCCATGCCGGAGGCGTTGCGGCCGGAGACCATGAGACCGGTCAGCACCGGGCCCAGCTCTTTAATCATGGAGAGACTGACCAGTTCACCGGTAACGGCCTTGGCGCCAAACTGCGCCAGCGTGGTGGCGGAGTTGAGAGCCAGCACGCCTCCGGTAAAGAAGCCGGTGAGAATAACGATGGGAACGGAGCCGAAGCCGATCAGATCGGCCTGTGTATAGAGGTCCGCCCAGTAAAAAGGGTGACGAAAAACATTCGTAAGGGCCGTCCAGGAGAGAAGGGAATACTCCTGCACAGCCAGGACCTTTTCTCGGACGAACTCGCCGATCTGCATATTGGCATTATGGCATCTGGAGCGCGATTGGCCTAGAAAATGGCGAATCTTGCGGGAAAGGACTGTTCAGCATTTTCACCGTTACTGCAGTGGGAGCTGAATCGCGTCCCACACTTCGCCGTTCTAAAAAATTCCAGGTCTCAAAATCGAGACTTGCGAGACCCGCCTATCCAGGAGGGAAGGAAGGGTTACGGCATTTTGTTCAATGTGGCGGCGGCGCGATCCAATGCGCGCGTGAGAGCTTCCAACTGACTGCTGGCGCGGGCTGCGTCCTTGGCGTCGATGGCCTCGTTGACTCCTGGAATGACGACAGCGGCGTAGCCGGTGTATTCCCCGGGCGCGTAGATAGTGTGCTTATACCAGGGGCGATTAGGAAGGCCGTGCTGCGAGAGCAGGTCTTGTTCCGCCTGGCGGAGGATGCGATTTTCCTCGGGCAGCGGGCCGGCGGGGTCGCGTTCGGCGGCCAGCGCCTTGGCGCCCGCGTCTTGAAAGCGTCGGGCGGCGGCCAGGGCCGGTGCGAAGTCGAGCGATTGCATACCGGCATTGGTCGCCTTGAGCTGGGAGGCTTGCAGATAGCCCACAACCTGGCTGCCGTAGACCTGGTAGTCGTAGGGGAGCAGGTCGGCGTCCGCCATGGTCATACCTTCCAGGCCAAGAAAGCGGGCCTGCTGCTGCAGATAGACGAATGTCGGATCCGCAAACTTGGTGAACCATGCGTAATTGTCGAATGCGGAGTGATACACGCCGTAGTGGCCGCTGGATTCGATGTCGGTCGAAGGCACGCCGAGGTGCTGCAAAAACGGAGTGTAATCGGAGCCGCTGCCCAAATCGTCGATGTGAATTCCATCCAGCCGCGGCAGAGTTTTCTGCAGGTCTTCGGCCGGTTGATCCTCGTTCGGATGCTCCGCCGGCTTCTTCTGCTGCTCGCGCAGCCACGCGTCGAACACGGTGCCGCCCTGCGGGCTGGGCACGCGCTTGGCGATGCTGACGAGAAATGGTTTGAGCGAGGGAACAGCCCCGGCAGTGAAATTCGGCCCGGAGACGCCGACATCAATATTGAAGTAGCCGTCGGCGTGGGCCAGTTCCGCAGCATGATCTTCGGCCCACTCGGTGGAACCGATGAGCCCCGGCTCTTCCGCGTCCCAACTGGCGAACATCAAGGTGCGTTTCGGCTTCCAGCCATGCTGGAGCAGGGTTCCAACTCCGTGGACAGCTTCCAGCATGGCGGCGGTGCCGCTGTTCGGGTCGACTGCGCCGAAGGTCCAGGCATCGCGATGGTTGCCGACAATGACCCAGTCGTCGGGATATTCCGTGCCGGGAATTTTTCCGATGACATCCCAGATTGTATGCAGCTCATAATCTTGATCGAGCACCATATGCACCTTCACGGGACCAGGGCCGAGGTGATAGGTGAAGGGTAGCCCTCCCTGCCAGGATCGAGGAGAATCCGGGCCTTTCAGTGCTGCCAGAATGGGCGCGGCATCATGATAAGACAATGGCGTCGAAGGGATCTTGGCCTGGTCGGCGGCGTCTTCGAGAGAGATGCGCTTGCCGAGGGGGAGATTGGGCGTTGAGGCAAAGCCCGGCGTGGTGGGATCGCCGGGATATTTGAAGAGGTATTGAACCGAGCCGCGCTGCACGCCAGCCTCCGGGCGGTAGGGGCCGTCGGGATAGATGTCACCGCGAACATAGCCGTCGTCGGCGGGGTCGGAGTAGATGATGACGCCCGCCGCGCCATGCTGTTGCGCCACGTAAACCTTCACTCCTCGGAAATTCTGGCCATAGCGGACGATGACGATCTTGCCGCGCACGCTGATGTGTTGGGCCTCGAGCTCGGCAAAATCCTGCGGCCTGCCGTAGTTGGCGTAGACCACTTCCGCGTTCACGTCTCCGGAAGGCGAGTAAGCGTTGAAGGCGGTCACAATGCGCTTGTCATCCTGATATGGATCGTCGCTGACATGTTCTGGCGTGGGGCCGGACATGAGTTGTTTTCCATCCGCAGAGAAGGCGGTTACTTGAATCTTTTTGGGGAGATTCATCATGATGCGGTAGGGGATGATTTTGGTTGTCAGGCCAGCGGCGCGGAACTTCTGGGCGACGTATTCTGCGGTCGCATAATCTTCCTTCGAGCCGGCGACATGGGGGGCTGCGGTCAGAATTTTCAGCTCCTCACCGGCGAGCGTGGCGCTAAGAACCTGGAGAAATTCCTGATCCAGTTTTGCCTCGGCTGCGCTGTTTTGAAAGCCGAGCATAGCGGAAGTATCTGGAGATGTTGTGGGGGCGTTGGTTTGGCCGAAGGCCACGGTGGCGAACAGCAGAATGGCCCCGGTGCGCATGAACATTGGTGATTCTCCAGGAGGAAGTAGAAAGTCAAGGATACAGCAATGCGGTCGAGAATCCATGAAGAACAACCGCAAGGTCCTTCCCCTTCATTTCGTTCAGGGTCAGGACGACAAGTTTCGATCCCACCCTAGCCGGTCGCCGCGGCGACGACACGGCGAGGATTGATGGGATAAGGACGAAGGCTTCTACGATGAAGCAGTAGTTTTTGGTTGAGGACCATGAGCTGCTGGATCAGGAGAAGCCTTCAATGAAAATTATAGGATGTGATTTTCATCCGAGTTGGCAACAGGTGGCGGTTTTCGATGCGGAGACCGGCGAAGTGACGGAACGGAAGTTGGTCAATGGCGATGGCGAAGCGGAGCGGTTCTATCGCGAGCTGGAGGCGCCGGCGCTGGTTGGAGTCGAGGCGTGCGGCAACAGCCAGTGGTTCATCGATTTGCTCGAGCGGCTGGGTCACCAGGTGTGGGTCGGGGATGCGGCCCAGATTCGTGCCAGTGGAGCCTGCCCTGAGCTTGCCGAAGGGTGCGCAAGCAGAAGACCGACAAGCGCGATGCATCGCACATGCTGAAGCTGCTGCTGGAGGGGCGGTTTCCGCGCTTGTGGACGCCGAGTGCGGAGCAGCGCGACCTGCGCCAGTTGTTGGTGCATCGGCACAAGCTGGTGGAGATCCGGACGCGGGTGAAGAACGGATTGCAGCATCTGGCGCTGAACCGCGGGGTGCAGAAGAAGAGTTCCCTGTGGAGCGTTCGGGGGAGGGCTGAGTTGGAAAGACTTCCCTTGGATGGCTGGACGGCGCGGCGGCGAAAAGATTTGTTGCGGCTGCTGACGGAGTTGGATCGGCAGATCGGCGAACTGGACAAAGCGGTGGGCGATGCGGCGGAGCAACACGCGCAGGCGCGGCTGCTGATGACGCAGCCGGGCGTGGGTCCGATTACGGCGCTGGCCTTTGTCTTGACGATCGGGGAGGTAAGCCGATTCAAGCACAGCAAGCAGGTGGCCAGCTACCTGGGACTGATACCGCGCGAGCATAGCTCGGGCGGTATCAGCGGCTGGGCGCGATCACCAAGCAGGGCAACCGGTTTCTGCGCCAGTTGCTGGTGGAAGCGGCGCAGAGCGTGACCCGGCTGGATGAGGGATTTCGCAAGCAGTATCAGGCTCGTTGCCACCACAAGCCGAAGGGCGTGGCCAAGGTGGCGGCGGCCAGGAAGTTGGCAGTGCGACTCTACTGGATGTTGCGGCAGAACGTTGGTTATCCAGAGATCGCCCATATCGAGAGCAGCCCGCGGGTGGCCCTGGTCGGCGAAAACCAGACCGAAGGATTGATTGGGCGCTCTCGCATCCAGCAGTAGGCTGGATGTCCGCATGGAAGCATCATGGTTGATGTTGTAGCCGTATCGATGGTTGGTGGGGCGTAATTGCCCGCCGTTTGGTGATGCAGCGTGAATCTACCGGAGCTCTGGTCCTCAACCTCTCTGGAAAGACAAGCGGTGCTCACGCACCGCACAGGCGATCTGTGCCTTGACAACGCCTTCGTCCTTATCGAGGGGCACCCGGCGTAAATCGAAGTAGATCGAGATGTTATGCAGACGACAGGCAGGCCTATCGGTGCGAGACTAATCTGCCGATCTAGACCAATCATCGATGGTCTTGACGAGAGCCGGATGACACCTTTGTGGATATACCAATAGAAAAAATGCTGCAAAGGAACCGTATGCGGTGAGATTTTCTGGCAGATTTGCGGAGGCCTGACTTGTCGCCGCCTCTATGAGGGCATTCCAATGCTCTGGCTGATTTGGGGCACGCGTGTCGAGGACGGCCGTTCTTGCCTTCCATGCAAGCCACTCGAAGGAATCCCTAAATATGAGGGTTGCACAGTCAACCGTAGTCAAGTCCGCCCACAGTAGCTTCAGCGTGTGCTTTAACCCGCGGCGAGCGAGCATGTGGACCAACGATAGGAGCGTGTATGAAGTTCCCAAAAACTCTTCTCGGTTCTGCGGATCGAGACCGAGGTAAAGCCGCAAGCTGCGCTCGATGCTCCAATAGGGATTTGTCAGTCCGGGTGCGGGTGCTTTCTTGCCGTTAACCGCGCATATGGTCCCCACTAGCTGCACGATTGTGCGCTCTGATAGGGCATGGTGTCCCCTGCGTTCGAGCCCCAGCGCTGTCATGATGAAACAGGGAACGGCCGCTTCGCCCCAGAGTTGCATTTTCGCGTGGTTCGCGAGCAGAAAGTCATCGATGAACGCAACTGTCTTTTTCCAGCCGTCTCCTTGTTTATCTGGTCCAGGTGACAACCGAAGAGCTGCCAGCAGACCGCAAAGCAGAGTCATTCGCACGCGATACACATATCCATCGCTGAATGGTGAACCCTGGACGAACTGGCCGCGTCGCTCTTGGCATTCGTCGGATAAAGTGTTTAGTGCAAGTTGCGCCTGCTCGCGGCAAAGCTCGAACGAATATAACCAATATGGCTTGGGCGACTTGCTCTTGGTCGCCAAGCACAGGATGGCGCCGCCGGTGACGATCCACCCTTCGAAAACCGCCCAGTGATTGTTTTCACGGGTTTGATTTTGTAGCGCGTAGGTCGCGATCAACACCGAGCTCGCTGCGGCTCGTCGGACGTCCAAATTGCTCGGGCTGCCTCCGACAGTGCTCAGAAGGCCTTCGATGAACTCGGCGAATTTTTCTTTTTCCAGTGGCGCTTGCCCGCTTGACGTGTACAGCTCCAAAAAGCTCTTTAGATCGACAGGGTCTATGGGGAAGAATTTTCCTTGCGCATCTCGAAAGCGTGTTACCAGTTCATGTTTCTGCAGGCACCGCAATGGGCCATAGCCGCGTTTTGCCCAGGTGGCATTCTTATGCGATATGGCATTGAGCACGGGATCGCTGATAGTCCCGCTCGTCACAAAGTAAGATTCGTGTCTCGGTGGGTCGGCTGGAAGGCTGGGGTGATGGGGGTCGATCTCAACCAACTGGTTGATCTCACCTTCAAACCCACGCCACCCTTTAAGGTCGATGTCGCCTCTTTTTAGCTGATAGCATTTTGGCGTGCCGTTGGAATCGACAGTTATGACGTCCTTGCCGAGTTCAGCTGGCCCATGTTTTGAGACGTAGATAACCGTCTCGCCTTCAGCAGCAAGCATTTGGCAAAACTGGAGCTGATATTGGCGTTCATTGACGCTAGCCAACCAGTTTTCTATTACTCTCTCGATCACGCCACTCTTCCTTTTTGTGGACCATGAGATCGTTGAACTTCGCCATGAACGCGCGGTCTTTTTCCCATTCCTTCCATTGTTTACCCATTGCTTCAGCCATCGCAGGATTCGCAAGGAAGACGGACTGGGGAGTCCATTCCACTCGTTCGAACATCCGGAGCGCGAGTTCCTGCGACAGCGGTTTGCCTCCCGCGTTGAATGCATTGCCCACCTTCGCTGATTCCTCGGTAAGCCGGGAGTAGAATTGCGCGCTTGCTTGTCTGGCCATATCGGCGGCGATCTCATCCAGTTTTTGAAATAGCTTTTCCCCGACGAGTTCGGGAATCTCGGCTAGTTTGATCTCTACCCGTGTCTGGTGCATCTCCGGCGCCTGGACAATTGTGCCGAATCCCTCCTGATGAAACGAGTGATCGCCACCTTCGTGTTGGGTGATACCTCGAATCGATTTTAGAAGGGGCCAATGCTCGCGCGTCCTGGCGTGGATTCGGAGGATCGCGATGTCGTCAAGAGATTCTCTGAGAGATGGGAAATCCGGGAGCATTTGCTGATGATTGTATGCCTCCGGCCTTTCATGGTCGGGCAGTCTGTAGCCCGGAACCTTCAATCTCAGGTGGCGACTACAGGGCGAGTCGCTCATTGAGGACTGCCGCTTGCCCATTGGTTTTGCGAAACACCATTGGGTTGACCTAGGCACAGGAAAATTAGGCGAATGACGTCGAGGGGCGCATTGAGAGCCACGCTACGCTGGCGCGCGAGAGCCTCTCAGCGGCTATTTGATACCTGCAGATGTAAAGTCCGGTAGGCTCCATTCTGGCGACAGGGACTTTTTATAAGGAAAATCGACGAAGTAATCATGCCCCAGGGGCTAAAGCCCGCATTTTTATTGGTCTTTCTTCGGCACGACTGAAGTCGTGCCCTGTTACAAAGCGGTTTTGTCGAGTCTGGAGTACTCGGACATTCGTTTTGTAGTGATCGATAAAGCTGTATTTATTTTGGAGCTTTTGTGGACACTTCGGTGGGCTCAGGGCAGGCTCGCTGAAGCCTGTCCCCTTCAAACCAGAGATACCCAGGTCTTCAGTTCCGGCTGGAAAGGATGTCGCCAGCGGATGTGGGGATTGGGTATAATGCATCCCTATTAGATAGCGGGCGGGCCGCCATGAACATTTTGCTCTTGTCGATGCCGGATTCGTTTGAGCATATGCCCTCGATCGTGATCCGGATGCCGAATGGAGCGTTGACGTCGCTGGCCGGCAACGTGGATGAGCATCACAGAGTGGCGGTCGCCGATCTGATCCTGTGCCAGCGACAGGTGCGGGAGACGGTTACGCGCCTGGTCGAGGAGCTGGATCCTGAGGTGGTTGGGCTCTCGGTGATGACGTTCCAGCGCAGGACGGCCGAACGCATCATCCATCTGATTCGCCGCCTGAAGCCGGAGGCCAAGATCGTCGTCGGCGGGTATGACCCGAGTCTGGCGGCGGAGGCATACTTCGCCATGCCGATCGACTTTATCGTGCGGGGCGAGGGGGAAATACCCTTCCGCGAGCTGACACGCGCGCTGGAAGGGAAGGGCGAGATGCACTTTGTTGCCGGCCTGTCGCATCGCCATGAAGGCAAGTGGATTCACAACCAACTGCGCGCGCCCAGCAGCCTGGACAGTGGGGAGATCCGTCTGCCGAAGAGAAGCGCGCGCGTGCTGCAGGGGTATACGATGCTGGGGCGGCAGGTCGACGTGATCGAGACGTCGCGCGGGTGTACCTTCGATTGCAGCTTCTGCTCCATCATTGAAATGCGGGGCCGCAATTTTCACACCTACTCCTTCGACCGGGTCATCGCGGACATTCGGGACGCGAGGGAGCACGGAGCGCGCACACTTTTTCTGGTGGATGACAACATCACATTGAATGTTCACCGTTTTGAAGCGCTGTGCCACGCGATCATCAAGGCCGGTCTGCATACGCTCGACTACTTTGTTCAAGGCATGACGTCGGCGATCGCCAACCATGGAGAGCTGCTGGCTCCGCTGATGAAGCGCGCGGGATTCCGCTACGTGTTTCTGGGAATCGAGAACATTCTGGAGAGCGACTTGAAGCTGCTGCAGGCGAGCGCGAAGAACACCGCTCGCGCGAATGGACATAACACCGGCAATGCAACGCTGCAGGCGATCGAATATCTGCATCGCAACGACATGTACGTCGTGGGAGGGCTGATCGTGGGCAGTCCGAACGATACGGTTGAGTCGATCGAGGCCAACCTGGCGTTTGCGCGCAAGTATGTGGACTGGCCGTATATTCAGCATCCGACGCCGTATCCTCGCACGCCGATGACGGACGATTTTCGCCGCCGCGGGCTGATCGAGCATGAGCGATTCGAAGAGTACGATGGGACGACTTCTGTGGTGCGCAATGAAACCCTGTCGGCGGACGAGATCGAGTATCTGCGCTGGAAGGCAGAGCGCGGGATGAAGACGCGTCACCTACCCACGGTATTCCGGCACGATCCCTGGTTCGTGGCGCGGAATGCACTGGCCATGGCGGCGCACACCTATCGCGGCTCGACGCTGCGCACGGTGCTCAAGTTGGAAGACGACCGGCAAGCCTTCGGCCGGTACAAGCAGATTCGGGGCAGAGAGCGCGAATACCTCTGATCCTTCTCTCCCATCCTTTGAGCAAAAGGCGCACAAAGGATGGGCACCCACGACATGGCGCGACGGGCATCGGGCGTTTTCACTGTTATTGTGATGCGAGGATCGTTCTATCCCATCCCAGCTGCGCCAGGATGGGAACCCGGCGTGTACGCAGGCGGGAGCGGTACCTTGCGACTTCTTCAGGTGTGATGGTGATCACCGCCAGTTTTCAATCAAGTTTTATATTCTTCACGAGTTAGGAATGAAACAGTGTTGTGGATGCAGTTCTTTTAGGAACTCACTTTCCTTTGTCAAAGGATCCCTGGTATGAATCGAAATAAACTCGTACTTGCCACCCTGATGTTTACCGGCTTCGCGACCTGCACTGTGTTTGCGCAAAGCGGCGGCGCGGATGTCTACAAAAGCAAATGCGCGATGTGCCATGGGGCCGACGGCACTGCCAGTTCGCCGGCGGGGAAGGCGATGAAGACGCCATCCTTTAAGGATCCGGCGGTGATGAAAATGTCGAGCGCGGAGCTGGCTGGGATCGTGAAGGCCGGCAAGGGAAGAATGCCGGCGTATGGCAGCCAGCTTTCGGATGCGCAGATCAAGTCGGTCGTCGCGTACATCCACACGTTGCAGAAGTAATGGTGGTCGCACGGAGGGCAATGGCGGCGTGATGAAATTTGTTGCATTGCAGGCTTTTTCATTCCGCGCATAGAACGCGGCAAGGGTCAGAGACCCAATGAATCTTTTTTCCTTCGTACCGGCGAGGTTCCTCCACAGCAGTCCGGCTGGACGCGGCCCTGATGAGTTCCGCAGAGGCAACGCCAGCCGGATGCTTGAACCTGGGCAGCTTTCCGCAGGGATTGAGTTGCCGCGGCGGGGTCGAAGGCTGAACCGCGGAACATTGAATTGTGCGCGTCCCGCCGCCGGCTGGAAGATGCTGGCGGCGGGTATTTTTGTTTTGCTGGTGTTGTCGTTGCCGTGCGCGTTATATGCGGCGAATAACGCGGACTGCCTGGCCTGCCATGCGGACAAGACGCTGCAGAACGCGGCGGGAAAAAGCGTTGCGGTGGATGGAGATACCTTCCACGCTAGCGTTCATTCCGGGCTGAGCTGCACCGACTGCCACAGCTCAGTGAAGGGCTTTCCGCATCCGGATCATCCGGCTGCGGTACAGTGCACGACCTGCCATGCGGACCAGACAAAGGGGCTCGAGGGCAGCGTTCATGCGGCTGCGAGTCCGGGCGGATGTCTGAGCTGTCATGGAAGCCCGCACGCGATTTTCCCGAAAGATGATGCGCGATCGGCGGTCTATCCGTTGAACATTCCGCGCACCTGCGGTACCTGCCATGGCAGCGAGAGGCTGGCGAAGAAGTACGGCTTGCAGAATGTGTATTCGGTGTACATGGATTCGATCCATGGGTACGCGGTGAGCAAAGAGGGGCTGCTGGTGGCGGCGAACTGCATGAGCTGCCATGGATCGCACCACATTCTGAGCCATAAAAATCCGAAAAGTCCCACGTACAAGGCTAATATTCCGGCGACCTGCGGAACCTGTCATGGAGGGGTGAACGACGAATACCTTGGCGGCGTGCATGGCAAGGCTGTCGCGAGCGGAAACATGAAGGCGCCGGTATGCACGGACTGCCACACGGCGCACGCGATTCTGCAGCCGACACTGGCGACGTTTCGTATGCAGTCGACGCCGATCTGCGGCTCGTGCCATCAGGGCAGGTTCGCCACCTACGGAGACACGTTCCACTCGCAACTGGGCCTGCTGGGCGGCTATGTGCAGACGGCGCGATGCTGGGACTGCCATGGAGCGCACGAAATTCTACCCGCATCCGATCCTCGCTCGCCGGTGGCGCCGGGCAACTTGATCAAGACCTGCGGCAAGTGCCATGCGGACGCGAACGCCAGCTTCGTCCAGTATCAGCCGCACGCGAACCCACGCAATCGCAGACTGAATCCGGCGCTCTATTACATCCGGCTCTTTATGAATCTTTTGCTGTGGAGCGTGCTGGGATTCTTCGCTCTCCATACCCTGCTGTGGTTTATTCGTTCCAAGCGGGAACAGGATAGGAACGGACACGCCGGGAGGTGAAACATGACTGAGCAGACAGAAACTGAGATCGTGCCAGCGGCGCAGCCGGCAAGTGGGAAGGATGAGAAGTACTATCTGCGATTCACATTGCCGCAGAGATATCTGCACGCGGTATTGTTCACTTCGTTCCTGGGGCTGGCGGCGACGGGCCTGCCGATGCGGTTCAGCGACAATGCCGGGGCGCGATTTTTCGCGCGTGCGGTGGGTGGCTTTGGAGCCATCCTTTTCTTTCATAAATTTTGCGCGATCATCTTGACTCTGGCATTTCTCTATCATCTAAAGGACATCTTTACCCGCGCTGTGGTCCATAAGGAAAAGGGAATGTTCTGGGGTCCGACTTCCATGGTGGCGAATTGGAAGGATGTGAAGGACCTGGTGGGACACCTGCGGTGGTTTGTGGGACTGGGGCCCAAGCCGCAGTTCGATCGCTATGCGTATTGGGAGAAGTTCGATTACTGGGCGGTCTTCTGGGGCATGGTCGTCATCGGATTTTCGGGATATGCGATGTGGTTTGCCCCATTCTTTGCAAAGTTTTTGCCGGGGTGGGCGTTGAACGCTGTCCTGGTGGTCCATGGCGAGGAAGCGCTGCTGGCCATTCTGTTCATTTTTTCCATCCACTTCGTCAACACGCATCTGCGCCCGGACAGTTTTCCGATGGACATGGTGATCTTCACCGGCAAAGAGACGGAAGAGGAATTCAAGAAAAAGCGTGCGCTCGAATACCAGCGGCTGGAGCGGCAAGGGAAACTGGAGGCCAAGCTCGCGGACAAGCCTGTGTATTGGTGGGTAAATTTCGCCAAGGTGGTGGGGTTTACCGCCATACTGATTGGTCTGGTCCTGCTTGTGTTGACATTGATTGCCTACTTTCAGCTGAACGGGGGAGTAGGCTAGCAGCCATAGCCTAGTCCAGCTGGAGTGGGTTGCATGGTAGGCGCGGAGGGTCATTCTGAGCGAAGCGAAGAATGCATTTGATGGTTTCTGCAATACGAGAGAGCCTTCGCCGCGCTCAGGAGGAAGAACTCTCTCAAATTCGCACTCGATTGCAACAGGGATACATTCTCGCAGGGCATTCCCGGTTCGATCATGATCGACTTAGCTCGGAGCGTACTACAACCTATTTGAGGCCAGCATGTTCGGTAAATTAGAGAAGAACCTTCGCCCGGTCCTGTTTTATGGGAACAATCCGCTCAGCTTGATTGGCGGCGCACTAACGAGCGCCTCGGCCTTTGTCCTGATCGGTTTCTGGGTGGTCTCGGTCTTCGGTCGTGGCGGTTCCACAAACCCCTATCTCGGCATTGTTTTCGATCTATTTTTGCCAGGTCTGTTTATTCTTGGGCTCATTCTGATTCCCATCGGCATCGGATTGCGCCACAGTCATCTCAAAGCCGCAGGACAATTGCCTGCGGTCTATCCACAGATCGATCTGCAGGACCCGGTCTTTCGCCGTGGGATTGAAGTGGTGATTGCGGCCACCTTCATCAATTTTGTGATCGTGGGCACGGCGACGTATCGCGGTGTTTCCTACATGGACTCTCCAAATTTCTGCGGTCAGTCTTGCCATGTGATGGCGCCGCAATGGGCCGCATACCAGGTTTCCCCGCACTCGCATGTGGCCTGTGTGGAGTGCCACATCGGCTCCGGAATATCCGCAGCAGTAGAGGCGAAAGTGAACGGCACAAAACAACTGCTGGAAGTGACGTTCGGCACCTATCCGCACCCGATCGAGGCCCCGCTTTCCGCGTTGCGTCCAGCGCGCGCCACTTGCGAGCAATGCCACATGCCAACCCGGTTTGTGGGCGACAAATTGCTGGTGTTGACCAAGTTCGGCGATGACCAAAAGAATTCCATTACCCGCAGCGTGGTGGTGCTGCACCTGGGCGGGGTCGATTCTCTGTCGCACCTGAGCGGCATCCACGGCCATCATCTCGACGACTACGAGTATGTGGCTACCGACCCCAGCGACCAGACCATCATTTCGGTCAGCAAGCGCAATGCGGATGGCTCGGTGACACAGTATGTCAGTTCCGACTGGAAGGGGCCGGTGAAGGGCGTGGTGCGCCGCATGGATTGCATGGATTGCCACAATCAGGCGACCCATGTCTTTCAGACCCCGGAGCAGGCGCTCGACGAGGTCATGGTGGATGGGACGCCCAGCGCAAATCTCCCGTTCGTCCACAAACAGGGAATGCAACTGATTCAGGCGAAGTACAGCTCGCAGGCCGATGCGGCGGCGAAGATCACCTCCGGGCTGCAGGACTACTACAAAACGCAATATCCCGATGTGTGGAATGGCCAACACGACACAGTGGAGAATGCCGCACGGATGCTGGTCACTATTTACGACCGGAACGTTTTCCCTTCGATGAAGGTTGCGTGGGGCACGTATCCAGACAACATAGGGCACATGGACTATCCCGGCTGCTTTCGCTGCCACGATGGCAATCACGTGGCCAAGGGCGGCAAGGTTCTTACCAACGATTGCAGTGTGTGCCACAACCTGCTGAATGTGGATGATCCGAATCCCAAGGTGCTGACCGAACTCGGCATGCAGTAGCTACCACGCGCGCGTAAAGTTCTCTCGCTGGAAATACAGCTTGTCCTTCGCGTAAACGCTGCAATCGACCTGATTCTTCGCTGCGCTCACAATGACTTCTTCCATTTTTGATTACGGTCTCTGTAGGTGCGCTCTGGATTCTTCACTCCGGTCGCGATGGCGAGTTTCGTCCAGAATGACTCCGTCCGATACGGAATTGCAGCACATGTACATCCGGGTTCGCCGGGGGGGAGGGGTCGAACCCGGGAGGGTAGGGTCAGTTCCGCGGTGCGATCTCCCGATCATGCGCGGAGTGCCTGGGAGCACTTTGCCAGGGGGACTCTTCCTTCAGAACGAGAACAGGGCAGTGGGCTTCGCAAAGAACGCGATACGCGTTTCCGGGGATAAATTTTGGATTGAATGAGGAATGCGCGGACGCCCCCAGAAGAATCATGTCGGCGTGGTGATGTTTGGCGTAGGCGAGAATCGATTCCGCGGGTTGGCCGTACGCGACATCGCACTGCGTTTTGCATTTGTGTGTTGGCCGTACCGTCAGCAAATCCTCCAGCATCTTCCAGGCATATGCGCGGGCTGAAGCCGTGGTGGGGTGTTCGGGCACAACATTTTGCAACACGTGGAGCAGGGTCAGGTCCGCACTGTGCATTTCGGCAACGCTAAGGGCAAACTCCGCAATTCTTTGCGAACAGTGGTTCAGGGAAGCGGCAAACACAATGCGCATATGTCCCTCGACGGAGATGTCGCGTGGAGCCGTTTTCGGCCCCACCGCGAGCACGGGGATATCGATGCGATGGAAGAGGGCCTCGGCGACCGAGCCAAGAATGTGGTGATGGAATTTCGATTTCCCGTGGGAACCCGCGATCAGGCGATCCGCTTTCCATTCGCCGGCGATGTGGAGAATTTCCTTGACCGCGTCCCCGGCTACCAAGTGAAACGAGCTGTCGATCCCAGCGGCCCTAGTTTCAGCAACCACCTTCTCCAAGGTAGTTTCCGCCGACTTCTTCATGCCATCCGCATCGCAATAGACCATCAAGACTGGATCGATGAGAGAGCTAGTCGGGTCGGGCAAGATGTGGACGATTTGCAGTTCGGCCTTGTAGGCAAGCGCCTGCTGCTTGGCAATTGGAAGAGTAAACCCTAAGTCTGCGAGGTCCGTGGCCAGAAGAACGTGGCGCGGATGAGCCCATTCCCGGATCTGTTTGCTGGACATAGGAACTCCTGACGTCAATTCATTGTCAACGAGAGGAGATATATCTGGATGTGCCACGTAGCACCCATGACGGTGATCTCCATCACAACAACGGCGGTTGAGGATGTGTTCTTCTACATGGTACGTATGGGACGATTCGCTTGCCGGCGGCGTCTGTGGCAACGCGTTACGGCACTCCCTTCCGATGGGTTGCAAGGTGCGCCGCCGGCAAAGGCTGCGCAGCATGGACGTCGCGCAGGATCATGGCAGGGCAACGAGACATGCGCAAGACCTTGGCGATAATTCCAGTCCGCAGATGCGTGAGCATCCCGCCGCCGCAATGCGCGCTCATCACCAGCAGGTCTGCCTGCGTATCTTCCGCCATGCGAATGATCTCCTCGGCGGGATCTCCCTCGCGAATCAGGCATTGCGGCTTGACCGTGAGCCAGGCGTCGCGGCTCATCATTTTTTCAAGGGCGTCGAACTGGCTTTCCGAGGGACTGGCAATGCCTTCTTCTCGGACCGTGAACAGCGTCAGGCGCGCCTGGTGGCGGCTGGCAATCTCACCGGCCAGACGGGCAGCCAGGGTCACTCCTTCGGCTGTGTCGCACGCTAGCATCAAATGCTTCCATGGAATTGTTTTTTTCGCCATGGCCGCGGCATGTGGGCCGACGACGATGACCGGGTGATCCGACCTCCGGATCACCGCCTCGGCGACGGAACCCAGAAGCAGTCGCTCCAGTCCGGTGAGTTCATGCGTGCCGACGACAATGCAGTAAGCCTTCAACTCGTCCGCCAGTTTGAGGATCTCGTGGGCGGGCATACCTAGAATGAGGGTGCCGTCGACCGTGAGGCCCGTGCCTTTCAGCGTTTGTTCGGCGGCATGGACTTGCTGCTGAAGTTCGAGTTCCTGGATGCGCAGCAGGTCCGGAGAATCTTCCGGGATGATGGGCATGACATAGATGAAGTGGAGAGATTTCGATTCCTGTACGGCGAGCTGGGTGGCATACTCTAAAATGGATCTCGACAACAGGGAGAAATCTGTTCCAACGACGATGGGTCCATGGGTGAGCGGCGAGTCGATGATCATGCGTTAGACTCCTCTCAAGTGCCATCATAGGAGGGATTTGAACGGAATCCAGTGATAGGCCATACACGGGGATGTGATGGCTATCACCAATCTGTTGCGGGCGATCGAGGAGAGTGGAGGGGTAACTATCGTTCGGTCAGCCTACCCAGGAAAAAACGGTCGAGGTGACCGCCGTCACGGAAGAGCGACTCCCACGAAGGTATTCTGAACAGGAAAGCGACGCCAGGGTGGCACTGGGGGTAGGTACGCTGCCATATAGCCTGCAAGGCAGGCATATGAAACATCGAGAAACCCAACTTGGAAAGCGTGAAAGAAGGCGCCCATGTCCGTAGAAACCAGCACCGCTGTCAGCCGCTTTGACGTACTACTGGAGCGCGCCCGGCAGCTTCCGGCGATTCCAGTCGCTGTTTGCTATCCGTTGACAAAGGTCGCGCTGGCTGGTGCGCTGGAGTCCGCAGTTTGTGGCGTGATCCGGCCGATCCTGGTGGGACCGAAGGAGAAGATACAGCGTCTCGCCGCGATGGAAAAGTTCGATATCTCGTCCTGTGAGATGGTTGATGCCGAAGACGAAATTCAGTCGGCAAAGATTTCTGTGGAACTTTGCCGCTCCAAAGTGGCCGACGCGCTGATGAAGGGAAGTTTGCATACGGATGCGTTTATGCGCCCGGTGCTGGCCAAGGAAACCGGCTTGCGCACGCTGCGCAGGATCAGCCATTCCTTTGTGATGGAAACGCCGGCGTACGATCGCATTTTGCTGATTACCGATGCCGCGATCAATATTCTGCCGACGTTGGACGACAAGGTGGACATTGTGCAGAATGCCATCGACCTGGCCCATGTGCTGGGAGTTCCAATGCCGAAGGTGGCGATTCTGTCGGCGGTGGAGACGGTTCAATCCAGTATTATTTCGACGATTCACGCGGCAGCGTTGTGCAAGATGGCGGACCGGGGACAGATTATCGGAGGCATTCTGGATGGCCCGTTGGCGTTCGATACTGCGGTGAGCCCGGAAGCGATGAAGATCAAGCATTTGGTTTCCGCAGTGGCAGGGCAGGCGGATATCGTTGTGGTTCCCGATCTCGAGTCGGGCAACATGCTGGCGAAACAATTGGAGTACCTGGGCGGCGCCAGCCTGGCCGGCATCGTGACCGGAGCTTCGGTTCCGATCATTCTTACCAGTCGCGCGGACTCGGCCAAGACGCGGATGACCTCCGCGGCGGTTGCGTTGCTGATGCACGCGAGCGCGATGTCGAAAGACACTACGCACGACGAGCCGGAGTGTTGAACGGCCATCGTTAGGATGGTGTGAAAAAGCCGGGACCGGGGGCATGGGTTCCGGCTTTTTTTGAGCGACGCTCGACAGCGACACATGAGATGTTCGCTTCGAGAGACATTTCCGGTCCAGCCTTACCCTTTCCGCAGCAGACCATTTATCGTTAATGAAGTGACTATGAGTCAGATCAAGGCAGTACGGGGCACGCGCGATTTGCTGCCGCCGGAAACAGAGCTGTGGAACGCAATTGAGGCAACGGCGCGCGGCGTATTCCGGCGCTACGGCTTCGGTGAAATCCGCACGCCGATTTTTGAAGATACGCAGCTGTTTGCCCGGGGTGTGGGCGAAGAGACCGATATTGTTGCCAAGGAAATGTACACGTGGGAAGATCGCCCGCGGGCGCAGTCGGAAAAAGCGCAGATGCTGACGCTGCGGCCGGAGAATACCGCCGGCGTGGTGCGGGCCTACATCGAGCATAAGCTGGGCGACACCGGACTGCTGCAGAAGCTGTATTACATTGGGCCGCAATTTCGCCGCGAGCGTCCGCAGAAGGGGCGGTATCGGCAGTTTTTTCAGATTGGGGCGGAGGTGATTGGGCCGGTAAGCGCCGGCAGCGAATCTCCGCTGCGCGATGCGGAAATTCTGGAGATGCTGGCGACCTTTCTCGACGAGCTGGGAGTGAGGGGCTGGACGCTGGAATTGAATTCGGTGGGCTCGGCGGAGGACCGTCCGCGTTATGTGGAGGCGCTGCGGGAAGCGCTGACGGATGTGGCTCCGACACTGTGCGTCGATTGCCAGCGGCGGGCGGTGACGAATCCGTTGCGCGTGCTGGATTGCAAAGTGCTGGAGGACCAAGAAAAGATCAACGCATTGCCGAAGATGGCGGATTTTCTGGATGAGGATTCGCGGGCGCATTTTGCCGCTGTGCTGGGTGCGCTGGACGCATGTGGGGTGCCGTACAGTGTGAATCCGAGACTGGTACGCGGGCTCGATTACTACACGCGGACGACGTTTGAGTTTACGCATGGAGGTCTGGGCGCGCAGAATGCGCTGCTGGGCGGCGGCCGGTACGACGGGCTGAGCGAAGCGATTGGCGGCCCAAAGGCGCCGGGGATTGGATTCGCGATCGGCGCGGACCGGCTGGTGTTGACGTTACAGGCTGCGGGTTCCACCGTCGCGGGGGATGCGGAAGGCGCGCTGCTGGATGTGTATGTTGCTCCCATTGGCGACGCGCAGCAGTCGGACGCGCTGGTGCTGGCGCGGGAATTGCGCCGTGCTGGATTGCGTGTGGAGTTGGGCGATGGATCGTTCCGGCTGAAGAAGTCGTTTGAAGTGGGAAACAAAATCGCGCGCTCGATTGTGCTGTTTGGGGAAGACGAAGCCAAGTCGGGCATCGTGACGGTCAAAGATTTCAAGACCGGGCAACAGACGAAAGTGGCGCGCAGTGAACTGGCAGGAATTCTCCGCAAAACATAATCGCGTGCTGGTCGGACGCAGCATCAAAAATTCAACGAGTATCGCAATAAGGAAACGATGGCACTGGATCTTCTAGGAAATTTGCAGCGAACACATATGTGCGGAGAGCTGCGGCTATCTGCGGACGGTCAGCAAGTTGTGTTGATGGGGTGGGTGAATCGTCGCCGCGATCATGGAAATTTAATTTTTCTCGATCTGCGGGACCGCGCCGGGATTGTGCAGATTGTGCTGGACAAGGAACTGTGTCCGGAGGCGCATGCGAAGGCGGAGGCGGTGCGGCCGGAATATGTGGTTGCGGTGCAAGGGAAGGTGCGGCGACGCGATGCGGCGTCCATTAATCCGAATATGCCGACGGGCGAAATTGAAATCGACGTGGATGAATTGCGCATCTTGAACGATGCCAAGACGCCGCCGTTTTCGCCGGCGGAAGAGGCGATCGGCAACGAAGAACTTCGCTTGAAATATCGTTATGTCGACCTGCGCCGGCCGGCCATGCAGGAGAACATGATCCTGCGACACAAGGTTGCGCTGGCGATTCGGCAGTATCTTTCGGGCGAAGGATTTCTGGAGATTGAAACGCCATTTATGACGCGGTCGACGCCGGAGGGCGCGCGCGATTACCTGGTGCCGAGCCGGGTGCATCCGGGAGAATTTTACGCGCTGCCGCAGTCGCCGCAGATGTTCAAGCAGATCCTGATGATCGGCGGACTGGACCGGTATTTCCAGATTGCGCGCTGCTTTCGTGATGAAGATTTGCGCGCCGATCGGCAGCCGGAGTTTACCCAGATTGACCTGGAGATGACGTTTCCGCAGCAGGAGACGGTGTTTCGCATGGTGGAAGGATTTTTGACGGCGGCCTTCCGAGAGGCGGGGATCAACTTATCGACTCCGTTTCCGCAGATCACCTATGACGATGCGATTCGCCGGTTCGGCATTGATAAGCCGGATATGCGATTGCCGGAGTTGACGGATGTTCGCGGTGAGTTTGAGGCGGCCGAGCTTGAGTCGCTGAAGATAGAGCCGGGTCTCCCGATTGTTGCCATCGTGATTCCCAACAAGCAGGCGATGAGCAATACGCAGAAGAAGGCTTTCATCAAGGAAGTGGAGGCGGGACTGGGGCCGGATCTTGCGTACCTGGATGTAGAGCGGCTGGCAAGCAGCGCGCAATACGCCGGGCTGGCGCAGAGAATCGATCGCGCGGCGGCAGCCAATTGCAAGTTTGAACGGATCGAGCCGGAACATCGGCTGGTCGTGGTGAGCCCGCGGGTCGGGACAGACAAGTCACGCGACCACGCGTGGATTTATAAGAAGGCGGGACAGCTGCGGCTGGAGCTTGCGAAGCGATTCCGCGAGGAACACGGAGCGTTCGAAAAGAAGGGCACTCCGGAGGATTACAAATTTCTGTGGGTGACGGATTTTCCATTCTTCGAATGGGATGAGGAGTCGCGCACGTGGACGTTTGCGCATCACCCATTCACCTCGCCGCACGAGGACGATTTGCAGGCGGGGCGCATGGAGTCTGACCCAGGTGCGGTGCGGGCTCTGGCCTACGACATTGTGCTGAATGGGATTGAGCTGGGTTCGGGATCGATCCGTATCCATCGCCAGGAAGTGCAGCAGCAGATCTTCCGCTCGCTGGGGATGAGCGAGGCAGAAGCCAAGGAGCGGTTCGGGTTCTTCCTGGAAGCGCTGGAGTACGGGACGCCTCCGCACGGCGGCATTGCGCTGGGGCTGGACCGCATCGTGATGATTCTGGCCGGGGCGCAAAGCTTGCGCGAGGTGATTGCGTTCCCAAAAACAGCGAAGGCCGTGGACCTGATGGTGGACGCTCCGTCTCCTGTGAGCGAAACGCAACTGAAAGAGTTACATATCCAGAGAAGACGGACTTAGGACTGTTTTTCTGTTCCTGTAATGCGGCCATTCTACTAGATTACCGGGGTTACCCTGACAGGGAAGTGCTATTGTTTGAACGATTTTTTCATCTCCTCAAGGATAAAGGCTCTCTTCTCCCGGTCCATCAGGGGAATCTCTTCTCCGTAGTCTGCGTAGACATGCTCTATCAGGTAGTCCACATTTCCTCTAGTAACTTCCACATGGCCTATAGGATTACTTGCTTCAAGGATAGGAGCAGTGATCCTAGCTTTTTGGGAATCAGGGTCTATTAGCTGCTGCAAGATCGCATAGGCGAGGTAATCCGAAGCCTCTAAAAGAGGAGACTTTTCCATCGCACTATCTTTGCCGACTCGGCTTTTGCCGTGGTGGGTCTTGTATTTTTCAACCTGCCTGAAACTGTGAAAGGTTGCCGCCCTGGGGACCGCGAATTGTATTTGATCTTCAAACGTGAACTCAATCCGTTCTCGTTTTGGGATCAGTTTACTTTTAAGCACGGCATCAACCATTGCAACGAGTGCAATGCTATATCCAGCTAAGCCTATCTCGGCTATGGTGCCTTTTATCTTGTCCGCATAGTGCGCGGTCCTAACGGAACCCGCGAACGCGCGAAGGTTGGCTTGACTTGGTACTGAGCCAAGGCGAAGTAGTAAATCGCCATGTCTTTTAGTGGCTTTGGATGAGCCTAAGCGCATCTCCGCCAAGTGTAAGAATGGCCGATCACCCAATTCTTGGCGCCATAGTTTAAGGAATTGTTTCCAGTCCTTTCGCCTACCGACTAATCCAGCGACCACGACAAAGCCGTCGCCCTTCTCGCCGCTTTCATCAAAGTAACCAAAGATCATTGCCGCCCACTTTGCCGGGAAGGCGATCGGCGAAACACATGGATCTTCGATTTCAAGAGATACCTGGGCATAGAGACCTCTGCGGACACCTGCCGATGAAGACGCCACAGTCCGCCAAGAATGTCAGCAGCGACTCGGAGAACTTCACAAATTTCATGCGGCGCTTAATGCAAGTGCCGCACTTGGAAATCAGAGGTAAGGAAACTCTGATTAAGTCTATCGAGAGTCCCTCAGGGGCTAAAGCCCTGGGGATTTTCATCCATTTACGGCACGGCTGAAGCCGTGCCCTGGAGTTTCTACATTTGCCTGGACGATTGTTAGCTGAGTCATCCGGGTAAATAGGTCTGACAATAGATTATTATGTTGACATACCGACGTAACTAGACTACATTATTCTGAGTCCA
>JAJYSV010000124.1 GCA_021793405.1 Acidobacteriota bacterium
CAGACCAAAGCGTGTAATCGACGTGCGAATAGCGATCACATCACTATCCGCTGGAAGTTCACCAGAAAACACGCGCGCCGGAAAATGAATTACTCATTTATGCGGTCACGGTACTAGGGAGAAGAAACCTACGCAATTCTACTTAAAGAAGAGGATTCCGTCGGTCCACGTAATCTGAGGCTGGTGGGAGTGGCCGTAGATCACGGCGGCGATGCCTGCTTGTATCGGAAATGACGCCAATCCGCATGATGCGCCTCCGTTAATAATTCGCGCCGGCGCCGACTGCGATCCGCGTGCGCGGATCGAGCTGGTCCCGCAGGCTGTCGCCGATGAAGTTGAAGGAAAGCACGGCGAGCATGATGGCGATGGCGGGGAAGATGACCATGTGCGGGGCGTCGAATAAATGCGCGCGCGCGTCGTTCAGCATGACTCCCCAGCTGGGCATGGGCGGAGGCACGCCGAGGCCGAGAAAGCTGAGCGTGGCTTCGGCAAGAATCGTGCCCGCCATTCCCATCGCAGCCTGGACCATGACGGGCTGGATAATATTCGGCAAAATATGGCGGGTGAGGATGCGCAGGTCGGTGGCGCCCATGGCACGCGCCGCCTCCACAAATTCGCGTTCCCGGACGGCCAGAACCTGGGCCCGCACCAGCCGCGCATAGCCCACCCATCCGGTGATCGAAAGCGCAAGAATCAAGTTGGTCATGCCAGGGCCGAGGAACGCCACCAGGGCGATGGCGATCAGAATACCGGGCAGCGCCATAAAAGTATTCATGACAAGAACATTTAGAAAGGCGTCGAGCCAGCCGCCGTAGAATCCAGCAATGGAGCCGAGAACCAGGCCGAGAACAAGCGCAATACTGACCACGGAGGTGGCCACCAACAGAGAAATGCGGGTTCCAAAAATGACCCTGGACAGGATGTCGCGGCCCAGTTCATCAGTGCCAAACCAATGGCTAGCCGACGGTGACTGCAGGCGGGCGTGCAGATGGATGGCGGCGGGATCGAACGGCGCAATCCAAGGCGCAAAGATCGCCAGTACGACGAAGATCGCCAATAAAACGATCCCAAAAATCGCGAGTGGCTGGAAGTGCAAAGAATGCATCCAAGCGATTGTAATTGACAGGCAGCCGCTCGACGATCGGAAAAGCAACCAGAAGCGGATTGGAGCATTCTTAAGGGAATAAGAACACAGCAGGAAAGATTCCGGTGGTATTGTAAAAACATTGATTTCATAAAGTTCCGCAAGACCGGCACGATAGCGATCGCCCGCGGATGAGCTCTCGATTTTTTTCAGGTACTCGTCTTGGTGGAGAAATCAACCACCTGCCGAGATTGAATTTGTGGCCGAAACATAGGACGCGCGTGTGATTGACTGGCAACAACAAATTCTTATCGTCTCCCCATTCTTTTACCCAGAGTTGATTTCCACGGGCAAGGCAAATCAACATCTTGCGGAAGCCTTTGTGGCGGAGGGTCACGGGGTAACCGTGGTGTGCTCCCATCCTCTTTACCCAACGTGGGTACCCGTAGCGAGCGACGCGGAGATTGAAGGCGTGACCATCCTGCGCGGCGGCGCAGGAGTTCGCTATCCCAAAGCGATGCCGCTGCGGCGTTTGGTACTGGAAGCATGGTTTGCGCTGTTCACCGCGCGCCGCGTGTGGCGCTTGCGCAGAGATGCGGACGTTGTCGTCAGCATCCTTCCGCCGAGTCTGTTTGCTCTGTTTCTCGACCCTCTATTGCCCAGGCGTGTGCGCCGGGTGGCCGTAGTCCACGATTTGCAAGGAATTCTGGCGGCTCAAGAGAAGAGTTTCGCGCGCCGGGCAATCATTCATATGATCCACGCGGTGGAGAGCCGCGTCTTCCGCTCGCAGGATCTGTGCATCTTCTTTTCTGGCGACATGGCGCAAATCGCGCAGCGTTCTTACGGGCTCGATCCGGCAAGAATTGCGGTGCAGTATCCGTCGATTACATTGCCTGCAATCGACGAGTCGATCGCCGCAATACCGAGCGACAGTCGTCTGGAAGCGCTGTTTCCGCCGGAGAAACTGCACGTGGTCTATTCCGGCGCACTCGGCTATAAGCAAAACTCTCAGCAATTGGTCGCCTTGCTGCAGGCGGCAGCAGAACTCCACCCGGATGTTCAATTTCACGTGCTTTCCGGTGGCCCGTTCTATGACAGTCTGCGCGCGGCATATGAATCGCGACAGGGACCGCGCGTCCAGTTTCATCCACTAGTTGCGGAGCAGGATCTGGCGGAGCTGTACGCGCGATCGGCGATCCAGATCATTCCTCAGTCGGAGGGTACGGAGAGCGCGGCATTGCCTTCGAAGCTGCCGAACCTGCTGGCCGCGGGGGTTCATCTGCTGGCCATCTGCAGCGAAGGCAGCGAAGTGGAACGCATGATTCGCCTGGCGGGTACCGGCTCCATTGCGACGCGATGGGACGAAGAATTGTTCTTGACGCGCCTGAATGAAGCGCTGGAGATTGTGCGGCGAGAACCGGCGTCAGCGCGGCGCGTCCGAGTGAGGCCGCTACTGGATCAGTTTTCCATTACAAATATGGTGCGGCTGGCGACCGGAGAGAAGGCGATGTTGGACGCCGTGATGATACAACGCGAAGTGGTGCGGGAAGCTGCGACGGTTCGCAGCGGGGCCGCTGAATGAAGGTTGGAGCGCGGGCATGAACCTTCGAACGTGCGTGATCTTTGGAGGTACCGGATGTATCGGCACCCATATCGCAAAACACCTGCTGGAACATACGCAAGTCGAGCGCATCTATCTAGCCGACATTCGTCCACTTCGGGATGAAGCCTACGTGAAACCATTGCTGCGCTGGATAGAGTCGACCGGTGGCGCGCAGCCGCGGGTGGTGTATGTAGAGTGCGATGTGCGTCTGTCGCTCGATGGTGTGCCGCTCCCGCAGCAGGCGGACCTGATCATCAATTTGGCTGCTGTGCATCGTGAGCCTGGACACGAGCCCAACGAATATTACGAAACCAACCTGCCGGGCGCGGAGCATATTTGCGCGTATGCCACGCACGCCGGATGTTTTCGGATTGTTTTCACCAGCAGCATCTCCCCATATGGGTCGAGCGACGCCGCCAGGAATGAGGATTCACTGACCATCCCCGAGACGGCGTATGGCGGTTCGAAACTGGTGGCAGAAAAAATTCATGCAGCATGGCAACATGCAAATCCGAACCGGCGGCTGATTGTGCTGCGACCTGGGGTCGTGTTCGGGCCGGGAGAACATGCCAATGTCGCCCGGCTGGTTCGCAGCCTGGAGCGCGGGTATTTTGTCTATATGGGAAATCGATCGACGCGCAAGGCCGGCGTCTACGTGAAGGAACTGTGCCACGTGATGCAGTTTGCGATCGAACACCAGGAGCGAGCCGGAGAGCCGATTTTGCTGTGGAATGTTTCCATGGATCCGCCGCCGACCCTGGAAGAATTCGTGAACGCCGTCTGTTCTTCAATGAAGTATCGACAACCTCGATGGTCTGTCCCGCGGAATCTGCTGGTTGCCGCGTCATACCCAGTGGCGGGCATCGCGCAATTGTTTGGAGTGCATACATCGGTGAATCCTCTGCGGATGAGAAAACTTTCGCAGTCCACGTTTATTGAGCCGAAGCGGCTGCGGGACGCTGGATACTGCTTTCGATACACACTGGAGCAGGCGATGACGGATTGGAAGCAGGATGCGCCTGGGGATTTTGACTCGCGTGGCGGGATGAACAATAATTCAGGCCACAAGGCTCGGTCGTAGATGACCCGAGCGGACATTAGAGAAGGCGTCATGCATTCGGCCAGTCGGGTCTTCATCGCGGGGCATCGTGGTCTGGTGGGTTCGGCGATCTGCCGCCGACTGACAGCCGCGGGCTATGACCACCTGTTGTTGCGGACGAGCGGGGAGCTCGACCTGACTCATCGAACCGCCGTGTGGGAGTTCTTCCAGAGCGAGCGGCCGGAATACGTAGTTCTGGCAGCGGCTAAGGTGGGCGGAATTCACGCGAACAACACCTATCCAGTGGATTTTATTCGCGACAATCTGCTGATCCAGTCCAACGTGATTGATGCCTGTTACGAATTTGGGGTGACGCGATTGCTGTTTCTGGGTTCCAGCTGCATTTATCCCAAGCTGTGCCCCCAGCCGATTCGCGAAGAGTATCTGCTGACAGGACCGCTGGAGCCGACGAACCGTCCCTATGCAGTGGCCAAGATTGCGGGGATCGAGCAATGCTGGGCGTACAACCGCCAATACGGAACGAAGTTTGTAGCGGCGATGCCGACAAATCTGTACGGTCCGGAAGACAATTTCGATTTGGCAAGTTCCCATGTGTTGCCCGCTCTGCTGCGCAAAGTGGCGACCGCGAAGGAGACTGGTAGCAATCAAGTGGAAGTGTGGGGCACAGGCACGCCGCGACGAGAATTTCTCTATAGCGACGATCTGGCGGAGGCATGCATCTTCCTGCTGCAGCTGCCGGCGGAGAAATTGGAGACGCTGCTGCGGCAGGATGTTCCGCCGCTCATCAATATTGGCGTGGGAAAGGACATCAGCATTCGCGACCTGGCGGAGCTGATTTGTAGAATTCTCGAATATAAGGGTTCGCTGAGGTTCAACACCTCGCAGCCCGACGGAACGCCACGGAAGCTGCTGGATGTGAGCCGGATGCAGGCGCTCGGGTGGACAACGAGAACCCGCCTCGAAGAAGGCATTCGACGGACGTATGCAGCCATGAAAGACAGACTGGGTTCGGGCACTGTTTAAGGTTCAGTGACGGCGATCCATGCTCGAAAACAAGTTCACAACGATTTCGCAGACAGAAGATGGAGAGGAGTGCCATGCGTTTCAAGAATTCGATTCTATTGCTGACTGCGTTATTTCTGGAGCTGACGTGCGCGGCGTGGGCGCAGAACTTCACCATGAATGAGTCGGAGCAGCGCGCCGCGGCAGAGCTTCTTCAGGCCACGAACGAGGATCGATCGGCGCAGGGATTGCAGCCGGTGCGTGAGGAACCCATGTTGACGAAAGCCGCGTGGGAGCATGCGCAGCGCATGGTCGCATCTGGAACTCTGTCGCATCGAGTTGCGGGCGAGCCGGACCTGGTGGTCCGCATTCAGCAAACAGGATTGCATTGCAGCACGGTGGCGGAGAATGTCGCGGAAGCCCCCACTCCAAGGCAAATCAACGATGAGTGGATGCATTCACCGCCGCATCGCGCGAACCTGCTGGATCCGCGGTTGAATGCGGTGGGGATTGCGATTGTCCGACAGCGCGGCGAGCTGTACGCGGTGGAAGATTTTGCTCGTGAAATGGTTTCGTTCACCCGTCCGCAGCAAGAGAAACAGGTAGCCTCACTGCTGGCCTCACGCGGCTTGCGAGTGCGGCCGGGCGATGCGTTGGCAACCGGCTATTGCGATGCCAGCCCTCATGGGACACGGCCGTTACCCAAGCTGATCATGAGGTACAGTACGGTCGATCTGAGCCGGCTTCCGCAGCGAGTGGAGCAGGGAATTGCCGCCGGAATGTATCGCAGCGCCGCTGTGGGAGCATGTCATGAGGCGAATCAGAATGGATTCATGGCCTATCAGATTGTCATCCTGCTGTATTGAGCGGATGCTCAAGAAGCGGGCGCTGTGGGTTCCATGTCGAGCAGATTATTGAAGCGGTTGAAGTAGTTGAACAATCCGATGGCCGCCATCAGCTCAACAACCTCGCCTTCGGAATAGACTTCGCGCACTTCCTGCCATTGCTCCTCTGTGAGAGGACCGTCGTTGCGCGTCATCCACTCGGCGAGTCGCAAGGCCACTTTTTCCGGATGTGAAAAATCAGTCCGATCGGCGTAATCGGCCAGATGAATGAGTTGGTCGTCGCTCCAGCCGAGTTTCTTGCAGATGCGCGAGTGCGAAGCGAGACAATATCCGCAGTGATTCAACTGAGATGTTCGCACGATGGCGAGTTCTTTCAGCCTGAGCGGCAAGGTGCCGGTATTCAGGACCGCTTCAAAATGCGCAATCATGGTCTGAAAGATTTCCGGACGGTGCGCGACCGTGCGAAACATGTTGGGAACATTTCCGCGCTGCTGCATGTAGCGATCGTAGATTTCTCCGGTTTCGGCGGTGACCTCGTTGCGGTCTAAGCGAGAAATTTTGGGGGTGACGGTCTGCATACTTTTCTCCGGGATTCATGATAACAATTCGATCGGTTGGACGAAGGCTGTCGTACGTATCAGAACGGAGTGGGGGGAGAATAGAAAGGTTGCCCATCGCTTTGACGATGGCTCGACGATTTGTTACCTTACGACATAGACGAATCCCATCGCGTCCCCACTCCTCAGTAGCTCAATGGCAGAGCATTCGGCTGTTAACCGAAGGGTTGTAGGTTCGAGTCCTACCTGAGGAGCCA
>JAJYSV010000047.1 GCA_021793405.1 Acidobacteriota bacterium
CTAATCTCCTTCACGAGGTCCTGTGGCCTCATCGCACATATTCAGCCCGCACCCTGCCTGCCCCACAACTCTACTGTGGAGCTTACCGCCTCAGATTCCCGCTGTACTATTCATGCCATCTCCTTAATGTTTCTGGATGTATCGCTGTAAGTCAGTCTCGACTGCGTGGACTCGAAGAACCGACTGCCCTACAGATAGGTTGGAGATCAACCTGCTAGCCGCTCCAACGTTGCTTTGTTATGAATCACCAGAGTTGCGCCTGCAAATTCCGCGATGCCTTGTTTTTTAAGTTGACTCATGGTTCGGCTCACTGTCTCTCGTCTTACACCGATCAACTGGCCGATCTCATCGTGAGTTAATCCAATGTTGATGCGATAGGTGCCGTTAACGACTTTCGATCCTTTAGTCCATTGCAAAAAGATGCGCGCTAGTCTTTCGTGGATAGACTGAGACAGTCCAATCGTGCGGATAAGATCGTGGGCCGCTCGGCAATCGCTAATGAGTTGCTGGTTGGTTAGTTGGCGGGCATCGCTATGTTCGCTGAGAAAGTTAAGAAAATCCTGACGAAGAACGAAGGCAATCTCCGACGGCGTCGTAGTCTCAAGCGTCACGCCATAAGTCGCTCCAGTCAGGCATTCCTGCAAGCCCAGAAGTTCTCCCGGGCCCGAAACGCCTACAATCAGGGTTCTACCTTCTGCGTTGCTCATCGCCAGTTTTACTTCGCCCTGCCAGAGGATGAAGATCCCCTGGCATGTCTGGCCCTCCGCAAAGATGGTTGTCCCGGCCGGATAAGATAGCAAGCGCTTTAGCCGGTCCAGGTGCTCGAACGTGCCGCGGGAGAGCGCCGACCAACCACTATGGCCAGGAAATGCAACGGGGTAGTTACGTACTGGCGATGTTGCATGGGAGGTGCTTCGGATTCCCATGGAACTATACCGGGGCATCATGGGGAAGATTTCTGGCGTGGTTCTTATAACGGAAGGTGAGCTTGACATTAGGTTCGTCCTTTTCTTAGGGCAGCGTGGCGGCTGCAGATATCGTTGATTTGCCGTCTGGAAGTCTCGTAACGCAAAGGCGTCACGAGACCATCTGCTCAAAAGCTGTTGTTTCGTCACAATCCACGTAAAACAAATTGCATCGGCATGCTGACTTGGCATGTCGCACGGGTGCTCTCCTCCGACTGCTGCATCAACTGTCTTAAGTAACGCCTCGTGCAGGTGATGATGAACGCCGGTCAGAGCGCATCTCCGGCCATGACTGACGAATCACAATCGATAACGTTGCAATTGTGCAGCCAGAGTGGGCTTGAATGGTTTCTATTGTGGACACAGGAAAACGCTCATATCAGAAAAGAGGTTTTGTCCAAAACTTAGGATGGATCAGTCCAAAGTCTTGGACATCAATGGCTCCCAGACGCTTAGCTGTATTCAGGAAGAATGAGACAAACTCGTGTGCACGAAGGACGGGATAGGAAAGGCGAAGGAGCACAGTTCTGATAGAACACGGGATCCATGGGATACATCCGATCGGACGACGCTATCAGTTTCGTTGCTTTGGGTTTTCGCCCAGAGGTTGGCGTCTGTGAATTGCCTCGGCAGTCAAGATGGACAGGGCGATGAAGAGATCGACACTGAAGTTGCGCTTCAGGATTACTCTCGATGCACAGCGGAATACCCGATATAACGATGGCCACGAATAAGATCGGACTGGCCGCCTGCTGATGGACTGTGCGCTGAGGATGGCCAACAATCCTGCAGATACTGCAATTGACACAATCACATAAATGACGGGCCTCCGAAGCCCGCCTACAGGGAGCGGCCGTTCCTGCATAGTCGACCGCAGTGTTCTTCCGATCTATGCAGATTTCACCTGTTTTGATTGGAAACCGGCTGGAGCAGCGCGACGAGCGGCCAGTTTCGCATGCTGCGATTGCGCACCGTCCATGGTCCCCTCCGTTCTCTTGTGGCGAAGGCGGAGACGAACGCCGGATGGGGTCCATTGCGTCGGCGTGAAGACCCCCGCGCACTCGGCGCAAAGCCAGAAGAACTTCTGCGGCAACGAGCGCATGGGAAATCCGCTACTTTCGCTTTCACGCAACGAATCGGGCAACGTCTCGAGTTCGAGAAGGTAAAGCGAACCATCCCGCAGGTAAGATGTTTCCCTGTCACATGCAGAGTTGATGCATCGCATATGCTACTCCTGTCCAATTTAGTTAAAGAGACCCTGATAATTAAATCCATGCACGCCTACTGCCATAGTTCATGCTCAGTGTCTTCTATAATTTCCCCGCTGAGCTAAAGTAGGCGTCCTATCAGAAGTCCAAGGATTGTTACAATAACGTCCAAATTCTTTGACGATATTTGAACTCTGGAACTATGACTCTGTTGATATTCCATGCATTTGACGAGCATTCCAGAATGGCGGTTGGCGTGCATTGTGGGAATGCGTGTATGTGCCGAAAAGCCTACGCAAAGGAGAACTCTATGAAAACTGGATCAGTACTTCGAATATCGGCAGGCCTTGCCGTTTTTGCGCTCCTCCTGGCGATCAGGGTGCCGTTTGCTGTTGCGCAAAACTCAGATTCTGCGAAAATTTCGCAGCTTTTTTCGGAAGCGGAACATCATGCCGTGCTCCTGGACGATGATGCCGCTACCCTGGAGAGCTTCACTCGCTCGAAGATCAGCTGGCGGACTCATGGATCACAGCTTGAATTAATCAAGACGCATGTCAACAACCTTGGCAAACTGACCGCGCAGCTAAATGATCTGCGTTCGGAAGGCTCCCCATGGCAGCAACAGGCGATCGACCAGATCAATCCCCTATTGCAGGAGATGGCGGACCACCTGAACGCGACTATTAACCACTTAAACGAGAATCAAAATCGAGTTCACATGCTCGCGTATCAAGACTATGCGCATGGCAATTACGAACTGGCGAGCCGAATCTCCCAAATGATCAAAGACTTTGTCGAGTACGACCAGGCAAAGGCAAAGTCACAATCTCTCGAGCAAAAGCTGGAGCTGCCACCCACGAGCAGCGGCCAATAGAACAGTTCTGTTTCAGTGTCTCCTTCGCTGCTGCGCCGCTTACAAGGTGGCGCAGTAGTCGAATGCAGTGAAATGGTATGGGAAGATTCGCGCGACCCCATCAAAACAGGGGATTTCCATGTCCGACGTAGCCTTGAGGATCCACACCATCGTCGCGTGTATCGACTTCACACAGGCGTCCGATCGGGCGCTGGTGTTTGCCAGGCGTTTCGCAGTCCAGCACAGCGCCCAGCTTCTGCTAGTACATATTGTCGATCCGGCCGCTATCTCTCCCGAGGAGATGGATGCTCACGTGGTTCTGTCCGAGATGATCGCTTCCGCCAAAAATGATTTGCAGAAGATCTGCACGGAATTGACCGATAGCAGTTTGCAAGCTAGTTGGATCGTACGGCATGGCAATGTCAGGGACATGATTCTAGAAGTTGCGCGTGCAAGTCATGCTGACCTCATGGTGCTGGGTAGCAAAGGCATGGAGCTCACAGGGCGTTCGCGCTTCGGCACGATGGCCGAGCAGTTGGTTCGAGCGGCGCCATGTCCGGTATTAACAGTGGTACCGGAAGCTCGCAGGCAAGAACCGGAAAAAGAGCGTCGCAGATTGCTGTTAGTTCCAACCGATTTCTCGCCCGCCTCTCAGGCAGCGTTCCTATACGCATTGGCATTTGCAAAATCAGCAGAATGTGTACTCCTTCTGGTGCATGCCGTAGAGGATTCTTTCGCGGTGGAGCCCATCGCCGGTCAATTGGCGAAACTGCGCGCAAGAGGGATGCAGATGCTGCTGGCATCCGCTCGCGCAGCACATGTGCAAGCAGAGTCAGTTGTCCGGACTGGCGATGCGATTGAGATCATTCTCGATCTAGCCATAGATCGGAATGCGGATTACATCGTCATGGGCGTCCGTGGAGGAGATCTGATTGACGGAACGCGTCTCCATGGTCGGGTACAGCACTTGATGCGCCGGTCGCCCTGCCCTTTGTTTTCGATTTATCTAGGGAAGTCGCAAGCGAAGGTTTTGTCCGGGCATACCGATGCCGAGAAGATTTCACTGACAGAGTCCCACACAAATCGTTTTCCCGTTCCTTAGTCTCAAATTCACCAATGTGAGAACGGAGCGCCACCCTGACTCAGTTCGACTCGGCTGAGGTTTGGGGCGAAATGTGAGAATGGTCAGGCTGTCGGGGAGTTCATGAGTGATTGCCCACAAATAAGAACCGCCGTATGTACCGCTCTCCTGGTGATCGGGGTTGTCCTCAGCGGTAAGATTGCGGGCGAGACACAAAACACTCCATCGCCATCCGCAACAGCCATGGTTCGCCGATGCACAAACAATCTGATGAGGCAGTTGCGATCGCCTATACCCATCCGCTTTCAGGAAAGAACGGATGCCCCCTGGGGATCGGAGATTCGGGACGTCATCTTGACGAGAACAGGTCGGGTAGACCGGCTGATAACCATTCGCGATCAGCCACTTACTGCAGCGCAGGACAAAAAAGAAATTGGCCGGCTAAATGCGCTTCTTCAGAAACCGGGAACGCACTTCGCAGCACTACCACAGGATCGAGAACTGCAGCGGCGCCTGAAATTGGTGGCCGCGATACCCATGGCGTTCTCATTTCAAAAGTCGGTTGAGGACGGCTCTGCCAGCCAGGAATTCAACTTTTTTCCCTTGCAGGATTTCCATCCTGCAAGCCAGGAAACTCGAGTTTACAAAGGAATGCGAGGCGTCTTGCAAATGGATGTGCGCCGTGCGCAACTTCTTCGCGTGGACGGGGAGATATTCCGCAACGTCCCATTTGGATGGGGGATACTGGGGAAACTTCACAAGGGCGGACATTTTCGCATCGAACAGCGCGAGGTGCTTCCGGGCAACTGGCAAATAACCGAGATGGATTTCGACTTCACCTACACGGTTTTCCTGTTTTCCGAAACGCACTACATTCGCAAGATAACGAACACCGCCTACACATCGATCGATCCAGATACCAGGATGGAAACAGCCATCGGACTGCTTTTGTCGCAACCGGAGGAACCCTCAGTATTTTCAGCGGGCGCCAGGTGATCGCCTTTTAACGGCATCGAATGAGATGCCGTATGCCTTCTTAAAGCAAGGTACGGCTGCCCGGCTCGAAATCTCCAGCTAGCGCACGTCAGCACGCTATCCTGTGCGCTGCCATCGCACCCACGATATGCGTCAAAGACCCGAGACTGCGTCCCTTTTCGTAGAAAGCGTCAGCGGCCACGCCGGACGGCACAGCTTCACCCGAATAGTCCCCGCTCATCGCTATGGCGCGGATCATGGGAAACTCTCGTCGAACGGTAGAAAGCAATTCGAACCCCGACATTCCCGGCATGTTGAGGTCGGAAAGTAGAATATCCGGCTCCCGCAGATGAATCTCCGATAACGCGGAGAACCCATCCTGCGCAGACCGAACGTCCAAGCCGGCGCGCATGAATAACTGGGACAAACACGTTCGTAGCGACGCATTGTCGTCTACGATCAGGATTTTCGGTTTGCTATCGCACATCGTGGGCCTTCCAGTCTCACGCTAATTGGAGTTTTTGCGGAGAACAATCACCGGGCACCGAGCTTTACGCTCAATGCGGGCGCACAGCCTTTCCTGTCTCCCCGCGGACGGTGTCTTGTTGGGCCGAAACGCAATCAGCG
Organism: Acidobacteriota bacterium; assembly: GCA_021793405.1. Classification (GTDB taxonomy): domain Bacteria; phylum Acidobacteriota; class Terriglobia; order Terriglobales; family Acidobacteriaceae; genus JAKAAZ01. Next base: position 5,710 of record JAJYSV010000047.1, read on the forward strand.
TGGCCTTGATCTGCTTCGCTCGTTTCGGAATTTTATCTTCGGCAAAACCAAACAGTAAGATTGTCACAACATCCCATTTAAGCTTCCGCAGCTTTGCTGCCAGCGCGTCCAGCCGGTATTGAATACCCATATGCGCGTCAGGATTCGATGGGGTGTGCTCCAGATCAATGACATGGACCAGCTCGAGATGGCGACCGTGGTTCTCTCCCAGATCGGAGTCAATGGTGAGAGCTTCGTCGGGATCATCGACCAGCTCGGTCACATAGAGAAGCGTACCTCCTATGGGTTTGTTCGTTGCTCGGGCCTTCTTCTCACGACTCTTCATACACACTCCTGGCGCAAATCTCGACACAATCTCGAATAGATCGATGTACTCCATCAAATGCAAGTGAACATCCAAAAACTGAGGCTTCTTATTTTCCTGATACATACGGCGAGCTCGCTAAGGAAAATCAATTAACTGTCCGAATTATCTGACTCTTGCGTCAAAATCTTAGGACATCCACTGCTCCTGCGTAAGGCGGCACACTCGTCCAACACGCGAATTACTGGCCTTATGCAACGGGCTCAATTGGTGCCTGGCGTGCAGCCTTCACTGTAGTCGCCGCACCCACACGCGGCGGCGTACTAAAAGGGGAACAAAAATGCCGCGCTTAAAATCCATATTTCGTGTCCTGTCGATGGTTTCTCTCGCTGCATGGGCCATGGGCTCATATTCTGTTGGCGCCAGTGCAGCAACCTCGACCACGACGCTGCAGAACATGCAGGCAGCCTTTAACGGGGAAAGCAATGCGCATGTCCGCTATCTGGCGTTTGCCAAGCAGGCCGATGGCGAGGGGTACGGCGAAATTGCAAGTTTATTCCGGGCAGCAGCGCGAGCCGAAGAAGTCCACGCTTCGAATCATGCCGTGGTCATAAAAGACCTGGGCGCCATTCCCAAGGCAACCATCGAAAGCCCTGAAGTGAAATCAACCCGCGAGAACCTGGAAGCCGCGATCAAGGGCGAAACGTACGAACGCGACACCATGTATCCAGCGTTCCTCAAGCAGGCAAGACGCGACGGTAACAGTGACGCCGTTCAAAGCCTGAACTTTGCAAAAACAGCCGAGGCGGAACACGCCAAACTCTATACGCGGTCGCTGCAGAATCTGGACAAGGTGAAGGACTCAAAGAGCACGACCTTTTTCGTTTGCCCGACATGCGGCTACACAACGAGTGAGATAAATTTCTCCGATTGTCCCTCCTGCTTCACTCCAGGAGAGATGTTCGAAAAAGTAGCGTAAGCGGCAATTCCGGTTCGCCGGCCTGTCCGGCGGCGCCCCCCGCATCGGCCAGGAGATTCATCATGCCGCACATACCAACCTGGGACTCGTTGCATCCGCTGATCATCCACTTCCCGATCGTACTTTTGTTTGTGAGCCCATTGTTCATCGCGATCAGCGCGGCGTTGCGTCCCCCAAAGGGCAGGCCCTATATGATTACTGCAATCCTCTTGCTCCTTCTGGGCACCGCTAGTTTGCTTATTGCCATGTCCACGGGAAAGGCAGCGGCGAAAGTGGTGGAACGGGGAGGGGCAATGGATGCCGTTCTTGAAACTCACCAAAATTTCGCATCGGAAACAATAGTTGTGTTCTCGCAACTGTCAATTATTCTGCTGGGAATTTTTCTTCTTCCACGTGTACTGCAACGACGGGAAACCAGACTCTTTTCGACGGTCCTGCCCCTAACCTTCCTGGCTTTTTACTTCGGGGGAATTGTATTTCTCGTCAATACAGCCTATACGGGTACCCGACTGGTGCATGAATTTGGCGTGCATGCCCTGATTTCGGCAACAACTGGCCAGTCAACTGCTTCGCCCGCGGAAGCAAACAACCGAATCAGCGATGACAAACCTTAGCTACTTCGAACATTCGCAAAGCCGAGCCGTTGAGGCGTACCCTCAGGATGACGTCTTTGTCACAATAGAAATGATGCGCAAGATTCCGTCGCTTGAAATATTCGAAGCCCATTCGTTCAGAGTGCAGCAGATCGCCTTCTGTGTCCTTACACTGTTCGTGCTTGGGCTCTTGCTTTTGCTGCACACCGCCTTCGCTTTCCGGCTGGGCGAGCCTAGCACTCCTGTCATCCTGGCCCTTGGCATCAGTTTCTCGCTGAAATTTCTAGAAATCGTTTGGCTGCAAGAACAAGCGAACGAAATCACCGAGAAAACCGCTCGCCGAGAGACGGCTCTTTCGATTGTGGGAATCTTCATCCTCGCCGTTCTTCTCGCCTTCCTGACTGACCGCGATGATAATCCCTACTTTGTACTGCTCGCGATTCCCATTCTTCAGTGTGCTTACCAATTTGGGCTGGTGCCCACTGTCCTTACAATTCTTTCGTCGATAGTAACGATGTTTTGGTGGACGCAACATTTTTTTGCGCTGCATCCTCCCTCACGGCCTACAGAAGTCCTGGAAGTCGGCATGATCTCCATCATCTATGGCCTCATCGGAATATTGGTATGGCTCCTCGTCCACCAAGTGAAACAACAGCAGTCCAGACTGTACGAGAGCCTGGCTGCCCTGCAGTCAGCGCGCGAACAACTGGTCAATGAAGAGAAGTTGGCGGCAATAGGCCGCCTTGCCAGCGGCATCGCGCACGAGATCCGCAACCCGGTAGCCATGATTTCCAGTTCCCTTGCAACCGCGGCCAACATCAAACTTGGAGAAGCAGACCGCGAAGAAATGGTCCAGATAGCGGCAAGAGAAGCGAGCCGGTTAGAGCATTTGACGACGGAGTTTTTGAACTATGCCCGGCCGCTCACTCCTCAGCTCTCGTCCATTTTTGTGAACGACCTGCTCTCCTACACGGTAGATGTGGTAAAGGCTCATGCCGCGGGCCGATCGATCGAGGTGATTTACTCGCCTATTGAGAACATATCCGTCGAGGTCGATTCAGCGCAGGTGCAAGGCGCTATCTTGAATCTCGTTCTGAACGGAATGGACGCCGCCTCCTCGCCCGGATCGGTGGCACTCAGCGCATCGCGGACCGATGCTTTGGTCCGAATTGATGTTCAAAATACAGGCGACCCTATCTCCGATCAGGACCTTTTGCGGATTTTTGAGCCTTTTTACAGCACCAAGCCGGGCGGTACCGGCCTTGGGCTTGCCATAGCTCGCCGTGTCGCCGAGGACCATGGGGGCGATCTCTGGGTCAGCTGCAATCAAAAGGGCCGCGTAATCTTCTCCATGACACTCTTGGGTGTCCCAGGGGAGATAACAGCGCAAGGAGTTCTATATGGGTAAGGTACTGATCGTCGATGATGAACCGAGTATGCGACGGATTCTGGCCGCCAACCTTCGTCTGGATTCCCATGTATTGGCTGAAGCAACCGGAGTACTGGATGCCAAAGCCATCTTGGCCAGGGAAGACTTTGACGTTATCCTTACAGATCAAAAAATGCCTGATGGCAATGGGCTGGATGTCCTTCTAGCTGCAAAGCAGAGCGATCCGACAATCTCGGTCATCTTTCTGACCGCGGTCGGCACCCTGGAACTCGCAGTGGAAAGTATGAAAGAGGGCGCCTTCGACTTCCTCACAAAACCATTTGTTCCGGACGCTGTGCGGGCCGCTGTTAAGCGCGCCAGTGAACGCACCGCACTGTTGCGGGAGAATGCCGTATTGAAGACCGCGGTCCTCCAAATGGAAGGTCCGGACGAGATTTATGGAGAGAGTGAGAGTATCCGTGCTGTTCGCGAAACGATTGCTCTGGTCGCCCCGAAAGACACGACGGTCCTTATCACAGGGGAAACAGGTACGGGCAAAGAACTGGTCGCACGCGCAGTTCACCGAAACAGTCGCAGGGCACAGAAAGCCTTTATCGCCATCAATTGCGCTTCGGTATCGGAGACTTTGATCGAGAGCGAGTTGTTCGGGCATGAACGCGGCGCCTTCACTGGCGCGGACAAGACGAGGATCGGACTGTTCGAGTCCGCCGATGGGGGGACGTTATTTTTGGACGAGGCAGGAGAACTGTCCGCCGCTGCTCAGGCAAAATTGCTCAGGGTGCTTGCAGATGGGGAGATTCAGCGCGTGGGTTCGACAAAGACCCGTCACGTTGACGTGCGCGTGGTAACGGCGACACATCGTAACCTCAGAGACCGTGTGCAGACTGGATCATTCCGCGAAGATTTGTACTATCGTCTGGCCGTGTTACCCATCCATTTGCCACCTTTGCGCGAACGGCTCGAAGACATCCCGGGTCTCTGCGAGATTCTCTCCACAAGAATTGCACGTGAGGCGAAGGTACCCCAACGGCGATTGAGCGAAGCAGCAATTGCCAAGCTCACCCAGTATCGCTTTCCAGGCAATATCAGAGAGCTGCGAAATCTTCTGGAGCGCGCTCATATCCTTGGCCAACACTCCCAGTTGCAACCCGAGGATTTTCCCTTGAATATCGCAGCGGCAGACGGCCCAAAAACTGGGACGAAACTGGACGCCGGACAATTAGCGGCCCGGCTGCCCGAGCATCTGGATTTGCGGGAGACCCTGGCGAAGATTGAATTGGCATTGATCGAGCGCGCTCTCAAAGCAAGCGATGGAGTGCAGGCGGATGCCGCAAGACGGCTCAATTTGTCAAGGAGCGACCTGGGTTACAAAGTAGGTAAATATGCTCTGAACGATAAAAGAGTTGGGGATGAATCAACGGAATCCACGGTGAGGTAGCAGTTGGACTACCTTTTCGATTTGCTTGTCAGTGAGGATCGAGGATACTGATGAGGTTTCTGGCTCTAGCTTTGGACTACGACGGTACGATCGCCCAGAACGATGTGCTTGGCGATGAGATGCGGCAGGCAATTGCAACGCTTCGCACGCGGAACATCGTCGTACTGATCGTCACTGGACGAATACTGTCTGAACTGGAACGGGTAGCAGGCAACCTGCATTTTGTTGATGCCGTGGTCGCCGAGAATGGCGCCGTGATCTACGTTCCGGACAGCCGCTATTCTCAACTTCTTGGTGAACCGCCGCCAGCCGCCCTTCTGGAGGCCGTTCGGGCTGAGGGCATCGACTTCAAGGCGGGCCAATCGATTGTGGAAGCAGACGCAAAGGATGCTCCGCGACTGCTGGAAATTTTACGGATTCGTGAGTTGCCGCACTCTCTTATCTTCAACAGAGGACGAGTCATGATTCTCGGCCAAGCCATCAGCAAGGCTACTGGGTTGCGAGAAATTCTCAAGATTCTCCGTTTGTCGCCCCACAATGTAGTGGCCATTGGCGATGCGGAAAACGACCATGAACTGCTGCGATCCTGCGAGTTCGGGGTCGCGGTCGCGTGGGGTAGCCCGGTCCTGATGGCAGCCGCCGACTATGTTCTGCCGGGAAATGGCCCTGAATCCGTCGCCCAATATCTTCTCACCATGGCCAACCAGCGCCGGATTCCACCTTCGCCCAAGAGCCGTCGCAGCGTGTTGCTGGGATACACAGACTCAGGAGATCCGTTTTCTCTGGCGGTTCGAGGCCGCACCGTATTGGTCGCCGGCGACACAAAATCCGGGAAGTCCTGGGCGGTCGGCCTCCTTTGCGAACAATTGATTCTCTTCGGCTATTCTCTGCTGATTGTCGATCCAGAGGGCGACTATACGTCGCTGGAAGCTCTTCCAGGTGTGTTGGTGTTTGGCGGCGAGGATCCGCTGCCGCGCCCTCGCGATCTGTTGCGCGCATTGCGCCATGGCGACGTCAGTGTCGTGATCGACCTGTCGCACACGCCACAAGATGTGCGACTGGACTATGTGACAAATCTTCTGCCGTCTATCGCGACGCTGCGGCACTATACCGGCCTGCCGCATCGCATCGTCGTCGATGAGGCGCACTATTTCCTGCATGGTGAGAGTTCAAAGGAAATGCTGGATCTTGACGTACTTTCCTACATTCTCGTCAGCTACCGCGCTTCGAGTCTCCATCCAAATATTCTGGCGAGTTTGAAAGTAATTATCGTCACGCGAGAGTCCGATCCGAAAGAGATCAATATATTGCGGCATCTCTGCGGGACATGTGCGGGCAGTAGGAGTGAGAGCGAATGGATTCAGTCGCTCGGCAACCTGCCGATTGGCGAGGCCGCCGCACTTCCTATAACAACGGAAGCGAAGGGCGAGGTCACCCGGATACATCTGACTCCCCGACTGACACCCCATATTCGCCACGCTGCAAAATATATCGATCTTCCGGTCTCCGAAGGACATCAATTTGTTTTTTGGAGGAATGGAGCAATCTCAGACAAACGAGCACGGAGCTTCCGTGAACTGATTTCGGTGCTGGAGACATGGCCTGTCTCCGCGTTCAGCGATCATCTGAAAAGGAACGATTTCTCTCGATGGATCGCAGACGTGTTTGGGGACTACCCGCTCGCAGCAGCCGTGGAGAAGATCGAAAACGAATACGGGACTGAAAAGTCCGCTGAATCGTCGCGGGAAATCTCTCGGGCAATCCGAACACGCTACGATTTTGTCGACCCGCTGTCTGACCTGCATGAGGCCCTGGCGCCCAGTCTGCCTCCTTCAGCAGCAGATTAGGTGTTGTCTAACCAGTCCATGAAATCAATTAAGCTTATCGATTGAATGGTGGGCGAGGCGGGAATCGAACCCACAACCCCCGGCTTAGAAGGCCGGTGCTCTATCCGATTGAGCTACTCGCCCACATGTGCAGTTGCGTCGCCCTGCATCGCTTCGATTATTGTAACGTTGTGCGGAGTTCCAGACATGTAGAACTGAGCACCCAATTGTGAGTTCACAACGCGCATCCTTCAAAACGAATAGCTTTGCGCAGGGAAAATTCCCTGTGATTCTATTCGCGATCTATCCGTAGCACAGGCTCGATCAATGATTCCAAAGCAGCAGCCCAGGCAGATACTGCCGACTGCTGGGAAGAACCATATCCCCACACGTACAGCGAGGTTGCAAATCCATCCCGAGACAGAGATTTTGTGGCCGCGATAGCTGAAGGCTGGAGGTGTGAGGGCATGATGCGCGACGGGCGCAGTATCCACTCGCATCGGCTGGCCGGCAGCTCAATGGATCGCGCGATTTCCGTCCAGATGCGTAGCTGCCGTTCACAGGCCGCGAAACTCGAAAAAAATTCTGGGTCGATTGGGAGAAGATCGATGTAACTTCCGCGGGCATAATCGAAGCCCGGCAGATCCTCCGCATCAAAGAGTTTCGCGGGGTAATTCCAGATATCGCATTTGGCGGTAAATAAGGCTGTGTCCGGCTGGTTCCAGCGCCGGAGAGCTTTGGCAATGCAAGGATATTGTGCGGCTTCTGGAATCTGTTCCAGTCGCTCGGGTGCGGCGCGAAGATCGATGTAGCAGATGGTTTCGTCCTTGCGAGACCATGGCACCACAACCCATGGGTCGGCGGCGGCACACGCGACAGTCCAGTCCACGTGCATTTTAATTCTGTCCCGATGCGGATGCGGCGGTGGATTGGATGAAGCTCTGCAGAGTGGACTCTGCCCAGTAGCCATCGTCGCTTGCGATGGCGGTGGCGAGAAATGCGCAGTGGCCGCCGTGCTTTGTTTCGACGAATGCGATATTCGGATTGGAGCAAATCTTTTCGCGCGTATCAGGCAAGATGCGAATGAAAGGATCGTCAAGGGCGTGGAGAACGAGCGCAGGCACGGTAATGCGATCGATGACGCGGGCCGAAGCTGCGCGATCATAGTAGTCGTCCGCCCCGAGAAAGCCGCAGTTCGGCGCGACGATGTATTCGTCATACGTGCGGATGCTGTGGATGCGATTGCAATTTTCCAGGGTGAATCGATCCGGAAACAACTCCACCTTGCGGCGATAGCGGCGCAGCATGTTGCGGAGAAAATTCCATTCGTAGATACGATTGCGCGGATCGTGCAGCGCGTCGGCGGACGGACTCAAGTCCACCACTGGCGAGACACCCACGACGGCGCGCAACCAATGCGGAGGTTGCTCGCCATACTCACCGGCGGCCTTCAAGACCATGTTGCCGCCCATGGAGTAACCCACCCAAGCTATATGGGCGAGGTTGTGCAGCGCCGCAAAAAATTGCGCGACCGCACGCACATCGCCGGAAAGTCCGGAATGGTAGAGGGTCGGCGACAGGGCTTCCGTGCCGCCGCAGTTGCGCATATTCATGCGGATCACGTTCCATCCCGCGCGCCATGCCTTCGCTGCGTTTCCCAACATATATTGCGACTGGGACGAGCCTTCGAGCCCGTGGACGACCAGCAGTGTCATGCGACGGCTGCGAACCGGCTCCGGCTGCCAGTTGCAATGGCAGAGTAGACGGCTGTGAGTAGTTGCATCGACCTCGACAATAGCGTTTTCTGCGACAGGAAGTTGCAGCGCGCGCGGCAGAAAATTCGCTGCCAGAGTTTGCAAGTCGCCCTGGCGAAGCCCTCGGCGCGGACGAAATTCTTTGAGCCATGCTGGATCGCTGACGGACTCGCCGGTTGGGTAGGATGGCTGCATCAGGAATTGCGCATCGTTCGCGGAGCGCATCATACTTGAGCGGTGGATGCAGGAAGCGCGTTGAGATGGAGAAATGGAACGCGCGGAATCGGAAGGCGTCGGCGTTCCTTTGGGGCGGCTAGTGGGGGTCGAACCCACGACATCCGGTGCCACAGACCGGCGTTCTGCCACTGAACTATAGCCGCCATGAACAACTAGAATTGTAGCATTCACAGCGCTTGAATCCTGATGCTGTCGAACGGAGTCGTCCATTGCCATCGCGCATCGATCCTCATCATCCTGCTGAAATTCTTCCACCGCGCGGCGGCCGGAGCAGCCGCGTCTTCAACGATGAAAATCTCGATATGCTGGCGCATGTTCTGGATGACTGGCTGCGCATTCCCGGCACGTCCATCCGATTCGGGCTGGATGCCATCATCGGACTGGTGCCGGGGATCGGCGATGTGCTGGGCGGACTGGCGTCGTGCATTCTGCTGGTGGCGGCGTGGCTGCGCGGCGTGCCGTACATCACGCTGGTGCGCATGTCGGTGAATGTTGGGATCGAAGTGGTGATCGGCTCCATTCCATTGCTCGGCGATGCGTTCGATGTTGCGTGGAAAGCGAACCGGCGCAACTACAAACTTCTCACCCGGCATGTGGCAGAACCACGCGTTCACACATGGAAGGACTGGGCTTTTCTGGCGGCGCTTGGCGGCGCGATTGTTACTGTGTTTGCGTTGCCTCTGATCGTGCTGGCCTGGGTGTTGATCATGCTGCTGCGGCATCAAGGCGGGAGTTAGAATTTGCGACCGGGGAGTCTGCGGAAGCGCGCCTTCTGTGCGATACAATCAACAGGAGTCGGGGCGTAGCGCAGTCTGGTAGCGCATCTGCTTTGGGAGCAGAGGGTCGGGGGTTCGAATCCCTCCGCCCCGACCAGCATAAATTGTTGATAATAAAAACGATATGGCAGTTTTTAGCCACGCATCTTCTTTTTACCGCTACACCACTGTAGTCGATTTTGTAGCGGTGTAAGCCTCCAAGATCAACAATTGGGTTTTCACGCTGGCATTTTTTGGGAAAACTCCACCTGACTTTAAGCCTCACTATCTTGCGAGGTGCGTTGCAGAGTCTTTTCAAATTTATCGAATGAGAAATTTCCAAACCCTCCAGAAATTGCTTTTTGTACAAAGCAACGAAGCAAATGGTGCTTGATTCATGAAATCACCGGCGAAAGCCTAGCCAAGGTAAATCCAAAAAACAAGAACGCCCTGTGGCCGGGGCGTTTGAGGGTCGCTCAATGAGCTGAGCCTTCGTAATTCGCAGATGAAAGTAAAGGAGGTTGACATCCATCCAGCCGTATAGTACCTTATGTCCGCCAGAACTATGCGCGCCAGTGCATAGTTCTGGCGAATGGCTGAATTGTAGACCGCTCATTTATCAGGCTTGGGGTCTGCTCCAAGCCTCGTCTTTCCTGGGAGCGGGACTGGATAGGGTTCTATGTCGGGAAGCACCCGAACAGAAGTTGTGAAGTGGAAAGGATAATTCTTCTTAGGGCCCGGATAAATCAATTCAATGAAAAATGCCGTCCATCCTTTTTTTGGCTTTACCACATGCGCCACATAAACGCCTGGTCCCGCAGGATGGAGCACGCTGCTCTTGTAAATCGGCCCCACCCAGTCCAGGCGAAAATCGCGAGCGGTTGGGTTTGTAGCTTGCCAAAGATTCACAGCAATCGGCTTATCTTTCGTGGTCACGCGAATGTCACCGTTATTCTCAAACTTCCATCCGAATTGCGGGCGTTTGAAATTATCAATGATCGACAAATAAAATGCAGTGAGATTTTCGTAGGCATCACCATTCAGCGAATGGTTTGCATTCGGCTCATACCGGAGATACTTTTCACCTGGAAGCTCTTTGAAGTAGAACTTCGATGAATCCGGCAAAAAGTACTGGTCCCCAGCCGCGTTGATGATCAGTTTGGGCATCGTATACCGATCGCGATACGAATATGGGTCGACTATAGACAATAACTTGCGAAATCTAGGTGTGTTTGACTGGTCGAACAACCCCATATTGTAGTAATCCGCCACTGCCGGAGACCAGAATCCATAACTACGGTAGTGGTGTATTAACTGGGGAGTAACATTTAGAGTGTCGATCACCATCGGAACGATCGCTACAACCCTAGGATCGACAGCGGCTGTCGTCCAAGTCGTCCAGCCGCGCTTTGAAGCGCCAGCGACAACAAACTGTTTGACCGCCAGTTTCCCGCCTTTAGCAGTCGCCATGAAGGATGTCACGGTATCCATTGCCCGCACCGAGGCTTTCGTCATCGGCAAGCGTGCCAGCCAGGTTGCATCTCCAGTTTTAAGATATTTCTTCCACGTATAGACAATAATTTCGTCTTCATGCCGTGGGCCATGCGGATCGTTTGTGAAAGTAAGCGGCTGGTTTGGAACATCGGACAACACGGAAACCACAGTATGCGACGTGGTCGCGATCAATGCAAGCATTGGATCTGCGTTTGGGTGGTGGCCATCGTTGGAACCTCCGGCGATGATCAGCATTCCCGTAGTGCTGGTAACTTTTGAAGGCTTGTAAATGGTGATCCAGTGTTGCCATAACGTGCGATTCACCTCGCTGGAGCTACGCCATTTCTGCGATGTCATCTGCAAGAGATAGAAGGTGTATCCAGCATGTTCTGTCTGCTGGATAAGTTCATAGTGATAATGACTATCTGGTGCATATACGTATGCGTCGAGTGCAGTTTTCCGTTCGGCTATTAAGGTAGAAGAGAGGGCGAATACAAGCATCATGACCTGCAAAAGGCCAAACGCGACCTTCAACGACCAGGTCGCGAGGGAAATATGGTTCGTAGTATCGAACCTCGGCGTCCTTTTCTTTCCATAACAGTTCATTGCGTCTCCATTGTTCAATGTTGATAAAATGGTCGATTGCTGTCTGCCGCAGTTCCCCTGCTAGTACTACAGTTGCACTTAGCGGATATTCTGAGATTTTATCGAGAGTATGCCTCAGACTCCGCTTGAAAATCAAGGGTTTACTGTCGTACCGTCCAAAATGGATTTGTAAGTGCAACTAGGAATTTGTCAAGAGTATGCACACGGCTGAGGCTGGGTGTGCGGGTTGAGGTATAAGGCCATATAGGAACCCCTGAGAATCCTGGAATAAAACAGTTGGAACGCGAAGCTTACAGCTTCGCAGACCGATTCTCGGGAGTCACCAAAATGCGCCCTAATTGATCGGATGGACAACAGGAACCACGGTTCCATAGCAAAGATCTACAGCAAAATAGCTTGATTCGCAGAACATTTGAGCAATTGCGTCGCATCCCGAACTGCTTGTAGCCGGTAGCCCTTATATTTCAGTAAACACTTTAACAAATAATTGCGGGATGACGTTATGTCATCCCGCAACGGAAGGCATTGGGTTAGAATTCGACCCGGAATGTTGCCTGGCCTTGCCGGTTTCCGGCACCCAAATTCGTGACCATCCCAAATGTAGACTGACTGATATCACCATTCGGGGCTGCCAGCATCGTCCGATTGAAGGCATTGAAATAGTCACAGCGGACAGTAAGGAGCACTCGATCTGTAACATGGAAGGATTTCATTGCGTCGAAATTCTCATTTTCCCCGGGCTGCCCATGCATGCTTATATAATTGCGCTTTGCATTCCCAATGCTAAAGTAAGCTGAGGGAGTATAAGCATTCGTGGTAAATTGAACAGGCTGTACTGTTGTTTTACCGGAAAAATAGTCTATAGAGCGTCTATAATCGAATGTCGCTCTCTTCGCTCCCGGTACAGCATCTGGCCTATTGATACTCACTACTTCATTGTCTTGTTGCACCCGCACGGGAGAGCCGCCCGAATAATTCAACATTGCAGCCACCTGCCAACCTCCAAACACATTCGCCCACACGCCCTTTGAATGCCAGAATCTCTGCCCACGTCCGATAGGGAGCACATATGTCAAGTCAATATTTAACATATACGGTACATTAAATAATGACGGCGCCCACTCAAGTTTCTGGTCATAAGTATTTACCGGATAGTAATCTTTGGACGTATCTCCCTTGTCTGCGTTCGTGAGGTTCTCCGACTGCGTCCAGGCAACCAAGTAGCTCAAGCCATTCGAAAAGCGTTTCTCCGCTTGCGCTTCGAACGCATTGTAAAGAGCGGTTCCGGTTTGATCAAAAAAATTGACGAGGCCAGCAACTTCGATTTGCGGATACGGAAGGAGTGCCTGATTAACTGTGGCACCCCGCCCGAAATCAGTGACAAAGTTCGGATATGGTATTTTAATGCCCGCCTTTACCGCCTCCGGGGAATTGACCGGTGCGCCTAAAAGTGGCCCGTATGCAAGATATTTTGTTTGTAACTGGTTGATCATGTTCAAACGAGACGTAAGATGGATTTGGCGGTTGCCTACATACGCCAACGTCAGGAACTGGTTCCACGGAAGTTGCCTCTGTAGACTCAGGTTCCATTGCTGGGAATATGGTGCAGTTCCTGCTTTGCTGTTGTAGAGCAGAGCTGCCTGTCCTCCATTAAGCATGCTAGAGCTAAAGGGAGTAGTTGGAGGATCTATCAATGGAGTCGTATCCCAACTCCCATAGCCTGGAATATTGGTTCCAGTTTCCTGACGTACAAATTGGCCACCAAGGGGCTGAGTATACTCGCCATTGCCGGCCCTGCCGTTGCCAAAATTATAGGCGCCCCCATCCAAGTAGGCGAGGTAAAAGCCACTCTGAATCACAGTTTTACTGTTCACCATATAAGAAAACCCAAGCCTGGGGCCAAAGTCGCGCCAGTGTATGTCCGCACGGGTTGTCCCTGCACAACTCGAACAATTGCCGTACTTTGAGGCCGCGCCAAGCAGGCCGCCAGCACCAGGGTTTGGCTTTGTAGAATCGAAATATACGACGTTATTGTTTGTGTCATGAAATGGAACCAGCACGTCCCAGCGTAGGCCAGCATCGAGCGTCAATCGGCCATTGACTTTAATATTGTCCTCAATGTAGGAGGAAACGGCCGTGCTGCGGATCTTCATCTCAAGAGAATTGGTTCGACTGGCAGCATCCACCTCTCCCAGCAGGAAGCTGGCAAAGGAACTACCGTCCAAGCTGAAATTTGGGTCTTCCGGATTCGGTATGGATGTCGTCTTCTGACTGAAGTCGAACTCGCCTCCGCAACCGGTACAGTCGATAACGTCCCTTAAGTTAAAGCGGTATTCGCCACCAATATTGAAGGTGTTCCGTCCTTTAGACCAAAGCCAGTTATTGTCAACCGCAAGGGCATCCACGCGTGCGATATTTTCAGTGTTGCTCTGTCCCCAAGCTGTGGGAGGGTATTCACCATCGGCGAAGACAATGCCCGGAAAATACGAAGGGTTTACAATCGCCCCCCACGTATTGCCCAAAGGGTAGCGTTGCGCATCCTGAGAGCCGCCCGTTTTTGTATACAAAGCCATACCTGCCGTTAGCACCAGGTTTGGAGTTAAGGTGTTTACATAGTTGAGCAGGAACGAATCGCCAAGAGTATAGTTATTTACTACACTTTGGAGTGGATTACTTTCAGCAAAAACATCACCACCGCCGGGACTATTGGCACTATGGCGCCATTCGCCATAGTGGATACTTTGCCGCTCGTTAAAGTTATGGTCCAACGTGAATCCCCATAGACTAATAGCGTTGGCAACCGATGGAATGGCATTCTTTTCGTTGTTTTGTTGGCCATAGTCGGTCCCTGCTCTGTTCGGATCCGGGACATACTTCAAAAGGGCCTGCGAGAATGGGCTGAAGCGCGAGAGCGGAATTATATTGCCGGGAAACTGTTTTCCCGTCTGCGGATCGTAGATAGGAATTTGGTTGCCCTGTGCATTCAAGAAGTGACTGAAATCCCCGCCTTTCATCGCCGTAGTCGGCACGGTTCCAAAACCACCTGTATACGCGTTCTCGCGATAATTGTCCAAAGTGAAAAGGAAAAAGGTCCGATTGCGACCGTCGTAAAGTTTTGGAATGGAAACCGGGCCACCCACGGTGAACCCGTAGTCATTCTGGTGATTAGTGGGAGGGGCCGGATGGCCATCTGCGTTGAAATGTTGTGGGAAGAATCCGTCCGAGTCAAAGAACGAATTGCGCATAATATCAAAGGCATCCCCATGAATATGATTCGTTCCGGACGCCGTATTATAGGTGACAGTGCCTTGACTCAATCCATATTGCGCGGAAAATGTTGAAACATTCACACTAAACTCTTTTATCATTTCATAGGGGGGGTAGCTAGGGGGAACCTCAGTTGGCTGTCCGCTCAGTGCGCCTAATAATGGAATGCCGTTGATATAGGCACTATCCATCATACTTTCGCCGCCGGAAAGTATGAAGCCAAACTCAGCAGTAGCGTTCGTGACACCCGGCGCCTGTCCAACAAAGGCGTCGATCATCCGGGGGCCACCACTGACCTCAATCGGGAGAGTTCTTACAAGTTCAGGTTCCAGGGTCGTGGTCATCTCCGGCGACGTCGTGTTCAGAGAAATTTGGCTGCTCGTCACCAGGACGATCTGGCTGACCGAACCTGGAACCATATTGAATGCGACTGCCGATACCTTGGAAATTTCCACAGTGACGTTCGTTTGCATGGACGTCTTGAATCCGGTTGCGTCCACCGTAACGGAATAGTGTCCAGGATTCAATCCGATGACTACGAAGGTGCCAACCGAGGATGTGGTGGTGCCCTGCGTAACGACTCCGGTCGAAGCATCTTTAACCGTCACCCTTGCCCCTGGAATTGCGGCCCCTGACGAATCCACAACCGTGCCGTTGATACCCGTCTGTACCTGCGCATTCAATCGTCCGCTCATAACGAGCATCGCTAAACAAAGTGACAGAACCGGTATACACGCAATTCGAACTCCATGTAAGCAACGCCTATAAAAATAGTATGATTGAAACATTGTGTCCTCCTCCGTCAAAAATAATACTGTCAAGAATTCCCTATTTTTTATACATCGCAAGCCATGAAAATATCGCGCCTACTGATCGCGGCTCTCTGAACATTCAGACAGTCGGGGGGCCATGCTCTTTATGCGTTTTTTGCGGCCTTGATGCATCCAGTCCCATCCATCCATACATCTCAAATTGCCGATGTGTGCAGTTTATTTACCGATCGTTAAAAAAACCGTTTGCCATAGTTAAGTAAATTAAATACTGTGTTCAAACATGTCAACAATTATGTTCAAAAATATCAACAATAACTTGTCAGGAGTTCCTCAGACGGATCTTCCTGCGGGGAAAGGACGCAAAACAGCGGGCAAGTTGTTGATTGAAAAATTGGTTGTCTCTCCCTGTGCGGGAGCAGGTGCCTGACTACATGGCCGGTAGGTGGATGCGCAGCACAGCCAGAATTTCCTGCTGACTCTGGTCCGGTAGGTAAGGGAAGTTTGGTTATGATGCTCTCTTCGTCCACCGGCCAGTGCAGCAAACACAGCCGACCCAGCGCGGCCAGTTGCAGGGATAGATGCCACGTTGCCGGTGTAGCGTACGGTGAGTGCGCGGCCACAGTGGCCGCATATCAAGTAGTCCCTGGAGTAAGGCCAGGCCTTCTCATCCCTTCTCAGTACCATTTCCTCGCCATTGGTGCGCTTCTTCTCCAAGCGCTCCAAGTTCTTAAGAAGCTCCTCCCAGGAGATGTATTCCTCATGATGCGCATGCAGGCTGACGCGCCAGTCTGCCATGGCCACCGCATGCGTCCGTTTCAGTATCTCCCCGGCGGCATTGATCTCGCGGCGATACTGATATCGGCCATTAAAGCATTTCTCCTATTGGTATAGAGCGCGACACTGATTGATATTGTCGTCCTGAGCCGAAGGCGAAGGATCTCGCGGTTTGCGCGAACCGCCAGGTCCTTCACTTCGTTCAGGATGACAACCTCTCTTTGCCAATCGCTATACAGCAATTGGAGAACAGCTATAGGGATATTTACTTGACGCCACCAACCCCAACATATGGAGTTCGGGGTCATGGGCGAAGATTTTCCGAGGACTTTGCTGGAGTTGGAACGGCGCTTTAGCGCCGAGGATGCCTGCGCCGAATACCTTGCTGCTCTGCGCTGGCCCGACGGATGGGTGTGTCCTCGGTGCGCGAGAGTCGATGCCTGGTCGGTTCGGCGGAACCGGTGGCTTTGCGACCATTGCCGGTATGAGATGTCGGTCACTGCGGGGACCATTTTTCAGGACAGTCACCTGCCTCTGACGATCTGGTTCCGCGCCATGTGGCAGATCACCAGCCAAAAGAACGGCATCAGCGCTTTGGGTTTGCAACGGGTTCTGGGCCTGGGCAGCTATAAGACTGCCTGGGCGATGCTCATAAGTTGCGTCGGACCATGGTTCGCCCTGGCCGGGACCAGCTGGATGGCGTCGTCGAGGTGGACGAGACCTACTGGGGCGGGGAGGAAACGGGCGCCATTGGCAGGCGAACGGAACTCAAGGCCCTGATTATCGTCGCCGCCCAGGAAGATGGAAAAGGGATCGGCCGTTATCCGTCTGCGTTCGATCCCAGACGTGACCAAGACCAGCCTGCACGGATTCATTGCTCAGGTCATTGCGCCGGGAAGCACGGTGCGGACCGACGGTCTGCCCGCCTATCTGGGGATGAATGGATATGTCCATGATCGCCAGATACAGCGCCATCAAGAACGGGGAGAACACCTGCTTCCGCGAGTCCATCGCGTGATCTCGCTGCTGAAACGATGGCTGCTCGGCAGCCATCAGGGCGCGATCAGCCATAAGCATCTCGATTACTATCTGGATGAATTCAGTGCGCTGTGAAAAGGCACTGATCAACAACGGGTGCAAGTCCCGTCCGGGAACTGGATGCTCCACCCGGTAGCAATCGAAGCAGCGGTGGAGGCAACAAAGCCGCTGAAGTCTTTCGGTGTAAGGGGTTGCATTTGGCGACTCTGCGAGCGTGCAGGCCGTAACGTGAGTAAACGCTGAGCAGGCATCGAAAAGGACACTGCAGGAGCCGATTCGCCTGAATTCCGGGGAAGGCCGACGACAACGGAACAGTATGAGCGAACGGGTTTCGTTGGGCCTGCCGGGGTAGTGGCAACGGCATGTAAGCAATGGAGACCAGACGCAACACGGGAAGCCCCGGCGGTGATTGCAATGTGGATCAACTGGCAATTCGCGAGAGACAGGCCGGGCCGTTGGGGGTGGCGGAGAGGCCCGTAGTACCGATGAAGCCGGGTAACTCCGGTGGAGGGAAGGGGCCTCAGTTAAAGGCAAACGCAGGAAGCGACGAAGAACCGAGGGATTGGCGATGAGCCTAACAACTCCATTGAGTGTTCAGAAGTTGCAGATGGCGTTGCACGTGAAAGCGAAGGAATCTCCCGGCTTTCGTTTCTATGCGCTGTACGACAAAGTATACCGAGAGGACATTCTGGCGTTCGCCTATGCTCGCTGCAAAGCCAACGGCGGCGCTGCGGGAGTAGATGGACAGACCTTTGAGGACATTGAGGCGTATGGCGTGGAACGATGGTTGGATGAACTGACGCAGGAGTTGAAAAGTCGAACATATCGACCGCTTCCGGTTCGGAGGGTTTACATACCCAAACCGGACGGGAAACAGCGGCCTTTAGGTGTGCTCGCTATCCGAGACAGGGTAGCGGAAACAGCAGCAGTTCTGGTTCTCGAACCGATATTCGAGGTAGATCTGCTGCCGGAACAATGCGCCTATCGGCGGGACCGCAGCGCACTGGACGCCGTGAGGCATGTCCACAATCTGCAGCAATTCTAAATGGGCCGTCTTTATTGGGGATACGGCGGCTTTTGAGACCACGATGGCGACCGCGAATGTCGCACCACTCGTGCGTGCGACGAACTCTTCATGTCGGCAGATCTCTCCACAGGTGGCGGCTGCGTTACTCGGTAAGCTCCGGCCACAGATGACCGTCGAGTAGGGGAACAGCGTGGATGCCCTGAAGAAAGCCTGTCCCGGATATGCGGTGATGCGCAGCCTGGTGATGGGTTTCCGTACCATCCTACGGATCGGCAAGGTCGAGACGCTGCACGATTGGATGAACAAAGCCACCGATTCCGGCATCTATGGAATGCAGCGGTTCGTCCGCAAGTTGAAGCAGGACCAGAGTGCGGTGGAGGCTGCCGTCGAAGAGACTTGGAGCAATGGTCCTGTAGAGGGACATATCAGGCTCAAGACCATCAAGCGTCAGATGTATGGCCATGCAGGATTTGAACTGCTTCGCGCACGCGTCTTACTCCCTCCCGTCTCCTGCCCGCTTGCACCAAATGTGAGGGGAAACCTATTAAAGAAGGAGAATTTTACTAGGCACTGTTAACGAACTAAAAGTTTGATAAACGCGAGAGCAAAGAAGGCAGCAAAGGTGACGTCGAGCTTATCGAACCGCACATTGACGCGCTTGTTTTCCTTGAGCTTTCCGAAGGTGATTTCGATATTGCGCCGGGTAGAATAGAGCTTCCTGTCATAGGGAATGGGTTCTTTCCGGTTGCATCTTCCGGGGATGACCGAGGCAGCGCCACAGGCTGCGATGAGGGCACGGATGTTGTTGGTATCGTAACCTCGGTCGGCAATGACCATGAAGATTTTCCTCCAGTCCCAGAACCCCCATAGATTCTGGATCGCCACGCAATCATGGGTGTTGCCAGGGCTCAGCACAAAGCTGTGAAACCCTTGCGGAGTCAGCGCAAGATGGAACTTCGTGGTCAGTCCCGCACGGTTTCTGCCGATGCTTTGAAGCCCTTTTTTCCAGCCGCGCCGGAACCGTGCCGGTGAACTTTCACTGTTGTCGAGTCCACCCATACGATATGCATCCGCAGGGATCTGTTTTCCTGTAATCGATACAGCACTTGCCACCACAGCCCGCTTTCGCTCCATCGCTTGAAGCGGGTGTAAATGGTATGCCAATTGCCATACGCCAATGGCATATCGCGCCATGCCACGCCTGTGCGCAGCACATACAACACAGCGCAAAATACCCGGTAATGACTGATGTCTGCGGGTCGGCCACCTTTATATTTGAAGCTGCCCACGATGAGCGGCTCCACGACCTCGCAGAATGTTTCTTGATCCAATGGATACATCCGCCTGTCCATTAAGATTCCCCCATGAACATAGGAAATATCATAAAATCCAGTTCGTTAACAGTGCCTAGTGTAAGAGGATCGCGACACCCACAGAACCGAATGCTCTCCGCCTGCGCCCACATCCAGTGGTGCAGGCCAGTTGGCGCAGGCTGCGTCAAGAAAAGCCTGGAGTTCCACTCGCGTTCACACGCATACAGCCTTGGAAGAGGAAGTTCTTCATCCGCCAGCCACCGCACAGGATGGCTGGGATGCAAGGATCCCACTCCTTGGGTTTGCGGGTTGTTGAGAGCGCAAATCATCGGCATTTACGTGCCTGAGAGTAAGTTACCCTGAACAAAGTATGAATTGTCACCTCCTATCAAATTTATTTATGCTAGCATCTGTCCAATACGGGCAGAGACATAAGTTTGTTCCGGTTACGGCGACGACCTGAGACAATCGTGAAATGGTAAAGCCACCTAAAAATGCCATGGAACCCTGGAAGTCCTTCCAGGTGAGGAAGCGGAATCCGGATGGAAAGCGCGACGCCGTCCTGCTAACGGCCGCGCATTTATTTCTGGAACAGGGATACCGCCGGACATCGATGAGCGAGCTGGCCAAACGGCTCAACATTACCAAGCCTGCGCTGTACTACTACTTTCATAACAAGGAAGAGATTGTGGTGGAGTGTTACCGCCGCGGGATTGCGGTGATTGAAGCGGGTCTGGATGAGGCCCTGGTCAGCCACGCCGCTGGCTTCGAGAAAGTGAAGGCATACGTGGAAGCCTACGCGACCGCCGTTGTCCTGCATGAGTTTGGACGCTACGTCGCCATGCTGGACGATGGAGCGCTTTCCGCGACCACGCGCCGCGAAGTACGCACCTTGAAGCGCCGCATCGACGCGACGCTGCGGGGCTACATCGAAGAAGGAATGAAAGATGGTTCGATCGCCAGTTGCAATGCCAAAATCGCTGCGTTTGCCATTGCCGGGGCCATCAATTGGATTGGAATGTGGTATCAGCCCGGCGGCCTGCTGACTGCGGCTGAGATAGGCAAACAGTTCTCTTCCCTGCTGACGAATGGACTGCATGGCCAGGTTGCGATGGCACCAGCGCGAAAGGCCGCAAAGGTAGATCCGTCTAAAACGGTAACAGTCGCTTCGGCCAGATCGAAACCTCGGACACTGGCCAGATCGCAGGCAAACGGACCAACAAAATCTTAGCTAAACGCAGCGTCATAATTAAATACGCATAAATACCAGGAAATCTGCGATCTATCGCGTGTGTTCAAATTAAATCATGCGAAATTATTTATGTCGTCGTGTTTAGCTAGCGCTGACCGCTTCCAGCAGCTTAGGGAGCCTCTGCACAGCCCCTCATTTTTTGATGCGACAGTAATGCGATGAGGGTCTGAAGCCGCATCTGTTGAAACTCCGGAAAATTTGCGGAAACTCGCGTTCTTGATGGGGCGTTTTCAACTCCGGAGGCCGTTCTCCGGCCTTTGGAGACACTACGCCCCCAGCGTGACCAGCCGCTTGCGGTGTTGGTATAAGTTCACCAGCGCAAAGGCCGCCAGCAACCACTCGCGGTTCTTCTTCAGGCCGCGATAACGCAGCTTGGTAAATCCGAAGATGCGCTTCAGGATGCGAAAGGGCCACTCCACCTTCGAACGCGCTCTGGCTTTGTTGCGGTTCTTGCGCCGCTCCACTTCATCGACGCCGCCTTTGTATTTCGCGCGTCGCGAGGTCATGTCCTGCGCGTGCGGCGCGGCCTCATGAATGGCCTCTGTTTGCCCTTGATAGCCAGCGTCGCCCCAGACCTTCTTTTCATCGCCGTGAAGTAAGTCAGGCAGCATATGCACATCCGAGACCGAAGCCGCCGAGGTGCACACCGAGTGCACCACGCCCTCCTTGCTGTCGACGCCGATATGCGCCTTGGCGCCGAAAAACCACTGGTTTCCTTTGCGCGTCCGGTGCATCTCGGGATCGCGCTCCTTCTTACTATTCTTCGTCGACGATGGCGCCGCGATGATCGTCGCATCGACGATGGTTCCAGTCGAGATGCGGATGCCCTTGCTCTCAAGATACAGATTCACCGTATCGAGTATCTTGCCGCATAACTCGTGCTGCTCAAGCAGGTGGCGGAAGCGCAGGATGGTGGTCTCGTCGGGCGCGGCGGCCACGCCCAGATCCACTCCGGCGAAGCGCCGCAGCACCGGCGACTCATAGAAGGCTTCTTCCATGCCTGGGTCCGAAAGGTTGAACCACTGTTGCAGAAAGTAAGTCCGCAGCATGATCGCAAGGCCAACCGGCTGACGGCCGTTGCCTGCCTTGGGGGAATGCGGCTCAACCAACGCCAACAGCTCAGACCAAGGAACCACCTGGTTCATCTGGCCCAGAAACAGCTCCCGCTTGCTCTTGCGCCCATGCTTCTCAAAACTCGCCTGCGATGCCAGTGTCTGCTGAATCCCTGCCATCCGCTTCATGCCTGTAGTTTATTCAAATATCACGCAGGGTTGCAGACTTGTGCAGAGGCTCCCTAGTTCTTGCCCCGGAATGAAATAGTTGCGTTTGACTAATTGACCGATCGTTCAGTATTCTTCTCTCGTTGCAGGCATGTGTGTTGCGTGGCCGAATTTGCCTTCTAACAATTCCTGGCGTTTTACGGAAGATAACAAATGGCATCGTATACAAGTGTAGTAGCGCAGAGCGGCGGTACCGTGTCGCGGAAATCTGCGGAAGCAATCTATCCAATCCAACGTGTCGCTCTTTTGGGAGCGGGAACGATGGGCGCGCGCATCGCAGCCCACATCGCCAATGCAGGATTTCAGGTGCTGCTGCTGGACATGGCGCCACAGGGGCAGACAGACCGGAACCGCCTTGCTGCCCAGGCGATAGATGCACTGAAAAAATCGAAGCCCGCAGCCTTTGTTGACCCGGCACTGGCATCGCAAATCACCACCGGAAATTTTGAAGATGACCTTGAGAAGCTCAAGGACCGCGACTGGATCATCGAAGCCGTTGCGGAAAATATGGAGATCAAACGCAGCCTGCTGGCGAAGGTCGCGCAGCACATCCGGCCCAACGCGATTGTGACCACCAATACCAGCGGATTGCCAGTCGGGTTGATTGCAAAAGACATGCCCGAAGCTTTTCGCCGCCAATGGTTCGGCACGCATTTCTTCAATCCGCCGCGGTACATGCGCCTGCTGGAAATCATTGCCACGCCGGAGTCGGACCCGCAAGCAGTTGCTTCCGTGACAAATTTTGCGGAGCTTCATCTGGGCAAAGCCGTCGTTCCAGCGCACGACACGCCCAACTTCATTGCCAATCGCATTGGCACGTTTGCCATGCTGAATACATTTCGCGCGATGCAGCAGATGGGGCTGAGCGTAGAGGAAGTAGATGCGCTCACTGGCTCTGTCGTTGGCTGGCCGAAGACCGGGACATTTCGGCTTGCCGACATGGTTGGCATCGATGTGTTGGGCAGCGTGGCCCGCAACTTTGCCGCGAATGCTACCGACGAGCGGTCGGATGTGAAGCTGCCAACCGCGATTGAACAAATGCTGGGACGCAAGTGGCTGGGAGACAAGACTGGACAGGGATTCTATAAAAAAGAGCGTAGCGCAGATGGAAAAGAGATCCGCCTGGTGCTCGATCCAGCCATGCTCGAATACAAACCGACGGAGCGTCCGAAGCTTGCAGAACTGGAGATGGCCAAGAGTAACAACGCAGTGGCCGAGCGCATTCGCGCGCTGCTCGCGGGCAATCCAGAGCGCGACAAAGCGGCGCGGTTCTATTGGCAGATATTGCCGGAGCTTTGGACTTACGCGGCCAATCGCATTGGAGAGGTTGCCGACAACATCGTGGATATGGATCGCGCGATGAAGACTGGCTTCAATTGGGAACTGGGTCCGTTCGAGATGTGGGACGTAGCCGGTGTGGTCGAAACCGTGGAGAAGATGCGCGCCCGTGGACAGGCTATTTCGAACGCAGTGGAGAAGCTGATCGCTTCCGGTGGCACGTCCTGGTATCGCAATCAGGGAGCGGAGTTTTTCGATCCGAAGTCCGGCGCTTATGTTCCCGTACAAGAGACTCCCGGCATGATGACGCTGGCAAAGATCGAGCGGTCGCATGGCGTCGTTGACAAAAGCGTCGGCGCCTCGCTGGTGGATCTCGGCAACGGCATTGCATGCATTGAATTCCACTCCAAAATGAACGTGCTCGGCGAAGACATTGTGAGATTCGTTCAGCGGACGCTGCGACCTGGCAGCGATGCTGTCCGCAACTTTGCAGGGTTTGTCATCGCCAGCGATGCCATCAACTTTTCCGTGGGCGCGAACTTGATGCAGGTGTTGCTCGCCATTCAGGATGAGGAATGGGATGAGATCGGCATGTACATCCGAGAATTCCAGGGCATGACGCAGGCGATCAAATTTTGCTCGCGTCCGGTCGTGGCTGCCCCGTTTGGATTGTGTCTGGGCGGCGGCACGGAGGTCGCGCTCCATGCAGCGGCGCGCCAGTCGCACATGGAACTGTACATGGGCCTGGTCGAAGCAGGGGTCGGCCTGTTGCCTGCAGGCGGCGGATGCAAAGAGATGACACTGCGCGCCATTGAAGCGGCCAGCGCAGTGCGTGCCGATCCGCGTGGTGAGTCGGTCGAAGTAAACGAGACGATAAAAAACGTCTTCGAGACCATTGCAATGGCAAAGGTTTCCACCTCTGCCGTGGAGGCGCGGAAACTTCGCTTTCTGCGCGACTCGGATGGCATCACGATGAACCGCGAACGTGTCGTTACGGATGCGAAGTCCGAGGCGCGCAGGCTTGCGGACACTTGCCATGCGCCGGCCTTGCCGCGGATGGACATTCCTGCGCCGGGAGAAGCACTTCGAGCGACGTTGCGCCTTGGTATTCATATGATGCGTGAGGCTGAGTACATCAGCGACCACGATGTGAAGATCGCGCGGCATGTTGCGAATGTGCTGTGCGGCGGGGCAGCCACGCCGGGTACGCCGGTCAGCGAGCAGTATTTGCTGGATCTGGAGCGCGAAGGATTTCTCTCGCTCTGCGGAGAGCGCAAGACCGCCGAGCGCATCGGTTTCACTCTCAAGACGGGCAAGCCGCTGCGAAATTAAGGGGGCCAGCATGAAGGAAGCATTCATCGTCAGCGCCGTGCGAACGGCAGTTGGAAAAGCGCCGAAGGGCACGCTCAGATCGACACGTCCAGACGACCTGGGCGCTGTCGCGGTGCGCGGAGCTTTGGATCGTGTGCCAGAACTCGACCAGAAGTTGGTGGAGGACGTCATCATCGGATGCGCAATGCCGGAGGCGGAGCAGGGCATGAACATGGCGCGCGTGATTTCTTTGCGTGCCGCGTTGCCGGTTGAGGCTGCGGCCATGACCATCAACCGATACTGCGCCTCGGGTTTGCAATCGATCGCGCTGGCGGCGGAACGAATCCGTAGCGGCTCCGCCGATGTGATCGTAGCAGGCGGGGCAGAGTCGATGTCTTTCGTTCCCTTTGGCGGCAACAAAATCGCAGTGAATCCATCGCTGGTCGACAACTATCCCGGCTCCTACATGTCGATGGGGCTGACAGCGGAGCGCGTAGCGAAGCACTATGAAATCTCCCGCGAAGAGTCGGACCAGTTTGCATTGGCAAGTCATCAAAAGGCGCTGGCTGCCATTCAGTCGGGAAAATTTGAAGATGAGATCGTGACGGTCCCAGTCGTCACTTCCGTGCCGAACGGCGCAGGCAAACCCACTCGAAAAGAAACTGAATTTCGAGTCGATGAAGGTCCTCGCGCCAATACTTCCTACGAAGCGCTGGCCAAGTTGTGTCCAGTCTTCCATGCAGGCGGAGTGGTGACTGCGGGAAATTCTTCGCAGACCTCCGACGGTGCTGCCGCTGCGGTGATTGTGTCGGAGGAGCGCATGCAGGCGCTGGGACTGAAGCCCATGGCGTGTTTCGTTTCCTTTGCCTACTCAGGATGCCTGCCAGAAGAAATGGGGATTGGACCTGTGTACGCCATACCGAAAGCGTTGAAGCTGGCTGGGCTTACGTTGGACCAGATGGACGTCATCGAATTGAATGAGGCCTTCGCTGCGCAGTCACTCGCGGTAATCAAGATGCTGGGCATGGACATTTCCAAGGTCAACGTGAATGGCGGCGCGATTGCGCTGGGTCATCCGCTGGGCTGTACGGGCGCAAAATTGACGGTAACGATCCTGCGCGAACTGAAGCGGCGCAACGGAAAATATGGCTTGGTGACGATGTGCGTCGGCGGTGGAATGGGCGCTGCGGGCATCTTTGAAAATTTACAAAATTGAAGCGGAGCATTAAATGATCACACCAGTCGCAGCGATGACCAAGAGAGTTACCGGCGGAAGTTTTCTGATCGAGGACATTCGTCCGGAAGATATTTTCACTTTGGAAGATTTGTCCGATGTGCAGAAGGAAATTGCGCGCACCACAGTCGAGTTTGCCGAAAAGCAGGCGCAACCGCAAATCCCGGCCATTGAGGAAAAGAATTTTGAAGTCACCAAGGGGCTTCTGCGAAAGGCTGGCGAACTCGGCCTGATGGGAATTGACGTTCCCGAAGAGTACGGCGGCCTGGCGATGGACAAGGTCACGTCTGCGTTGATTGCGGACAAGATTGCGGTCTGCGGCAGTTTCTCCCTTGCATTCAGCGCGCATGTGGGGATCGGCACGCTGCCGCTGGTCTGGTACGGCAATGCGGAGCAGAAGGGAAAATATCTCGCCAAGCTTGCTAGTGGCGAATGGGTTGCATCCTACGCTCTCTCGGAAGCATCTTCGGGTTCCGATGCGATGAACATTCGCACGCAGGCAAAGCTTTCTCCAGATGGCAAGCACTATGTGCTGAACGGAGAAAAGATGTGGATTTCGAATGCAGGCATGGCGAATCTTTTTACCGTGTTTGCAAAAGTGGACGGCGAGAAATTTTCCGTATTTTTGATTGAGGCAGGTACGCCGGGGCTGATGGTCGGCCCTGAGTAACACAAGCTGGGCATTCGCGGCTCCTCGACCTGCCCGTTGTTTCTTACGGATTGCCTGGTGCCGGTTGAAAATCTGTTGGGCGAAGTCGGCAAAGGCCATCACATAGCCTTCAACATCCTGAACGTGGGCCGATACAAGCTGGGCGCGGGCACGATAGGCGGCTCCAAATATGCGTTTCGTAATGGCATTCGTTACGCTAAAGAGCGAATTGCATTTTCGAAACCCATTACAGCTTTCGGTCTGGTGCAGGAGAAGATCGCAGACAGTGGTGCGGGTATTTTCGCTGCGAAGTCTTTGGTCTATCGAGTGGTTGGCGCGATCGATGCCTCGCTTGCCGAACTGGATAAAAGCGCGCCCAACTTGACGCAGGAGACCCAGAAGCGGATTGAAAAATTCGCCGTCGAATGCTCCATCATTAAAGTGTGGTGTTCGGAAACGCTGGACCGCCTGGTGGACCAGATGTTGCAACTACACGGTGGTTACGGATACGTCGAAGAGTATTCGGCGGAGCGCAGCTATCGAGATGCGCGCATCAACAAGATATTTGAAGGAACCAATGAAATCAACCGCCTCATCATCACGGGGTGGATGATGAAGCGCGCCATGCAGGGGCAGCTCGTTTTGCTGCCGGCGATTCAGCGCGTGATGGATGAGGTGATGGCTGGCCCGACTCCTCGCGAGGAGCGCACCGGCGAACTTGCCGATCAACATGCTCTGCTGGCGAGCGCGAAGAAACTGAGTCTCTTCTGCGCGGGCGCTGCATCCCAGAAATACGGAGCGGCAGTAAGTATCCCCCGGCAGAGCCGGGGGCTTTATTGTGTGAGCCGCTCAAAGCGGCTGGTGCGGGGTCGCTAACGCGGCCCCGGTTTGATTGAGCCACCTTAACGGTGGCAGGTCATTTCCACATG
>JAJYSV010000125.1 GCA_021793405.1 Acidobacteriota bacterium
GTCATCTATCACACCCTCAAAAATAACTGGGTGTTCGAGGACTTCCCCAATTTTGTCTTGGCCTCCTGAAAACAGGCCGCAACTAAAGCATGAGTAGACAACTATTCATGGGAGAGTTTATGAAAATGAGAGGCGGCTGCATGGGCTGGAATTGAAATTATTTCCTGCCCATGCATGCACCAGAATTCCAATCCATCCCATTCTTTACAGAAAAGCTATGACAAACGCGATCCCTTCAAAAAAGCAACGTGAAGAACTACGCAAAACACTGAAAGCCCGTTTTGAGAAAAACATGAGCCGCCATCCAGGCCTGGAATGGGCTGAAGTGCAGGCAAAGCTGGAAGCGAACACGAAATCTCTGTGGTCGCTCAATGAAATGGAAAGAACCGGCGGTGAACCGGATGTTGTTGGTCACGATAACAAGACGGGCGAATACATTTTTTGTGATTGTTCAGCGGAAAGTCCTGGCGGCCGCAGAAATGTTTGTTACGACCGTGAAGGGCAGGAGAAAAGGGAAAAAGAAGGATTGCATCCAGGAGGTAACGTCCTTGATATGGCAGCCGCCATGGGCATCGAGCCCTTAACGGAAGAACAATATCGGGAGTTGCAGCAACTTGGAGAGTTTGACACGAAAACGCAGAGCTGGTTGAAAACGCCTGCTGATATTACAAAACTCGGCGGCGCCATCTTTGCAGATCGCCGCTTCGGCCATGTCTTTGTGTATCACAACACTGCGCCCTGTTTCTATCGCGGTAGGGCCTTCCGTGGATCGCTCAGAATCTAAATTTGGACCTTGAATTTTAGCGGGATGCCACCATCTTTCCGACTGCTATCGAATCAGAAAAGGCTTGCCTTTGCAGGTTGCGCTGAGCGCGGCTAGATAGTGTTCGATCTGATGAGAGCGGCTGTCGCGTCCGCGGGCATCAGACGCCGTTTCCCGCTCTCGACTGACGAGAAAAGTCCAAGACACGCAGTGTTGTCAATCGGCGCGCCCTGGGGCGCGTGGCATCCGATTTGCTGGCGGGTTCTATGATAGAGAGAGGATATGGTGGGCGATTCCAGCACCGACGTCGAACACTTGCCGGTCGCCAACGACACGGAGGATGCGGGTACGCCTGTGGACGGCGATGACCATGTGCTGCTGCGCGTCGAAAACCTGCGCAAGGAGTACCGCAGCGGGTCGCAGCCCCTGGTTCTGTTCGATGGACTGAGCATGACGGTGCGCCAGGGCGAGATGGTTGCCATTGTTGGCGAGTCGGGTGCGGGCAAAAGTACACTGCTGCATCTGCTGGCAGCACTTGATCGACCATCCGCCGGTGACGTATACTGCGCCTCAACCTGGCTAGGAAAACTTACTGCGGGACAGGCAGCCACTTTTCGCAACCGCGAGATTGGATACGTATGGCAACTGCACTATCTACTGCCGGAGTTTACGGCCCTGGAGAATGTGGCCATGCCTCTGCTGGCACGTGAGGAGGCCAAGACGACCGCTTTCGCCAAAGCGCGGGAACTGTTGGGCGAAGTCGGGCTGAAAGACCGAACGCATCACCTTGCCGGCGAGCTTTCCGGCGGGGAACAACAGCGAGTTTCGCTGGCGCGGGCACTGGTGACCCAACCACGCCTGCTGCTGGCCGACGAGCCAACGGGCAACCTTGACAACCGTACGGCCGAAGCGGTGTTTGGCCTGCTCGAACGGCTGCATACCACGCATCGGTTAACCTCCATCCTCGTCACCCACAACATGGAAATCGCCCGATGTTGTGGACGAACGCTCCGGCTGCACGAGGGCCGGCTACATGAAGTTCGGCTGCAAGCCAGGGGGCCGGAAGTCGCGTCTTTCGAAGGATCTACTGCAACTTCTGAGACGCCGGGGCATCCAATTGTTCGTACCGCATTTCCAGGTGGAAGCACCACGGGAACGGCATGAGCCAAGGGGGGAATATGTTCGAACGGTACACGGAGAAAGCGCGGCGCGTGATTTTCTTCGCGCGCTACGAGGCCAGCCAGTTTGGCTCGCCATACATTGAAACGGAGCACCTGCTGCTTGGACTCTTGCGCGAGGATAAAGCGTTGAGCAATCGCTTCTTGCGCTCCCATGCATCGGTGGAGTCGATCCGCAAGCAGATTGAGGCGCATACGACGATACGGGAAAAGGTTTCGACCTCAGTCGATTTGCCGCTGTCGAACGAATGCAAGCGGGTTCTGGCGTATGCCGCGGAAGAGGCGGAGCGACTGTCGAACAAGCACATCGGGACGGAGCATTTGCTGCTGGGATTGCTGCGTGAGGAAAAATGCTTCGCTTCTGAGATATTGCTGGAGCGTGGGTTACGGCTTTCCGCTGTGCGCGATGAGCTGGCCAAGACCACGCAGGAGCGTGCTCCGCAGGCGGCGCGGAATCGTGAATCGAGCATTCTGGCGGAATTTTCGCGCGACCTGACGCAGGCGGCTTTGGATAACCAGCTGGACCCGCTGGTGGGGCGCGACGCGGAAGTGGATCGCGTGATCCAGATTCTTTGCCGGCGGACGAAGAACAATCCTGTGCTGATTGGAGAGCCGGGCGTGGGCAAAACCGCAATTGTGGAAGGACTGGCGCAACGCATCTCGGATGGCGACGTGCCCAGCTTTCTGGCTGACAAGCGCGTGCTGGGCCTGGACCTTTCGCTGATTGTCGCGGGCACGAAATATCGCGGCCAGTTTGAAGAGCGGCTGAAGACGATTATGAAAGAGCTGATGGAGAATCAAAACTCCATCATCTTTATCGACGAGCTGCACACGCTGGTGGGCGCGGGTTCGGCGGAAGGGTCGCTGGACGCTGCGAACATCCTGAAGCCTGCGTTGTCGCGGGGAGAAATTCAGTGCATTGGAGCGACCACGCCGGCGGAATATCGCAAGTCGATTGAAAAAGATCGCTCGCTCGAACGGCGTTTTCAGGCGGTGAAAGTGCCGCCGCCGAACGAGGAAGACGCGGTGAAGATCATCATGGGGATCAAAGATCGCTATGAGAAATTTCACGCCGTCAGCTACACGGACGACTCGATTCAGTTTGCGGTCTATCACTCCAGCCGCTATATTCCGGATCGTTTTTTGCCGGATAAGGCCATCGATCTGATCGATGAAGCGGGAGCGCGGGTGAAGCTGCGCCAGACTTCGCTGCCGGAGGAAATTACCGAGATTCAGAAACGGATCAAGTTCATCGTGCACCGCATGGAAAACGCCATTGCGAACCATGAATTTGAAAAGGCGCGGTTTTATTCCGATGAAGAACGCAAGGAGCGCGAGAACCTGCGCGCGCTGCGCGACAAATATCATCTGGATGATTCGACGGCGGGCGTGGTGACGCGGGAAGACATTGAAGATGTCGTCAGCCGCTGGACGGGCGTGCCGGTCACTTCCATCAAAGAGGAAGAGACGCAGAAACTGCTGCGGGTGGAAGAAGAACTCCACAAGCGAATCATCTCGCAGGAGAAATCGATTTCCGCGCTGGCGCGGGCAATTCGCCGCTCTCGTGCGGGTCTGAAGTCTCCGAACCGGCCCATTGGCTCGTTCCTTTTTCTGGGACCGACCGGAGTGGGCAAGACGGAAGTGGCGCGCTCGCTGGCGAACTTCCTGTTCGGCAGCGACAAGGCACTGATCCGGTTCGACATGTCGGAGTACATGGAGAAGCATTCGGTCTCGAAGCTGATCGGATCGCCTCCGGGCTACGTGGGGTACGAGGAAGGCGGCCAGCTCACGGAACGCGTGAAACGCTCGCCGTATTCTGTCGTGCTGCTGGATGAGATCGAGAAGGCACATCCGGACATTTTCAATATCCTGCTGCAGGTGTTTGAAGATGGGCAGCTGACCGATGGGCTAGGCAATACGGTCGACTTCAAAAACACGATTCTGATCATGACTTCGAACATTGGCGCGCGGCACCTGCAGAAGCGGCAGGGGCTGGGCTTCCAATCCAACACGGAGGACAGTGTCGCGGAAAAAGTCGAGGACCTGGTGAAGAATGAAGTGAAGCGGACGTTCAATCCGGAGTTTTTGAACCGGCTGGACGAGATCATCATCTTCCAGGCGCTGACGGATTCGGACCTGATCCAGATCATGGAATTGCTGGTGCAGCAGTTGAATGCCAATCTGGCGCAGAAGGCCATTACGATTTCCGTGATGGAAGAAGCGAAGAAGTGGATTCTGGAGAAAACCATGGTCGACCGCACCTATGGCGCGCGGCCGCTGCGGCGGGCCTTGCAACGGTATGTGGAAGATCCTTTGTCGGAGGCTTTGATTGCCGGCAATATTCAGGATCGGCCCGCATTCCTTGAGGTCTATCTGGATAACAACCAACTGTTCTATCGGCCCATCGGAAAAGAGGGCGAAGAACGCACGTCGGAAGGCATTCTGCTCTTCAGCAATTAAAACTTCAGCAGCAGGCAGCGAAAAAGGGAAGCTCCGCCGTGGCGGAACTTCCCTTTTTATTCAGCCAATCCCCGGGTTCCGATCATGCCTAAAACCCCGACGGCTGTCTGTGGGCTCATGGCCCGCACTTGGTCAGCGATGCGTCCGTTTGCCGGTGAACTCCGACGCGGCGCTTTAAATAAATCCCGACACTTTGCTCGCTACTGAGCTAGCTTTGGATAGAGTGTCATCGACGACTTCTCGTCCGCGACGAATCGCGCGCTCGGCCTGCTTGCCGTACTGCTCCGCTTTTTCGCTGAATTCGTCCGCGGTGCTTTTGATTTGATCGGTTGCATCTTCGAGTCCGCGCTTGATCTGCTTGCGGGTTCGGTCCCCGGGTTGAGGAGCATAGAGTAGCGCCACCGCAGCGCCCGCTGCGACTCCCACGCCAAATGCCATCCAAAATTTCCATGTATCCATAATGTGTGCTCCCGACTCGCATGCCAAGTTGCGGCCTGCGTACCGATTTTGGTTGCTAACTGAGTATATTAGAGCACCAAATTGCCGGAACGGTTGCCATCTTATTGCGTGACGCGACGCACCATGCGGAATTCCAATAAGATAGCTTGGACTTCACTAAAAGAGAAATTGCTTCCTGTATGCGGCAACGATTGGAATTCGCGCTGGTTTGGCTTCTGCTGGAATTGCTGGGACTGCTGCCGCGTCGAGTGGCGAGGGCAGTGGGGGCAGGCATTGGCTGGATCGCGTATGCCGCTACGCCGAGACTGCGCCGGGCGGGATTGAAAAACCTGGAGCTGGCATTTCCTGAGAAGCCGGTCATAGAGCGCGAGAAAATTCTTCGCGCCATGTACAGGCAACTGGGCTGGCAACTGGCGGAGTTCTGCCACATGTCCAGCTACACGCTGGAGCGTGCGAACCAATTGATTCGCTATGAAGGGCTGGAGAATTATCTGGCGGCGCAGCGGCGCGGCCAAGGCGTTCTGGTACTGACCGGACATCTGGGCGCGTGGGAGCTGTCGAGCTTCTACCACTCGCTGGCGGGCCATCCCATGAGCATGATCATTCGCCGGCTCGACAACCCATGGATCAATCGGCTGGTCAATGACATTCGGACGCAGCACGGAAATCGCGTGTTGCCCAAAGATGACTTTGCGCGGGGCCTGATCGCGGCCATGCGCGCCGGAGACACGGTCGGGGTCCTGATGGACACGAACATGACGCCGCCGCAGGGCGTGTTCGTGGATTTCTTTGGGCGCACAGCGTGTACCGCATCTGGCGTGGCGCGGGTCGCACTGCGCACCGGTGCGGCGGTGCTGCCGGGCTTTCTGGTCTGGGAGGCGGCGGAAAAACGATATGTTCTGCATTTTCTGCCGGAGTTGCAACTGATCGATACGGGCGACAGCGAGGCCGATGCCGTTGCCAATACGCAACTGTTCACCACGGCGCTGGAGAATGTAATTCGGCGGTATCCGGAGCAATGGCTGTGGGTGCATCGGAGATGGAAGACACGACCGGCGGGGGAGAAGGCGATTTACTGACAGTTTCTCTGGTAAAGGATTGGGTGCCCACCCTTCGCAAAGGCGTGTCAAGTTCCGGGAGATGGTTTACAAAACGTCTCCGGACATCCTTTACATTCTTGGGCATGTTTTTGGTTCTGTTAGCCAGCGCTCCACGATCGTGGAGCGCTGGATAACAGGGTCGAGTTCGCG
>JAJYSV010000126.1 GCA_021793405.1 Acidobacteriota bacterium
CGACGATGGTTCCCCGCGCGCAATAATCGTGCAGACTGTCGGCGGTGGCTGGCAGGAAGACGCGCACACAGATAAGATTCACAATTACATTGATGCGATGGAGGCTTTTCCGGCTTGGTCTCGCTAACAGCCCGTGGTTAAAGACTAAAATCCGCGAAACTGCTTTTCTAACACTTTGAATCGAAGCTGCTTAACTATTCGATTTTTTCAGAGAGGTACTTTAACCACAGGCTGTTAATACTACAGTTGCAGATAGCGAATCGTCTGGGTAGCTTGGCTGTAAACCATTGATTTTTAGAGAGCAGCGCGCGAGCGGGGCGCAATGGGAATCAGGGAAAATCCATTAAGTGCAACTGTAGTATTAAGCCACTCGAAGTGGGAGTGCAAGTATCACACGTAGTTTTTATTCCAAAATGTCTCAGGAATGTCTCAGGAAGGTGTTGTGCGGGAATCTGCGCAAGCATTTGGGTGAGGTGTTCCGCAAGTTGGTCGAGCAAAAAAGTGCTGGATTGAAGAAGGCCATCTTTTTGCAGACCACGTCCACATGATGATTTCGATACCACCGAATATGCGGCATCGTCGGTGGGGGGATTTATCAAGGGCAAAAGCGCGATTCACCTAGCGCGTGTGTACGGAGAGCGGAGGCGGAATTATGCTGGGCAGAGTTTCTGGGCGCGAGGATACTTCGTATCGACGGTAGGCCGGGATGAAGCTACGATTCGCGAATATATTCGCAACCAAGAGAAGGACGATGAGCGCTTGGATCAGATGAGCCTCTGGAAATGACCTGCCATCGTCAAGGTGGCTCAACCCAACCGGGGCCGCGTTAGCGACCCCGCATGTACGGTGGTGTGGCAGAGGAGGAGAGGCGATTCTCCCCCTTATACCGATTACAGAACCACCCGGTCAGAGACCTAGGAGAGAATTGTGCGTAGATGTGCAATGTTACTCATTCTCGCTGTCAGTCTTCCTGCATTTTGCGTCGTTCAGTCATCGCGGCAGGGACACGGAAACGAAAGCGCCTACGTGCAAATTACTTGCCGCAAGTATTCGCTGAACGACCCGACGATTCCGCGCGCAATTCTTGCGTTCTTGAATCGCCCAGTTTCGCGGACTTACAAAGATACTGAAGGCGCAGTCTGGCAAGCTACACCACACGGGTTGGTGGAGATCAATCCGGCAGAAGGCAAAGAAAAGGTACTGACAGGAAAGGATGGTTTGCCGATCCTGTCTGTGAACGGGATTGCTGGAGGCCCGAACGGGAGGCTTTGGCTGGCCAGCAGCCAAGGGGCGATCCTCTTCATGCCGAACGCAGCACCCAGCCAACGGTGGTTTTACTTTTGGGGACAGCGCTATTTGAGTGACAACCAAGTGCTCCAAATCGTCGCTGTAAGAGACGGAGCGTGGATTCGTACTCTGACGGGAATTTCACGAATTGAATTGTCGCCCTTTACTCTGAAGCGGAAGAGCGAGATGTTTTTGACACGCATACGGAAGCGCCATGACCGCTATGGCTACGTGTCCGGATGCCTATTGCTTCGTGCTGGCGATCCAGCTTCGTTCCGGATGATATCGGATGATAACGACGGATTGTGGACTTCGATCTTTGTGGCCGCGGAATCTTTCCGCTATAAGACGACACACTCGCCAGAGGCGCTGCAGAACGCGCGGACATCGCTGACGGCTCTGCTTCGCCTCGTCTCGATCACTGGGATTCCTGGGTTCCCGGCGCGCTCCCTGATCCATCGAGGCGACTTTCTCCCAGGTGGGGAGTGGCACTGGACCCCGGATGGCCAATGGAAGTGGAAGGGCGACACGAGCTCTGACGAATTAGTCGGCCATTTCTTTGCCTATTGGGTGGCTTACAATTTACTGCCGGATAATGGAGACCGCGCGGCGATCCGGTCGGCTGTCTCCAGCATTGCGAGCGGATTGATCGAACACCATTGGCAACTGATCGGCTATGGGGGACGCGTCACAACCTGGGGAAGATACAATCCCGACTATTTGAAGACTTTGGTGCCGAGAGAAAGAGCACTCGATTCCCTCGAGTTACTTTCCCACCTGCGCGTAGCGTATGCGATCACGGGAGACAATAAATTCCTAGACGGCTATCGCCGGATTGGAAGCGAGTTGGGCTATGTGCAGAACGTGATGCAGATTGGGGATGACACGGACCCATGGGAAATCAACCATTCGGATGAGGAATTGGCCTTCCTCTCTTTCTATCCTCTCTTGAATATGGAGAACAATCCCCAACTACGCCAGCAATATCAGGTGGCGCTGACGAGTCTGTGGCATCGTGTCCGCAGCGAAAATAATCCGCTGTGGAATTTCATTTATGCCGAGGGTACGGGAACAAAGTCCTACGATTGCGCGGAGTCCATGGAGGCATTGGAAAGAATTCCGCTGAGCACGATTTCCTGGACAGTCCAGAACTCCCAACGCGATGACCTTGTGATCGCGCGTCCTCCCGGACGATTCGGAGAAGCCCAATCCAAAACTGCCATCCCGCCGGATGAGCGATACGTAATGAAGTGGAACGGCAACCCGTTCCAATTGGATAGTGGCGACGGCGGTCGGAGCGAAGACGATGGTTCCTTCTTTCTTCTTCCCTACTGGTTTGGCCGCTACTATCGCCTGATCCCTTGTTCGCAGTAATCAGCGACCAGCTTGGTGTCAATATTCAACTCTTGTCCAATACAAGATGAGTCTGATGAACATTTTCAAAGGAGCCTGAAGGAGCAAGTTGGAATGCCCGGCCACTACATAATGACGAAGGCGTCCCAGATGAAGGGTAAGACGGTTGGCATTGATGTAGCAAAGAATGTCTTTCAAGTGCATGGAGTGGATGAGGATGGAAAAGTCGTGCTGCGCAAGCAGCTACGGCGAAGTCAGGTGATGGAGTTCTTCGCCCAGCGGCCTCCATGCCTGGTCGGAATGGAGGCTTGTGGAAGTGCTCACCATTGGGCGCGGCGACTGATGAAAATCGGCTACACGGTAAAGTTGATGGCTCCTCAGTTTGTGAAGCCCTATGTAAAGACAAACAAGAATGATGCGGCGGATGCGAACCTCGGTTATCACCTTAAAACCGGCCAACGGGATTGGCCTGAGACGTGATTGTTTTACCGTTCCGCAGGGTGCATTTGCAAGCTGCGGTTTCCGATGTGGCAGCTGGGCCTGATGTTCAACGGTTCTGGTTCGTGTTATGGTGGGAGTTGCTCTGCCGGGGTCGCGCCTTGCGGAGTGATCCAGGGCCGATGACACGGGGCTGGCTCCGAAGGAATCGGTGATCGAGACCCTCTGCAGTTTGCCCGATGGGCTGGCCAGCAGAGGGTTTCGTGTTTCTGCCAGTATTCCTAAGGTGGGGCTTCGTCGTGGGAGGCCTCTGGATCACGAGTCGCGCCGCCGCCGGGGGTTCTTTGCCCGGCATCCTTATCGCTTTTGTTTTTACTTTTGCTCTTGCATTTGTCATTGGCCTTCTCCATGGCTGCCGGTTTTGGTGCGCCAACTGCGCGGGCCGCACTTGAGAACGTGACCGTGATGCAGCAGTCGATCCAGCATTGCGGTGACAGCGGCACTGTCGCCCAGCAGTTTCCCCCAGTCTTCTACCGGTCTGTTGGACGTCAGCAGTGTGCTCGCTCGTTCGTAGCGGCGCATGATGATCTCCAACAGTTCCTCGGCAGCGGTCAGCGGTAGCTTGCGCATTCCCAGGTCGTCGATGATCAGCAGCGGCACGGTGGTCAGCAGGTCCATAAACTCCTTGCGCTTGCCATCGAGCGTGGCGTCGGCCAGTTCTTCCAGCAGTGTGTGGGCTTCGCGATACACCACACGGTAGCCCTGCTGGATGACGGCGTGTCCGATGGCTTGTGCGCAGTGACTTTTCCCGCTTCCAGGCGGACCAAGAAACAGGGCATCTTCGTGCTTTCCGACCCAGTTGGCTGTGGCCAGTTCGAAGACTAGGTTGCGATTCATCCGAGCGTTGAACTGGAAGTCGAAGTTGTCCAGGCGCTTGTCGGCGTCGCGGAACTGCGCCTGTTTGTGGCGTCTCTCCAGGAGCCGCTTGCTACGGCAGGCCAACTCATCAGAGACCAGCGTGGAGATGAAGTCGATGGGCGCCATGTTCTCCGTTTGCGCTTGCAGAAGGCGCGTTTCCATTACTGCGGCCATGCCGCTCAGGCGCAGTTGCACCAGGGAACGATTGAGTTCTATCAGGTTCATGATTGGGATTCCTCGAAGTTGATGCGTTGTTGGATCAGGTCGCGATACTGTGTCAGTTCGCGGATGAGTGGATCGACCTGCCGCAGACTGAGAGGAGCCTGCGGGCTGCGCTCCAGATAACGGCGCACGAAGCGATACTCGGGGACGCGCAACTCCAGCGCCGCGCCGCACAGGCATCGTCCGAAGCCGCGCTGCCATATTGCTTCGCCAGTTGGAGAACGCCTTGGATGCGCCGCATTCCGAGTTCGCCCTGGCGAGCATGTATGGCATCGCAGACAGCGCCGATGCTGGGTCCTGCCTTGTGCGCACGTGCCAGCAGTTGAAGCAACTGCGGCGGCGTGCGGCGCGGGCGATCTGCATCGCGGATACGATGCCCGCCACGCTTGCCGCTCAGATGCTCGCCAGTTTTGGGATCAAGCAGACGCACGAATATCGCGTCCCACTGCACGTTGACCTTCCGCCCGATCCAGCCCGGCGGCGCTCCATAGTAAGCAGCTTCAACCTCCACGCAGCCATCCAGGTGCACCGTGCGCTCGCCATATTGGTAGTAGCGGAACGACTCCAGCGGCAGCGTCTGAAGATGAGGCTTCTCTTCGGCTAACATCGCCGCTACCTGCCGCTTGGTGCGGCCATGGATGCGCTTGTCGGCCCAGTGCTCTTCCCAGTGATCCAGGTACGCCTGCGCCTCTTCCAGGCTCTCGAACTTCTTGCCCTTCAACGGCGTCTTTTGCGCATGGGCTACGCCCGATTCCACTTTTCCTTTTCGATCTGGATCCCGCACTTTGCACGGCAGCGCCGTCACGCCGTAGTGCGCCAGAACGTCGCGATACAAGGGATTCAGGCCCGGATCGTAGAAGTCCGGAGACAACACGCCCTCGCGAAGGTTATCCAGGACTACGACCCGCGGCGAACCGCCAAGCCGACGAAATGCCTTCTCGTGAAGTTCGGCCCACACCCGCGCACTGGATCGGAACACAAGCAGCCGAACCGCTTTCCGACTGCAGCCCAGTGTCATTACAAACAGCCGCGTGCGACGGTACTTGCCGGTGTCCGGATCGCGCACCATCGGCCCCGTGCCGTAATCAACCTGGGCCTCTTCACCGAGTTTCGTCTCGATGATTACACGAGCTTCAGCCCATACCGCTCCGCGCAGCTTGAGTACGAATCGCTGAACACTCTGATAGCTGCTCGTAAACCCGTGCTTATCGACCAGATCCTGCCAGATACCCATCGCGTTGCGGCCCCGCGACAGTTCCAGCTCGATCATCTCCCGATACGGTTCACTGGCTCCGGACGGGCGCTTGCCACCTTGCTCCGGCAACGTTACTTCCGGCAAAAAGCCGGTAATCACTTCGTTGGCCGGTTTTGCATCAGCGGCTGCTCTGGAACCGGAGAAGCCGGTGATCACCTCTATGGCCGGATTTGAACGGGCTGAGCCGGTGGTCACCGAAGTGGCCGCCTTTGCCGGAGCCTTGCGCCCCCAGCCTCCCGGCCTGCGCAGTGCTATCCCGGCAGACCTCAAGTAACCGCCAGCCGTCTCGCGACGGACTCCCGTCGCTGCCTCGATCCGACGCAGGGACCAACCAAGACGCCCCAGCGCGATCACCTGTTCCTGCTTCGCTTTTTCCAAGACATTACCCATGCCAACAGAGGCTAATTTCCCCCGTCGGAGCTAATGTCTCAGGCCGTTTCTCTATGGCCGCTTTTGGGTGATTGCGGATGCGGAGGCGATCTGCGAAGCGGTGAGCCGTCCTACCATGCGCTTTGTGCCCGTCAAGACGGTAGATCAGCAGGCGGCGTTGTCCGTTCATCGAGCCCGGCAGGGCTTCGTGCAGCAACGCACCGCACAGGCGAATCAGATTCGTGGCCTGCTGGCAGAATATG
>JAJYSV010000048.1 GCA_021793405.1 Acidobacteriota bacterium
GACGAAGCGATCTGTATCGGGCCGCCACGTTCCGCCGACAGTTATCTGAATGTTCCGGCCGTCATCAGCGCGGCGGAGATTGCCGACGTCGACGCTATCCATCCCGGCTATGGCTTGTTGAGTGAAAATGCGAACTTCGCCGAGGTGTGCCGCGCTTCCAATATCAAATTCATCGGCCCCCCGCCAGAAGTGACGCGGCTGATGGGCGAAAAAGAAAAAGCTCGCATGTCGATGAAAAAAGCCAAGGTCCCAATCCTTCCCGGTTCCGAAGGTGTCATTCAGAGTGAAGACGAGGCGCTCGATTGGGCGCGGCAGATCGGCTATCCGGTTATCCTCAAGGCCTCCGCTGGCGGCGGCGGACGCGGGATGCGGGTTGTTCGCAACGCGGACGAGCTGCCGAATTTCTTCCGCGCGGCGCGCACGGAGGCGCAAAATGCCTTCGGAAATGGCGACCTGTACATGGAAAAATTTATCGAGAGACCGCGCCATATTGAATTCCAGATCCTGGCCGACGAGTACGGCAATGTGATGTCGCTGGGCGAACGGGAATGCTCCATTCAGCGGCGGCATCAGAAGTTGATCGAGGAAGCGCCTTCTCTGCAGGTAACCCCCAGGATGCGCGAGGAGATCGGCGGAACGCTGAAGAAATGCCTGGAGACCATCGGTTACGTGAACGCCGGCACCGTGGAATTTCTGATGGATGAAGACGGCAAACTGTATTTCATTGAGATGAATACCCGAATCCAGGTGGAGCATCCTGTAACCGAGATGGTAACGGGCGTGGATCTGGTGAAGGCGCAGTTTCGCATCGCCGCCGGAGAAAAATTGAGCGAGATCATCACGAAACCCGTGGAGATACGGGGTCACGCCATCGAGTGCCGCATCAATGCGGAACACCCGGAAAAGTTCACTCCCTCGGCAGGCAAAATCACCGCATATAATCTGCCTGGCGGCAATGGCGTCCGCGTCGACACCGCCCAATATGCAGAAGGAGTCGTGCCACCCTACTATGATTCACTCATCGCCAAGCTGATCGTGCATGGAGAGGACCGTACCGAAGCGATTGCGCGAATGGAACGGGCCCTGAGCATGTTCGTAGTGGAGGGCATCCATACCACGATCCAGTTGCATCAGCGAATCTTCGCAGATGAAGATTTTCGAGTCGGCGCGTTCGATACAAAATTTATGGAGCGTTTTTTCGAGCGTGAAAAGCTGCGCAGGGAAGTTGTCCAATAATCGATATGCTCGCTCGTCTGTACGCCATCCTGGACGTCGATCTGCTGTCCGCTCGCTCGCTTGCTATCGCTTCCATTGCTGCCGACCTTCGGGCGGCCGGAGTGAAGCTGGTGCAATATCGCAACAAGCAAGGCAGCGCGAGAGAGATGTTGCGTGACGCTTCTCTGCTACGCGAGATATTTCCGCCGGGCGAAGATCTTAGGCTCCTATTCAATGATCGTCCCGATCTTGCTCTGCTCGCCGGCTTTGATGGTGTGCATGTTGGTCAGGGCGATGTGTCCGCAGAAGATGCGCGCAGCATCGTAGGGAGCGGCCGATGGGTTGGCGTGTCGACAAATTCGGCCGACCAGGTAATTGAAGCCGACCAGACAGGCTGCGACTACATCGCCTATGGACCGATCTTTCCAACCACTACGAAACTCAATCCCGATCCTACGGTGGGTCTCGCAAGCCTGACGGCAGTGCGTTCCCTGACCAGTAAGCCCCTGGTAGCCATTGGCGGCATTA
The DNA here is from genome assembly GCA_021793405.1 of Acidobacteriota bacterium. GTDB lineage: Bacteria > Acidobacteriota > Terriglobia > Terriglobales > Acidobacteriaceae > JAKAAZ01. Next base: position 1,744 of record JAJYSV010000048.1, read on the forward strand.
CGCGCAGGAATTGCCGGAGCGTGCTCGATGCTGGAGCGGACTCGGTCGCTGTGATTTCCGACCTGATGCAGGCCAGCAGCGATCCGAACATAGCTCAGGCCGCGAGCCGCCGGATCGCCGAAGAATTCCTCTCCCTGCTGCGCTAACGTCTATCACTATTAGGAAATCACTGCTTACGATACTATCGAGCTACATAAGCGTTACTGCGAAGCTCGCCCGTCTGTAGTCAGGTTCACGCACACGGCACTGGAGAATCCCTGTCCATGGCAAAACTTGGGGCCATCAAGCCCATGTCCGCGCTGCTTTCGGAGGCGCACACGGAAGGCCAACACGAGCTCAAGCGAGCGCTAGGACCAGTCAATCTGATCACCCTTGGCATTGGTGCGGTCATCGGCGCCGGCATCTTCGTACTGACAGGACAAGCGGCTGCGATTCACGCCGGGCCGGCCGTCACGCTCAGCTTCATCGTGGCTGGCATTACCTGCGCATTCGCCGGTCTTTGCTACGCGGAATTCGCAGCGTTGATTCCAATCGCCGGCTCCGCCTATACCTATGGTTATGCGACATTGGGCGAATTCGTTGCGTGGATGATCGGCTGGGACCTGGTACTCGAATACGCGTTTGGCGCTGCGACCGTCGCCTCCGGTTGGAGCGGGTATCTGGTCAGCCTGCTGCAGGACTTCCATATCTATGTCCCACCGCAACTCACCACTACCCGCGGGGATGTGCTGTATTTTTACCAGGCCCACTGGCTGCCGCTAAGTTCTTTGCCCATGGGCATCAACACGGCTGGAATGCGGCACGTCACCGGAGTATTCAATCTGGTTGCCTTCGTGGCCATTCTGGCTGTCACCTTCATCCTGGTGGTGGGCATCGAGGAGTCGGCCAATCTCAACACTGCCATGGTTCTGATCAAGTTGTCCGCAGTCGGCGTCTTCCTCGTCATTGGGATCGCATTCCTGGTGCATCATCCAGCCCTGGCCAAGATCAACTGGCACCCCTATATTCCGCCATCGGAGGGGCCTGGACGCTTTGGACTGGGAGGTATCACCGCTGGCGCTGCTTCGATTTTCTTCGCCTATATCGGTTTCGACGCAGTTTCGACTGCGGCGCAGGAGGCAAAAAATCCGCAGCGCGATATGCCGATCGGAATCCTTGGGACGTTGGTGGTTTGCACCATCCTCTATATTCTTGTCTCCGCAGTGATGACAGGAATGGTCAGCTATAAAACACTGAACGTGGCCGATCCCATGGCGGTTGCCATCGATGTGACAGGCATCGCCTGGGGCAGCCTGCTGGTCAAGGTGGGCGCAGTTTTTGGGTTGGCTACAGTTATGTTGGTTATGCTGCTGGCACAGAGCAGGATCTTCTTTTCCATGTCGCGCGATGGATTGCTGTGGAAGTGGGCCGGAAAAATTCATCCTCGCTTTCGCACACCCTATCTTTCGAACCTTGTGGTGGGTGTGATCGTGGCGTTTCTGCCCGCCCTGCTGCCTATCGACAGGCTGGCGGAACTGGTGAATATGGGTACATTGCTGGCTTTCACGATTGTCTGCGCCGGAGTATGGATTCTGAGGCGAAGAATGCCCAATCTGGCGCGGCCCTTCAAAACACCCTGGGTCCCACTGGTACCGATTTGTGGCATCGTGACCGCGCTCTACTTGATCTGGACGCTTCCCGCCCTAACGAAAGAAGTGGTCATTGCATGGCTGGTTGTCGGGCTGCTTATCTACTTTACCTATAGCGTTAAGCACAGCAAGGTGCAGAAGGCGCTGGGCACGGAACGCAAGTAGGTCGACGGCCGGCGTTTCTGACGCGCTTCCAGTGAGCACCCGGCGCGGCGATATGTAGAATTTCTTGGGATTCCGTTGCCAATTGCAATGGAATCCCGCTCCCTGGCAAATCTTCACTGGAAGTTCGTGAATCTTCGTCTCATCTTCTGTCCTGCGGCGCCGATATTTCATCGTGAGGATTGAAGGGAATGAATTATGCATGAACGTCGCATCTTGCTGGCAGAAAACAACCCAGAGCACATCGCCCAGATTCGGGATTATCTACATCAACTGCACTACTCCATCGAAGTATGTGAGAGCAGCCTGGCAACCCTGCAGCGTCTGCAAGAATCGGATACCCCTGAAATGGCGCTTATGAGTTCTTCGCTCACTCCGATAACCGGACTGGAGATTGGACTGGAGATTCGGCGTCGCTCGCGCAGGCGGCAACTTTGGCTGATGTTGATGAGTGACAGTCCAAGCGCCGAGGAAGTTGTCATGGCGACGGACGCCGGCATCGATGAGTTTCTCGTTAAGCCCTTCGACCTGCAGGATCTTCGCATGCGCATTCGCACTGGGGAACGTGTACAGAGTCTGTATCGGGAACTGAGTGACTCCGCGATGGCAATGGAATTCCATTCCACTCATGATCCCCTGACAGGTGTGTGGCGACGCGAAGCAGTTCTGGATTTAATCTTTAAAGAGACGGACCGCGTGCAGCGTCTGCAATCCCCCCTGAGCATTATCCTGCTCGACATCGATGGATTCAGTGGATTAAACCTGAAATACAGCTCTAACAATGCGGACAAACTTCTGAAGTCGCTCGTCAATCGCTTGCGGCGTCAGTTGCGCAGCTACGACATGGTAGGCCGCTACGCAGATGATGAGTTTATCATTGCCGTCCCGGGATGCACGAGCGCCGATGCAGAGGCGAAGGCTGAACGTATTCGCTTGGCCATCGCGAAAAGGCCATTTACTGTGGAAGGCAATGAGTTTTTTTTGACTGCAAGCATCGGAGTTGCCGGGAGCCTGGGCCGCTCGCCGCTGGTAGTTCTGCGGGAAGCGGAGCGCGCACTTAGTCTTGCGAAGCAACAAGGCCCGAACCAGGTTCGCTTCTTCAGCGACCTCCGTGCGCAACAATCTGCCTCGCCGGAGATACGGCGTCGCCTGGTGGAAAACCGATAAGCCCGGCGATGGATTGAACGTCAGGGCTGCCACGGCATTTTAGAGGATGGACATGGACCGCATACAAGCTCACAGGTTGTTTTACGCCGATATGATAACGGCCAACGCTGGCATCCCTCCGGGAAGTGAACTCGAGGCAGCCTTAGCGTCGACGCCACGGGAGCGGTTCGTCGGAGACCCTCCCTGGAAGATTTTTACCCGCTCAGGCTATGTCGATGCGCCTTCCGACGATCCCGCATTTTTGTACCAGGATGTGGTGATCTCCCTCGGCAGCCAGGGGCCCTTCAACAATGGCCAGCCGACATTGCACGCCTTCTGCCTCGCCGCACTGGCTCCAAAGAAGGGCGAACGCGTCATCCACATTGGCGCGGGCACCGGCTACTACACAACTCTATTGGCTAAGCTGGTGGGAGAGGCCGGGGCGGTGGACGCATATGAGATTGAACCGGAGCTTGCGCAACGTGCAATGCACAACCTCGCGGAGTTTCCCAATGTCTCGGTCCATTCCCGCTCCGGCGCGGAAGGGCCGCTTCCCGCATGCGATGTGCTGTATGTGAATGCCGGAGCCACGGAGCCATTGGCGGTCTGGCTTGACGCTTTACGTGTGAACGGACGGCTGCTCTTCCCCCTGACTGCTGCGGGTGGCGGGGCCACGCTGCTGGTCACGAAACTGGAAGGCGGACTCTTCACAGCTCGTTTTCTTTTGCAGGCACAATTTGTTCCCTGTATCGGTGCGCGTGACCAGGCAATGGAAGAAAGGCTTACGAAAGCATTCCGTAACGGCAAATGGAGCGAGGTAAAGTCGCTGCATCGAAATGACGCGGCGGATGACAGTTGCTGGTGCGCCGGTCCTGGCTGGTGGCTTTCTACTAAGTGAAATATGACCTTTTCGACCTGCATGAACGTCTTCAATGAGCGGCATGGAAGGCCACCGGCAAGACCGTGAACGAAATCCGCTCAACCATCGCCAGTCTCGAACCCGAACTGCTGCAAACTTGAAGGAATATTCAGGCCGACCAGCGGTTCGCAGCCGGGGCCGTCAGCATATCCGGCGGCTGGGTCATGCCTGCGGAGGCCCGCCGGCTCTCCAGCAGGTGCTGCTGCATCTGCCGGCCTCTCGCCTGTTCCGTTGTGGAGCTTTCGCTCTCCGCGACCTTCTGCCATGCATCTCGGACATTCATGATGTCCCGAATGGACCGTTCCAGTAGAGGTATCGAGGCATCCCTGGAAGCGCGCACGCACTGGGCGTACATGGCTGCATAAAATTCGCTGAGCGCGGCCGCCGGCTCTCCGCCGATATCGACGCGAAGACGGGCCTGCAGGTAGGTCAGGATCTCGAGCACGTAGCGAATGAATTCACGGCGTCCGGCGACATCGCCCGCTTCCACATCGGCAATCGCGCGATACAGAAAACCGACCATGCCGTCGTAAAGGGCGACGACCAGTTCGACGGGGTTCATCACTGCGAGTGTCTGCTGCTGATAATCCATGATTTAGACCTGTTCTCCTGATGCTATAGATTGCCAAGATTGATTCAGTGCAGCCTTTCTTTCAGGAAAGGTCGCGTATCGATTCTCTCCCCGATATACACCTTCAGGAGAACCGGTCTATCCTCTGCGTTTCGCAGGAAACGTCAACCGCCGGGTGTGGTGTTATAGCCGCTCAACGAGCTATACAGCTCATTGACATATTGCAACTGCTGCGGAATCTCTGTCAGCGTGTAGTTGGCTTGGTTCAACTCTGTCGTCAACTGCTGTTGCTTGGTGGCGATGGTCGCGTTCTCGTTGGTGATGTCTGTGTTGAGGGACGTTTCCGTTGCCTGGTTTGACTGCAGAGCAAGGTACACAGCACCATTCGGCCCGGCATTGCCCAGGTTGTTCAGCGCGGCGGTAAAGTTGTCCCCAAAGGACGTAAACCCATTCCCCGGCTGCAGAAAATTCACCACATCCTGATAATTGCTGTTCAACAAACTATCCAGCGCGCTGGAGTTGAACGTCAGCGTGCCATCGTTATTCACGTTGATTCCCAATTGCGTGATCGAGCTCACACTGCCGCTGCCGCTGGATGTAAGCGTGGGAGCCGTCGCCGCCAGCGTGGCCGGAGAAGAGGCCGCAGCGGTCACCGTCAGGATGGTGTTCGTGGAATCCAGCGTGGCCGAGTAGCCGGTCCCGGCAACATTCAGGTCGGCGGCAATTTGTGTCAGCGTCGAAGGTGTCGTGATGGCCGCGCTGCTTCCTGTCCCGCCGCTTCCCGTGCCAAAGGCCCCGGCAGCCGCAGTATACGTGAAGCTGGCCGAAGGGGCAGTCAATACCCAGCTCGCCGGGCTTCCCGTTCCGGCCGTGGCCGTGATCCCGCCGCCGGTGACAAAGGTCAGCGCCGATTGCAACTGGCTCTGGATCAGGGCGAGGTTCGGACTGCCGTACAGCGGCTCCGGATTGCCGGAGGAGTCTTTTCCCTCCTGCGTGTTGATGGCTGCGATCGTCTTGTTGTAGTCGGTCACGAACGACTGCACGGCAGATTCGACGGCGGTGTTGTTGTTGGTGATCTCCACCTGCACTGGCGTGGGGGCCGCAGGCGGCGTGGGAGCGGAGAGGATTTGGAACGTCACCCCGGGAATGGCGTTCGTGACCGTGTTCGAGGCGCTGGTCAGGCTGACTCCGTCCACCGTCAGGCTGGCATCCACGCCCGTCTGGCCCTGGGTAAACGTCACCGGGGCATTTGCATTGCTGGTGTCGGTCAGGGCGGAGCTTATGGAGAAGTTCCCCGCTGAGCCGCTGGTGTTGCTCACGACCGACAGCAGCGACCCGCTAGGATCGTTAATCACGCTCGCCGTCAGGCCCAGACCGGAGGTGGAATTGATCTGCGTTGCCAATTGCGCCAGCGTTTCTCCGCCGGAGATTGCTGTAATTGTCGTCGGCGTGCTGCCGACGGTAAAGGTCAGGCTGCCGGAGAGCAAATCGGACGCATTGGTAATGGTATTCGAGCCATAGGAAGCCGTGCTGGCCAGGTTGCTGACCGTAATGGTATGGCTGCCGGCGACAGCAGTATTGCTGGCCGAGGTCAACTGGAGGATATTCGTGTCGGAGCTCGATCCCTGCTTCTGCGCCAGGACACCCTGAAAGTCCGTCAGCGAGCTCAGATCCGTAGTCAACGCGGAAAGGTCGGTGCCAATTGCGGTATAGGCTGTGTCCTGGGCCTGCAGCGAAGTGAGCTGGTTTTTCCACGGTGTCTCCACCGCCTGCATATTCGTAACCAGCGCGGCGACGGTCGAAGTTACGTTGAAACCCTGTCCGCTGGTCGGCGATCCGAAGGAAAGTCCTATAGCTCCCATCGCAACCTCACTTGCAATTTTTGCTTGCTATCTTTGTCTGCAGTCTTCGTCCGCTAGGGATTCTACGAAAACATCTAATTTCGATAGTGCAAACAACAGACCACTTGCAATCCCCGGTTCTTAAGAATTCACAGAGAAACACGGCGGAGGAGGCAGTGGGGAAACTGCCTCCTCCGCCGTGGAGGGACTATTGCAACAGTTTCAGAACCTCCTGCTGCACGGTCTGGGCCTGCGCCAGGGCGCTGATGCCGGTCTGGCTCAGGATCTGGTACTTGGACAGGTCGGAAGTGGCCTGGCCGTAGTCGGTGGCGGTGATGTTGTTCTGCGCCGAAACCACGTTGGTTTCTTCCGTACTTTCGACGTTGGCGGCAGAATTCAGCGTGTTGATCTGCGAGCCAAGGTAACCGCGTTGCGCGGCCACATCGGTGATGGCGGAGTTGATGTTCGTCAGCGCCGTTTGTGCATCGGTGGAATTGCTCAGGTCGGTTTTGCTCAGATCGATCCCCGCCCCCTCCGCATACGAAATGCCGTTGGTGGCAGCGCCGCCGCTGGCACTGAAGGTGATTGGGGCCGTTAAAGCACTCAATCCGTTATCGGCGCCCGCACCGCTAAAGTTCTGCAACGCCCCCCCGGTGTCGTTGATCACCAGGCTGGAAAATCCACCGGCCGTCTGCACCGAAGCGGAAATTCCGGAGACATTGGCGCTGTTAATCGCCGTGGCAATTTGGGCAACCGTCGATCCACTGGCGATGGTTACGGCTGACCCCACGGTAGCAGCGGTCAGCGCGGGTGCTGTAGCTGCCAACGTACCTGTGCCAGCTTTTATATTCAAACTGGTTCCAGCAGAATTCAGCGTGGCCGTGAATGCACCCCCAGAAGCGTTGACAGAGGCGGCAATTTCCGCCAATGTCGAGGGCGTGTTAATGGCAGCGCTGGCGGTACCATACGCCGCCGCCGCCACTGTAAAGGTATTGGATGCCGAAGAGGCAGTAAATGTCCAACCCGCCGCTCCGCCGCCTGTTCCCGACAAAGATCCGTATGTCGGCGCGGTCTGGAAAGTCAGCGTCGAAGAAGCAGACGTTCCGGTTGTGGATGAAATTGCCGAGCCGGTGTAGACATTGGCCGTGGTCGCCGCCGAAATGGTTCCCCCGACATCGCCCACGCTGGTGGAGGCCAGCCCCTTGATGCTCAGAGTATCGACGCTGGACCCGATCGCGGAAGCATCTCCCGTGAAGATCGCTGTGGTCGAGCCAAATACAGAATTGCCGTTATAGCTGGACGTGCTGCCGATGTTGTTGATCTCGGCCAGGATCGACTGATACTCCTGGTTGGCAGCAGCATCCTGCGAGCTGTTGAGCGTACCGTTGGATGCTTCGGTGGCGAGCGTAACCGCGCGGTTGAGCAGGTTATTCACCTGGGAAAGAGCGCCATCCGCCACCTGCAATAGACCCACTCCGCTGCTGGCATTGGTCGCCGACTGGGTGAGGGCCGCTGCGTTGGCACCCAGACCATCGGCCAGCGAAAGGCCGGCAGCGTCGTCGGCGCCAGAGTTGATGCGCGAGCCAGACGAAAGCTGCGTCAGAGTGTTCTGCAGACTGGCGCTAGTCTGGTTCAGGTTATTTTCCGCATAGATTGCTGAGATATTATTTAAGACACCTAAAGACATACGATTGGCTCCTGTTCCTGTGGTTTTACTTGCGAGCCTCCCGCCGCTGCCCTGTCTGCCGGCTCAACTCTAATTCAATTGAGACAGCTTCGAGGGCTTCCATGGTCAGGAACCTCGTGCTCATCCCTTTCATCGACTCCGCGTGCACGCACTTTATATTTTCTTGCGGAAAATATCGAAGATTGTTTGTTCCTGGCAACCGCGACGAAGAATTGCTTGAGTCTGCCTCTCGTCGATCACTTTTTTTCGAAGTGTGCCGATAGACCTAGTGAGGGGGAATTCTGGGGGGAAGCAGGGGCCATGATCGAATTGACGCGACTCAACGGGGAACACATGGTGGTCAACAGCGACCTGATTCGCTATGCCGAAGCTAGTCCAGATACTGTCATCACATTGGTGACGGGCGATAAGATCGTCGTCTCCGAATCCACGCAAGAGTTGATTGAACGCGTCATTGCGTTTCGCTCTCGGCTCTTGCAACATGCCTTTCCCGGCGGAACGGTTGCAGTCGACGCCAGCCAGTCCATCGCTGCTATGGCGGCGTCCGCAGCACGGGCCACGGCTCTTCCTCAGGCGAGTACTCATATCGATCAGGACGAAAGTTGGCGACGGCGGGGGCGCGAAACGGACTAAAGTCCGTTCAACTTTCTTTCAGCCAGGCGGAGCAAGACCATGGACAAGAGTAGTTTCGGCGGCATTCTGCTTGCAATCGGCGGCATTCTGACTGGCATGATGCTGGAAGGCGGCAAGATCGGCCAGATTCTGCAGCCGACTGCCGCCATGATTGTGTTCGGTGGTACGTTTGGCGCGGTAATGGTGCAGTTTCCGCTCGCAACCGTGGTGTCGGCTGTCAAAAACATGGCGATGGTCTTTTTCAGTAAGGAGCCGGACGGGGAAGCCGTGGTTCGCCAGCTGGTGATGTTTGCCAACAAGGCGCGCCGCAGCGGGATAGTCTCGCTGGATCAGGATCTTGACTCGGTGCCGGACCCATTTATGAAGCAGGCCCTCATGCTCGCCGTCGACGGCACGGATCCAGCCGAGTTGCGTAAGATCATGCAGTTGTATTTGGACACCCGTGGCGAAGCGGAGGAACGGATTCCGCAGGTGTTTGAGTCGGCTGGCGGATTTTCTCCCACCATTGGCATTATTGGCGCGATCCTGGGCCTAATTCAGGTAATGCAGCATCTGGACAATATCGCTGAAGTGGGCCGAGGCATTGCCGTAGCGTTTGTGGCGACTATCTATGGCCTCGGATTGGCCAACATTATTTGTCTGCCTTCAGCCGGAAAACTCAAGATCCGCTTCCGTGAGGAGCACCTCCATAAAGAGTTGATGCTCGAGGGCGTCATTGCCATTCTGGAGGGAATGAATCCGCGAATGGTGGAGTTGAAGCTAAAAACGTTTCTGGCAGAGCAGCAGGAAGTACCGGAAGGCGTTCAGACATGAGCCGCAAAAGAAAACAGAGCCACGTAAATCACGAACGCTGGATGGTGTCTTATGCCGACTTTGTTACGCTGCTCTTCGCCTTCTTTGTCGTGATGTTTGCAAGCTCGCAGCAGGATCACAAGAAAACCCAGCAGGTGGCGTACTCCATTCGGACTGCTTTCCAGACCATGGGTATCTTTCCCGCTGTCACGAAAGAACCGAGCTTGAGCAGCGTCGTCATGATCGCTCCCCAGAGCGTCCCGATGGTCACCCTTGGAGATGATATCGCCTCGTTGCCAGGAGTCATGGAAGATCTGAACAAAATGAAGCGCAGGATGGAGCGACTCCTGGCCCCTCAAATTGCCAATGGAACTGTCACAGTTACCATCGGCCGAGGGGGCCTCCTCATCTCCTTGCTAGATGCAGGCTTTTTTGAGAGCGGCTCCGCCATTCCCAAAGCTTCTTCCATCTCAACGTTGAATGAAATCGGAAAGGCCATCGCGGCCGCTCCCTATAACGTACGCATTGAGGGCCATACGGACGACGTCCCAATTCATGATTCCCAATATGCTTCCAATTGGGAGTTGTCGACGGCGCGGGCCACGGTGCTGACTCGCTTGTTCATCGAACAGGATCACATCATCCCAGGCCGGTTGTCCGCGGCTGGCTATGCGCAATATCATCCCGTCGCCAGCAATCTGACAGCCGAGGGCCGTGGCAGAAACCGGCGTGTCGATATCATTGTGCTGCCCACTTTGCAGCAAGTCGTGAATCTGAAGGGCTTGGCTGCCGGCCAAAAATCCCAGCTCCTTTCCTCTCGGGCGGACCAGCAAAAGTTGCAGGAATTTCTATCGACAGCATCTCGCTCAAAATTCTCCCGGCCCATTTCAACGATGCCACAACGCACCCCGTTGCGTTGAGGGTGTCAACCTCAATTGCTGGCTAGGGGGCCGATCGGAAACACAACAGAGGAAGCAAAGAACCTGGGTTACTTCAGAACAGTGAATAACGTGGGCTCTTGATCCAGCGCCGCAATCGTATCCAGCAGTGCGGTTCCCTGGGTTTCCGAAGAACTGAGCTCCGTGGCGACCTGGGTGGTATTGGCCTGGATCAGTGTGTCCTGCACCGACTGCAGCTGTGTGGTCTGATTTTGCGTATACGTGCTGGCGGATTGCAAACCGGAAATGGAGTTGTCGATGATCACCCGCTGTTGCGAGATGCCTTGTAGATCGCTATTTAACGCTGTGGTATCGGCAATATCGGAGTTTCCAGAAGAGAAGCTGGCAATCAGGTTGTTCAGCGTTGCGAGGATTCCGGTGCTGCCCGAGCCGAAAACAAGACTGCCCGGTACGTTCAGGGGGAAACTCTGGCCGGATGGACTCTGAATCGCGTTCTGGACCGTGTCGCCGGAGTAGACGACTGACGTTGGAGTAGTGCTCGTGTCCAGCGAAAAAGGCTGGGTGGAGGTCTGACTCCCAGAGAATACAAATTGTCCTTGATAACTGGTGTTGGCCAGCGAGAGTATTTCTGACCGCACCCCCGTCAGCTGGTTCGCAATCGAACTGAGATCGCCGGCATTCAACGTGCCGTTGTTGCCTTCCGTCGCCAGAGAAATGGCCTGAGTAATCTGAGTGACGACGCTGCCCAAAGCTGTATCTGTGACTTGCAGGGCGCCCGAAACTCCGCTCGCCGTTTGTACAAAATTGTCATTGGCGCTTTCCTGGGAACGTAACAGGAAATCCTGCGAAGCAGCGGATGGATTGTCCGCCAGGCTATTGACACTGACGCCCGTCGCAATCTCCGTGCTGTATTTCTGCTGATTTGCCGCGTTCTGGTTGGCCGCCCTGACCAGGCCTTGAATATATTGCGGATTGATTCTCATGCTCTCCTCGCCGACGACGGGCCTGCGCTCTGGACTAAGTGACCGCGGTCTGCACTCCAAGATTCAAAGCACTCATGACGAGCGTATCGATGATGCTGAAAACCTGAGACGCGGACTGATAGGCCTGCTCATAGGTCTGCAGATTGGCCGCTTCCTCATTCAGAGAAACGCTGGAAAGCGAGTTCACCTGCGACTGCACCTGGGTCAGCGACGCCTGCTGGGCCTGGTTTTGCGTATTGAGTCCCGACACCTTGCTTCCAAGGACCGAAATGAACGACGCGTAAAAGTTGGCGGGGGTCTGGCCATTAACGTTGCTCAGATTCTGAACATTGATCATGTTCTCCAGGTTCGTATTGTCGCCGGGACCATTTCCTGTGGCGGACGCGGCAATCAGCGACGGATCTGTAAGCGCAACTGAAAGACTGGCTGCTGGATCGAGTGCAGACATGGCGAACAGGGGTTGGCCTGCGCTTCCGTTCAAGTCTGTTCCGCTGGTCTGACCGGAGTTAATCTGGGTCGCTACACCAGATGCCAGGGTATTGATCTGATCCCGAATGGATGGAATGTCCTGATCGCGGGCGGTGATCAGTCCAGCGAGCTGACCTCCACCGCTGGCCTGGGCCGTAGTGATGTCGGTTGCCCCTCCAGGGGCGCTGGTGAAAACGTCCACATTGCCGCCGACAGTGCTGGTAGTCAGCTGGAATGCCTGGTTTTTCGAAAGTAGCAACGCTCCTCCGTTCGTCGTCAAGGTCACGCTGTTGTCCTCGTTCTTGACGACATTGACGCCAACGTATTGGGAAAGCTGCTGCAAATCGTACTGTCTTTGATTTTCCAGCGGGCCGGCGTCAGCGCCTGGGCTCGAACTGGAGATTTGTTGGTTCAGCTGTGCGATCGATGTGAGCAGCGGATTAATCTGGTCCACCACTCCTTGCACCTGAGTGTTCAAGGAAACAGTCTGTTGGTCGAGTTGCGAGGCTGCGCTGTTGAACGCCGAGGTCATCTGACCAGCCGCAGTCAATACACTTTCCCGCAGAGAGACGCTGGAAGGTGTGGCAGCAAGCTGGCTTAACGCATTAAAAAAATTGGACACCTTGTCGCCTAAACTATTTACGCCGGAACTGCTGGTAGACGTTGTCACCTGATTGAAGATGTCTTCCACCTGGGTCAGTGCCGTCGCCTCGCTGTTGGTAGCCTGTTGCGTTTGCGTTTGTTGCTGGACGGCAGCATCCAGCACCAGGCTGCGCTGAGATTGAGCCGCTGTCATTTGCACGCCCTGGCCATACGAAATACCGTTGATGGTGACCGAATCGTTGGCCTGGAACATCGGGACTTCGCGGGCATAGCCAGGCGTGTTTGCATTTGCCACGTTGTTCGCTGTAACATCCAGCGCTCCCTGATCGGCTGTGAGAGCGCCTGTCATGATCTGCAATGCGGAATTCAATGTTGCCATCTTGCCTGCCCTCTTCGCAGTGCTGCTTCAAAACTGGCTTCCCTCAATCCAATTCTCATGAATCCATCTCCGAACTGTGGAGACTGGATGGTCGACTATCTGGGTGGAAGCGCGTAACAGCCAGCCTCGGAAGTCTGCCGCCCAGAGACCGAGTTCACCTGAAACAGCCTTAAATTCCGCTCCGTCTCCTGCAACAATGCGCCCAGGAGACGATGGGACGTCGTGATCGCCGCAATGTCTTCTGCAGTGGGCGGGATGGCTTTCAGTTCCTGGATTTCCGAGCGTATCCGGTCCAGGGCTCGCCCATCCAGCCTTGTGAGCGCGGAGACCGCCTCCTCGATTATTTCCTGCAGTCGGCTCATTCGTTCTTTCCCTCACTCCCCTTAGCAGGCTTACGAAAGTCAGCCAACCCAAAGGTATTCAACCTTCGCCGGTTTCAGTCGATAAGATTCTGGATCATCTTATCCGCTACATTTTGCGCGGGGACCTGATATGTTCCGGCGTCGATCGCTGCCCGCACGCTTTGCACTTTTTCCATGCGTACATCCGAGGACACGGACTGTGCCGCGGCCAAACCACTGCTGCTCAGGTCCGCATGGTCCGTCTTGCCGCCATTGGGAATCGCTGCCTGCGACCCCGGACTGCTTGCGCGCGAAGTTGAAGGACCCGGCTTACCGGTCTGTTGCGAACTGACAAGGTCTGGAAGGGTATTCCAAATACTGGACAAGTTCATTGAATGTTCCTCCACACTTGAAAAAATCGGCAAAACATCGGAATACTTTAACGACCCGGAACAAATTCTTCTGGAACGCACAGGTCCAAATGCCGTGCCCTGCCATGTCCCCCAGAAACCGGTTCAAACGCAAAAGATTATCTTGTTCCGGGCCCTACAACGCGAATCGGCTTCATCGACTGCAAATCACCTCGACGCTCACTGGAAGCTGCTCTACGCGCCATTTGGCCAGCCCCATTTGTTGTACTGCTGAGCCCCGTAGCCGCAGGTGAATTCCCTCGTCCGAGCATCTCGACGCTGCCAAAATCAGACGCGCCTCCATCCTGAGGCCCAATTGTCACGTGCTGAGCGCACCCCCCGCATTGCGGACCGAGCGCCGTCGTTGCGGTTTGCGATGCGGCCTTCTCCTCCGGACTGAGCTGCGCCAGAACCATCCTGGCGATGCCGAAGCCGCCTCTTTTTGCGATCGCCTGCGCGAGAGCTTCGGAAGCCAGGCTGCGGATGGTTCCCATGTCTCCTCCCTCCGCGTCACCATTGCCAAGGCTGTCCCCACCCAAACCGCTGCCATTTCCGAAAAGCGGGTCTTCCCGCAGGGGCTTTAAGAGTTCTCCCAGGAAATTCGCTTCAAAAGCGTTCGCCGCCTTCACCAGTTGTGGACTTGGGGTGGCGTGCATGGTTCCCTGCTGGATCAGCTGCAATGCTGGATTTGTAATCTGCATGTTTAGATCACCTCGAGATCACCTTCCAGCGATCCTGCCTGTTTCATGGCCTGCAAAATAGAAATTACATCGGTTGCGGACGCGCCGATGGATTGCAGGCTTCGCACCAGATCGTCCACGGTTGCCCCTTCTTTCAGCTCGATCCGGTTTACAGGAAGGTTATTGGCTTGCACCTGTGTCTGCTGCACGACCTGCGTCGTGCCCGTCGCCATTGGATTGGGTTGGGAAACCTCGAAGTGCGATTCGACATCGATCTGCAATCCTCCATGCAAGATGGAAACAGGTTGCAGACGAACGTTGCCACCGATGACCACCGTGCCCGTGCGTTCATTCACCACCACACGGGCGCGCGGGAATATCTGCACTTGCAGCGCCTGAACGCGGGCCAGCAATTCCGGCACATCCTGTTCCGGCGCGACTGCCAGCTCGATGCGACGACTGTCTATCGCGTGAGCCATGCTGGTGCCTGAGGATTGGTTGATGGTAGCCGCCACACGCGTCGCCGTTTCAAAATCCGACTCATTCAACATCAGCGTCAGCGTGTGCCGATGGGTCAGGTCGAAGGGGACGGCCCGTTCGACAATCCCGCCATTCGGCACACGCGCAGTGGTGGGAAAATTCATCTGCTTCACGTTGCCATTCATCGCAATCGAATATCCGCCGACCACCAGAGGCCCTTGGGCCTCGGCATAAATCTGCCCGTCCGGGCCGTAAAGAGGAGACATCAGCAACATCCCTCCAGCAAGGCTGCGGGCATCTCCGGTGGAGGATACGGTGACATCGATCTTCGATCCCTGCTGTGCGAAGGGCGGCAACGTTGCCTCCACGAAAACCCCCGCCATGTTTTTCACCATGATGGAGGTGAGCGGATACGGGACCGTAATTCCTAGCCGTTGCAACGTGGAGAGCAGGGTCTGCAGCGGAAAATACGTCATCTGACTATCCCCGGTATTCTGCAGTCCCACGACGATACCATAGCCAATCAACTGGTTATCGCGAATGCCCTCAACCGAACTGACATCCTTAATCGACGCCTCTTCAGTGGCGATTCCATTCATGGGGGGAACTGAGGAGGAGATTTTCGCTGCGCTCCCCTTTGCGAGCGCCTGAAGTGTTTGGGCCCGATTTGCTGGTGACGGGATTTCTGTCACTGGATTTCGCGCCGGTTGTTGCGCCAAGTCGGACTGCATTCCAGTCGATAGCAGAAGACACAGGAAAGCGAGAACGACGCGGCAGCGGCGTCTCTCGCGGAATTTCCTTGGGTTCCGGGTCCTTCTCATCGTCGTCTGCTTTCAAAATCAGGGAATCAGAATGCGTTGCAATATGCGTACAACTGGATTGGCCCGATAGGTGGAATCATTGATGATGCCTTTGCCAACCACCTGGACCTGCAGGCCGGAAATAGCTGTGGAAAGCACCTGGTTTTGTGGACTGACATCTTCCGGACGCACCAGGCCACGCATAATAATCGTCTCCGTTTGCTGGTTGAACTCCAACTGCCGAGCGGCTTCGATTACGAGAATGCCGTTGGGCAATACATCGACAACCTCTCCTCCGATCGTGGTGTTCAGGCTGGAGTCGGTAACACTTTGCCCCTGCGCATTCAGGCTGGAAGAAGCATTTTGATTGACGGCGTTATTGGCGGCACTTGACGTTGAAAAGGCGCCAAATAATGCACTCAGTTGCGAGATGGCCGTGGAAGCGCGTGAATTCTTCACCGTTCCACCTGTTGAGGCCGACAGGTTTTCCGAAATAATGATCGAAATTAAATCATGAGGATTTAGCGCCTTGACATCGGTCGGCAATGATGTGAGTCTGCCGGTGGCGCTCCATATAGAGCCGTCGTCCGCCTGTCCCGGATACATCTTGCGTACCTGTGCAATGTACTGTGCCAAGTCTTCGCTGGCAGGATTCGCTTTGATCCCTGACGACTTCTTCTTGTCGCCGGCTGAGGAAGCCGGACAGAGCGCGACGAGCAGCAATGCGGCGATGGCTGCGGTCCTGCCGCAATAGACCGGTGATCTCATGGCATCAGCTCCGCCGAATTCTTGCCAACGACCACTCCTGCAAGCAACGAGCTTTGACCCAAACGCCGCAAATGAATGATCTGCCCGGCATGTCCATATTCCAGGGCGACGACTTCAATCTCCAGCCGGACATTCGCATCGGAGCTCCAAAGATGCACCAGATCTCCGGCGCGAATCAACGGCGCCGTCGAAGAAGAAATCGGCGCAGGCGACTGCGCGTAAGTTCGAGTGGTCTGGAATTGGGGGGAGGGCGGAGTCGAAATCGCACGCTGGGCCGGTGCACCTTGCCGCGGAACACGTTCGGCTGCAAAAGACGCGGCTTGTGGCGCAGGACGTGGATTTGCGACTGCATAGGGAGGCGCCGATGGCCCTGCCGTGAGCGCCACCACCTGAAGAGGCCATTCCGGATGCGCACAGTTTGCGATAAACGCCCACCGGCGGTGCAGCGCGGGGTCGAGCACTACGTGGTCTAGACGAAACCAGTTGGAGGTTACGCGCGAAGGCTCCAGGCTTGTTTGGGTGGCCTTGACTTGCCATCCTGCCGGAAGCGCCTGTTCCGGCGTATGCGCGGTGCATGCCGACTGGCCAAAGGCGCAGCCGCCGATCATCGCCACCAGCACTCCGAGGATGGTCCTGCTCAACATCATTGGACGTCTCAACATTCTTTTCTGGTCACGTTCCATATGGCGCTTCCGCGATGGCTACTTCACCAGATTGTTTACCTGTTGATACATGTCGTCGGCGGCCGTCGCCACTTTCGCATTGCTCTCATAGGCGCGCTGCGCCATGATCATGGCGACAAATTCCTGCACTACATCGACGTTCGAGTTTTCCAGGTAACCTTGCTGCAACGTTCCTACACCGGTGGCGTCTCCAGGATTGCCGAGTACTGCCTGTCCGGAGGAAAGCGTCGCCTGAAACAGATTGGAACCGACGTTGCTCAATCCTCCGGGATTGGTAAATGTGGCAAGTTGAATCTGGCCGAGTTGGGAGGGATTTGCCTGACCCGGAAGAGTCGCGTTCACCACGCCATACTGCGTGATCGTAACGGACGTGGCATTCGATGGGATGGTCACTGCCGGCAACAGCATGTTCCCGTTGACATCCACCATTTGCCCTTGATTGTTAAGCTGGAAATTTCCGGCACGCGCGTAGGCGATGGTTCCGTCAGGAAGCTGGACCTGAAAAAAACCGCTTCCCTGGATAGCGAGGTCAAGGGGATTGTTGGTCTGATTCAGTCCACCCTGGGTAAGGATCGTCTCGCTTTCCGTCGACCGCGTTCCCAATCCCACCTGAAGGCCAGCGGAGACTGTCTGCGCACTTTGTGCCGCCCCTGGCGTGATCAGGTTTTGATAAATCATGTCTTGAAACTGGAGCACCTTGCTGCGAAAGCCGACGGTGCCGGAGTTCGACAGGTTGTTGGCGATCGTGTCCAGATTGAGCTGCTCGGCGCTCATTCCACTGGCGGCTGTGTACAGTGCGCGAATCATCGCTGGTTCTCCTTGTTTAACGGCTTGGTTCCGCTAGTTCTGCTTTGCTCGAGAAAAAATATTGAGGTGTCCCCATAGGGATCTTTCAGATCAAATACGTGGCAGGTCCTGACTCGCCTGTTGGTCGAGATCGTTGCTAAAAACGGACAAAGCCTTCATCATCATTTCAGCTTGCCGCTGGACCAGAATCAACTGCAGCGTTCCCTGGACAACGTTCTGGTTCGAACTCTCTAGCTTTCCCTGATGCACGGCGGCCGCCGTTGTTACGGTGGCGGTCTTCGGCGGCGTCCGATAGCGGTTGAGCCCTTCAGGCACCAGGGGCGTTCCAGTCGCAAAGGTAAAAATCCCAATCTTTCCCGTGGCTCCTCCATTCACGGAAACGGTGCCATCGGCTGCAATCGTCACTGGGCCGGTAGGGATGGTGATGGGTTTCCCCTTCGCATCTAGAACCCGCTCGCCCAGACTGGTCGTCAAGACGCCTTTGGTGGAGCGCATGAAGGATCCATCACGCGTGTATTGGGTGTTGCCCTGCGGGTCCTCCACGGCAAAAAAGCCCTGGCCTTCGAGAGCAAGATCCAGAGGATTGCCGGTACTGACCATCTGCCCCTGAGACAGGTCAATCTGGTTGCCACCCAGAACTCCGTAGTCGTTGACCGCCGTATTCAGCTGGGAACCGAACGCGTCGGGACCGCCTAGCACATCGCTGAAAAACTCGCGTTCCGCGCGAAAGCCGGTGGTATTCGTATTGGCCAGGTTATTGGCAGTCGCGTCCAGCGCCTGCTGTCGCGCCAATAATCCGGTGAATGCTGCGTAGTATCCACTGTCCACGGTTGCCTGATTTCTCCAGTACTGAGACTGCATGCAGAATGCGTACCGGAGTGGTGGATTCGAGATTAGAAAAGCCTCATGTCCATCGGACCCCGTCTTCGAGTCAGGTTGAAATCATGCACGACACTCTCGATAACCCGTTCACTCGCAGCTCCAATTGGATGCTGATTACCGCCTGGGTCTGGCTTCCAATCAGGGCTTCATGACGCATGTTCAGGTCGCAAGGAAATCAAAACATCTTCTACCTGGTGGATTCTCGGCAGAAGACTGGAGGAGGTCACCTGCGGTCCGGACGCGGACCTGGCGAATTCCGGAGTATGCCATAAACGCAGCCAGAAATAGCGGCGCATTCGAACCAGCTTGGCCTGGTGCGGACGAACCCGTTCAATCACTGCCGCCATTTCTTTTGCCACCATTCCCGAAGTTTTCACTTCCAGGAGTTGCGCCTTGGGAAAAGTGGCGCCCATCATTCGCTCATGCACTCGCAGAAATTGCGACGCCGTCACCACTCCAGCTTCGATACGGATTCCGCTCATTCGTTCTACCGCGAGAGCGACGGTGGAATCCATACGGTCCTCAAAAGCCAGATAGGCCAATCGTGCGGAGCCGGTGCGTAGTGGCACCATCCCATACGTGTCCAGAAGGATTCGCGGAACCAGCGCCGATACCGTCTCGGGCTGATGGCTGGTCAGAGATAGGACCGGGCAGCCCCACTGCATACTGAGTGCACGCGTAACCTGCTCTTCGGAGAGGTTCGACTGCTGCATGAGCCACGCACCGATGCGGGCTTTTCCGCCGGTGGCGCGTTGCGCATCGAGTGCCCTGCGCAATTGTTCCTGGGTGATCCAACCAAGCGACAACATCAACAGCCCCAAAGGAATGCGATGGTTGTGCTTGATGGGCTCCAGAGAAGTTCCATCCCCAAGTTCGCGCTCCACTGCCCGCTCGACCAACGCCCGCATACATTCTGGACTGCACGCCCATTGCCCCTCGAAGCGCGGCACGTGCCGCCACCGCCACAGCCGGAGCCAGCTGGTTTTGCAATCGGCATTCATGCAGGTATTCAGAAAGAACGCATGTTCCAGAGGCTTATCCCGTGTGGAAGGCCAGCTCTCAGGACGCCGTGCAATCTCCGCCCACGTCCCAGGAAGTTCGTGAATCGCCGCTTTTCTCTTTGCCGGAAACTGGTCGATCTGCATCGTCATATACCTTCGTCCTCAAATTGGTTCAATTGCATGGAGTCCCAACGCCTTCGCTTCCAGCGGGAGATTTTTCCCATCGGATGTGATCTATAGCAGTTCGCCTCGCCGGTGTATGCAGCGGGACTGCTTGGGCACCTGTTTTTCTCAATCGCAACTGCATCGCATCATGGGTTGGCGTGATGCCAAGCTTCGCAAGGGGCTCTAAAACAGGCATCGAATGGTCTCCAACCGGCGGCGCGGTTCCGCTACTTCGGTAACATGCAGGGCGAAGTTTCCCCCAACCAGCACCACTTCGCCTTTGGCAACAATGCGGTCGCCGACCACTAGGTCGACTGGCTCATGCACATGCCGATCCAGAGGCAATACATCGCCTGGACCAAGCTCCAACACCTCCCGCAGCGGCAACTCCAACGCGCCAAAGCGCAGCGTTGCCTCCAGTTCTATGTCGAGCAGCAAATCGAGCCGCTGCGTGGGTGCGGGTCCAGGCCACGGGGAATCCGATTCCGGCGCGCGATTCTCCGCCGCCTGCCGAGCAACCGCCTGCCGCTCCACCGGCAACTCGCGAATATCTTCTTGGGCACGGTCGAGGTGTGGGCAATCCGTCGAAGAACTGACCGCGGCCTTCGGTAATGCGCTGTCGACCTCTTTCTGCCTGCCAAAGTTCTCGTTCTCAGCCTGCTCTACGGGGGTGCTTGTCGGCACGGCTGCATCGATCGCCGGTGCCGATGATTTCTCTCCAGCAAATTCCATCTGCACACTGCCGGAGAACGCAATTTCTCCCTCCCCGGCCCGCAGCAACCATTGCTGCGTGAGTGCCCCGGAAGCGGCGGTTTCGGGCCCATTGGCCAGAATGTCTCCCTCAACCGCCGTGGTTTCGCCCAGAAGAACCGAACAGGTACCCTGCGGCGATTCTGGAAATTCTTGCGTCAGGCGTGACGCAAGCCTGGTGCCAGCTGCAGTCAGCAATATCCGCCAGGCTTCCAGCCCAGCTTCCGTCCATGCGGCATGGGGGTCAACGGATTCCCCTGCAACCAACTGCGCCAATTGCACCATGCTGGCTGCCGAGCCCGTGACATACAGGACTCCTTGCACCGGTCCTTCGAAAAGCAGCCGGCTGCGATAGGCACTGGGCGCCGGTGCCAGCTCCGCAGTCGCGCTGGCCGTTACGGGAACATGCAGCAATTCTTCCAGTTCGGCGCGTACCACCTCGATCCATACGTCCAAGATGCTTCGATTGCTTGTCATCGTGCCCAGCATTCCTTTTCCAGCAAGGGGATAAGATTCTTCGGTCGAGCTTTCCACCTATCTTTGTCCGTCAACTTCAGTCCACCGTCCGGTTCATTAAGGGGTTGTTTCTCGCCGTAATTTGCAGCCCACGGTGTTCGTCAGCGCGTATCGGAATGGCGTGAAATAGAGGGATTCCGGCAATGCACAGTTCGGAAACTGAAGTCGCGGGGAGATTCAAGCGCACAATCGAGCCTGGTTGCAAGGCATCCAGCTCCGTGGCCAGGATGCGCACGGAAGGCAATTGTAGAGCACCTCGGAACCGTACATGCTGCAGCCGCTCTTCCATACGAGCCAGCATCTCCGGTGAACGGCGTCGGTTTTGCCGTCCCCAGCCAGTAATCAGCCGGCGCAGGACGGTGTTGGAAACGACGGCCGGGAAGACCAGATTGAGGTTTCCTTGTACATGTGGCATGCGAATTTCAAAACTGATCGAAAGTGTTTTTTCTGTGGGAGACATTAAACGCGCAATCTGTGTCTGCTGTTGCCGTTTTTCAAAATTGAATGTCAATCCCACCGGTTGCCAGGCCGATGTCAACTCGCGGCAAACCACTTCCAGCACGCTTGCCAGGATCGACTCTTCGATGTCGGTCAGTTCGCGCACGGCGGTCGATTGACCCTCACCGCCCAGCAGCAGGTCGATCATGGAAAGGGCCAACGTAAGGTCCAGCTCCAAACCGCAGATGGCTCCCAGCGGCTCGAGACGAATGGACCCAACATAGCAAATCTCGGGAATGCGCTCGATAAATTCCGAGTACGGTGGCTGCTCCGCGGCTGCCAGCGCAACTTGGAACCGACTGCGCAGAAATGCGCCCAGGTTATGGGTGAGGTTCCGCGCAAAATTGTCATTGAGTAGACTGATGGCTCGCATCTGTTCATTGTTGATTTGTCCGCCGCGGGAAAAAGTGAAAGGCTGCACCCGCTCGCTAGCCGGTCGCTCCTTGACGCTGCTCCCACGGGAACGGGCTGCAGCAAACAAGGCATCGATTTCTTCCTGTGCTAACGGTTTATCCATCGATTTTCTCCGTTCTCATCCCATGGCATGCGTGGACGCTCCGCATCGGAGTGCTTGGCGGAAGCTATCGCGCTCCGTCACCCGGTCCCGGATGCACCGCCCGGTATGTTCGCGTGCGCCTTGAGTCACGTTTGCCGGTCCGCTCCTTTGCGACCCCTGCAGGAATGCTGGCCAGAATGGAACGTAGATGCAAAACTGCGGAGGTGTGGATCTGGGAAACGCGCGATTCCACTACTCCCAGAGTCAGGCCGATCTCTTTCATTGTCATTTCCTCGTAGTAATACAGTGTCAATACCAGACGTTCCCGCTCGGGCAGTGCAGCGATGGCATCTGCCAACCTCGCTCCCATCTCTGCCTTCAAACAGCGGAACAAAGGACCCTCTTCTGGAGAATTGGGCACATACGCCAGCTCGTCTTCAGATGAATCTTCCATATGCTCGACGTCGAGACTGCCAATTTCCAGACCTTTCAGATCGGTCAACAATTGCTGGTATTGGTCCAATGAGATGTGCATCTCAGCGGCAACCTCGTTCTCCACAGGTGTCCGGCCCAGACGTCCGGTCAACGCGTGCATGGCCGCCTCGATAGCACGGCCCTTGCGGCGCAGATCACGAGGACTCCAGTCCAGGGTGCGAAGGCTGTCGAGAATTGCCCCGCGAATACGGAATTGAGCATAGCTGCGAAACTGGACATTCTTGGACGCATCGAATTTGTTGAAAGCGTCCATCAGTCCCACCATGCCCGCGCTCACCAGGTCTTCAATTTCAACGTGAGCAGGCAGATGTTCATGGATGCGGCGCGCGATATAGCGCACCACTGGCAGATGTTCGATCAGGATTTGCTCACGCTCGGCTGCGTCCGTCTGATTGAAGGGCCGGTCCGGCGTCGAATTGACACTTGCCTCGGTCTCCGGCTGGAGTTGACTCGCCAGCAGCGTAATAGGGACGTTTTGTTCACGATCAGCCGTGCATGGGAACTTGGGTACAGGCATTCTGCTCTCTCCTTCTGCCGGAGAACGGTCACTCCGGTACCACTCAGCTAACTCAGCGTTCCTAACGAGCGCACCCGTATATCTACTGGCAGCTCGGCGGGTGCAATTACTGCGACCCTTGGCATAAATGGCTCCAGCCAGCGCCGCAGATAGTAGCGAGCGGGACTGGAACACAGGAGTACGGGGCTCGCCGAACTCGGCGTCCCCCCTGTCAATTGCTTCCACGACTCAACGATCCGGCGCAAGAAGTTAGTCGCGTTGCGTGCCGGCTGGCTGCCATCGCCCAGCAGCCGTTGCGCGCTCTCTCCCTCCACCGTGGCCAGGATCTCCTCTTCCAGGGATGGATCGAGCACAAAGATGCGTAATTGTCCTTCCGCATCGAGCAGCGGTTGCAGCAGTGGGCGACCCATCGATTGACGAATCGTCTCCACCAGATGGACCAGGTTCTTATTATTGGCAGCCGTTTCCACCATGACTTCCAGCAACGATCCAAGATCGCGAATCGAAACCTGTTCCCGCAGCAATTGCTGCAAGACTCGCTGTACTTCTCCCAGCGTCATCAGCTTCGGCAGCAGTTCTTCGATCAGCTTGGGATGGGTCTCCTGCAAACTGTCGAGCAACCGCTTGGTTTCCGCGCGACCCAGAAGGCGATGCGCTTCACAGCGAATGACTTCTCCCAGATGGGTGGCGATGACCGTGGTCGGATCGACAACGGAATATCCCGCAGCCATGGCCTGTTCCGCCAACGATGGTTGGATCCACCGCGCTGGCACACCGAAGGCGGGTTCTCGAGTTTCCAGTCCCGGCAAGGCGCGCGCCCTGGGATCGGCATTCACGGCCAGCAGTTGGTTACCCTCCGTTTGCCAGCGCGCAATCTCCGCGTTGCGCAGGGAGATCGTGTATTCCCTAGGTTTCAGACGCAGATTGTCGGTAATATGCACTGGCGGAATGATGAAGCCGAGCTCCTTGGCCAGATGTTTGCGCAATGCGCGGACCCGGGCTAACATCTGGCCGCTTTGCTTTTCATCCACTAGCGGAATTAACTGAAAGCCGATTTCAAGACTGAGATCGTCGATCGGCAGCAGCGCGGCGAGGTTATCCGCCTGCGCCCCCGTGGTAGCAGCTTTTCCGTCCTTCCCCGGTGCGGCCGTCTCATCTTCCACGACTGCTGAGGTTGGAGGCATCCGATAGGCCAGGTAACCTAAACCCGCCGCCATCAGTAGAAAAGGCAGCTTTGGCAGGCCCGGAATCATCGCCATAACGGTCAGCAAACCAGCGGCGATCCACAGGGTATTGGGGCGTCCAAAGATCTGGGCGCCGATCTCTGTACCCAGGGAGTTCGATGAGGATGCGGCGCGCGTCAGGACAATGCCGCCCGCGACCGAAACCAGCAGCGACGGGATCGTGGTGACCAGGCCATCGCCGACCGTAAGCACGGTATAAGTCTTGAGAGCCTCGCCGACGGCGATGTTTTGCTGAAAGACCCCGATCAGCAGCCCGGCGATAATATTGATCGCGGTGATCAGAATCGTTGCCATGGAGTCTCTCTGGTTGAAGCGCGCCGCGCCGTCCATGGCGCCATAGAACTCGGCTTCGCGCGCGATCGCCTCGCGTCGCTTCCGCGCCGTTGCCTCATGGATGACACCAGCATTCAAATCGGCGTCGATGGCCATCTGTTTGCCCGGTAATGCATCGAGGGTGAAGCGCGCCGTCACCTCGGCCGTACGCACGGCGCCATGACTCACCACTAAAAACTGGATGGCAATCAGCGCCAGAAAAACAACAAATCCGACGATGTAATTGCCGCCGACGACAAACTGTCCAAACGCCTCGATCACCTGCCCGGCCGCCCCGGTCCCTTCAAACCCATGCAGCAGAATGCGGCGACTCGAGGCCAGATTCAGCGAGAGCCGAAACAACGTTAGCAGCAGCAACAAGGTCGGGAAAACGGAGAACTCTACGGCGCGTCGCAGTTGCACCGCTGAGAGAAATACCAGAAAGGAAGCTGTGATCGAAAGGGTCAATAATAAATCGAGTGCGAAGGCCGGTAATGGAATCAGCATGACCAGCACCATGCTGATGGCGGTCGCAGGCAGCAGCATTTCGTGCGCGCGTCGCGCGGTTTCCGGGGTCAACCAGCGCAGAAGGCCGCTGCCCTGCTGCTGGAGTGCGGGGGCCGGGTTCTGAACCGCAACTTGCGTGCTCACGCGCCTTCTCCTGCTTCTTCACCCGCCTGACCTTTGGTGGACGGGTCTTCTTGTGGTGATGCTTGTGCTGCGGACTCAGTGGTGTCTGCTGACGAGTCTCCTGCATTCGTCGTGCCAAAGTGTTCCGCGGTTTCCATGGAATTTTCTATTCCTGGTCCGAGGCGCAAGGCAGACACTGCGTACGGACGGTGCGGGCGTGCCTGTTCCTGTGACTTTTTTGTTGGCGGGCATTGCCGCGCATCTTTTCTTCCACGCGCTGGCGATAGAGGAAGGCGAGAATGGAGGCGACCGCCGCGTACAGATCGTGCGGGATCGACTCGCCTGGTTCAACCGCGCGATACAGTGATCGTGCCAATGGCGGGTTCTCGATAATCGGTACCCCGGCCCAGCGCGCTTGGTCTTTGATCCGCTCCGCCATCAGATTTCTTCCTTTGGCCAGTACCTTGGGAGTTTGCAATGTATCGAAGTTGAATTCGAGCGCAATGGCGTAATGTGTGGGATTGGTGATGACGACGCTCGCCCTGGAGACGTCTGCCTGAAGTTTGCGGCGGCGCATCTGCCGCTGGATGGAACGAATGCGGCTGCGTATCTGCGGATTGCCCTCCATCTCCTTGTATTCCTGGCGCATGTCTTCACGACTCATGCGCAGCCGTTGCTCCCAACTGCGCCACTCCACCACATAATCCAAGGCCGACCAGCAGAGAAGAATGCCGCTGGTTGCCAGCAACAGTCGGTATTGGCTTTGGAACAGCAGCGGCAACTGCTCCAGAGACAGCACCGGAAGCGACAGAACGGTATGCTCCAAGATGTCCGCACCGAGCGCCATGACCAGCGTCGCTGGGATCAGGGACTTGAATAGACGCGCGGAAGCGCGCAACGAGAACACATTCTTCAAATTCGCTGCTGGAGATAGGCGTTCAAAATTCAGTTGCATGGACTCGCCATGGATCTGTACCCCTCCCGACTGCGCCATGCCGACGATGAGCGCGACCGCCAGAATGGCCGCCAATACGATTACTACAGGGACTACGGTGTGGAGCAGGCTGGCGCGTACTAGATCATTCACCACAGCCCCATCATGCAGGCTCATGTCGCGGTGACTACCAAGATCGAGAGCCTGCATGTACGCTGTCCTCCACCCCACGGCAAAACGCTCTGTCATCGTGCCAATGGCAAGGACTCCCGCGCCCATTCCAATCGCGCTCGTCAGTTCCCGGCTGTGAACCATGTCGCCGCGTTCACGTGCCTTTTGCTTTTGTCGCGGAGATGCTTTTTCTGTCTTTTCGCCTGCCATGCTCGTCTACACCCGATGGGACGCCAGGACCAATCCCACAGCTTGATTCAGCAGCCCATCGAAGCGTGCCTCAATGAATCTCGGCCATACCCCGAGTGATCCGATCAGAACCGTATATCCAATCAGCGTCTTGAGTGGAATGCCGACGAACAACACCGGCAACTGCGGCGAAAGCCGCCCGATCAGCGCGACCACCACTTCAACCAGCAACGTCGCCGCCATGACCGGTGCCGACAGTTGCACAGCAGCCAGAAAAACTCCGCTTGTCATCTCGACCAGCGCCAAGCTTGTGCGAGTCGCCATCCATGCCGTGCCCACCGGTACGGCTGCGAAGGTGTGCATCAGCGCGGAAACTAGGGTTCGATCGAGCCCGGTGGCCAACAGAACCAGAAGGCCCACGGTGTTCAACAATTGGCTTAGCAGCGGTGTTTCGATGGGAGAATTAGGATCGAGCACATTGACCAGCGAAAAACTAAACTGCAGACCCAGAATTTGGCCGGAAAAACTCAGCATCTCCATCAGCAGTGTGAGGGAAAGGCCGAAGAGCAGTCCCGTGCTGAGTTCCCCGAGCATCGACATTAATCCCAACACCGGTGCGGCCCCTGGATGATTGGCGGCAATTGGAGTGAGCAGCCCTGCCAGAACAACGGTAAAGACCGCTTTCACCATCCGCGGAATGGCCGCGGAGGAAAAAAAAGGAGCGAACAGCATCAGACCGCTGACACGAATCAGCACCAAGATGCCCGATACTGCAAATCGGCTCCAGTCCGCCATATACTTCCTCGTCCCCCCGTATCCTTTGCGAATATTCGCCTGGCACCGCTTCAGCCTAGATAGCGATGAAAGTCTTGAAACAGCGAGATGGTGTATCCGACCAGTTGACGCAACAGCCACGGCATTCCAACAATCGACATGACCGCCACGGTCGCCAGGCGGGGAATCGTTGTGATGCTCTGTTCCTGAATGGAAGTCAATGTCTGCAGCACACTGAGCCCGATGCTGACAATCGCCGCCGCCAACAGCAGAGGCGCGCTCAGAAGCATGGCTTCTGTAAGTAAATGCCGCGCGAGTTCCGTCACCTGGTCCGGGCCCATTCAGGATTTCCTTTCTTCTGTGTTTCTGTGTTTCGGTCGCCGATTGCTTCGGAGCCTCGCCTAAAAGCTTTTCAAAAGCGATCCCGCCAGCAGATTCCACCCATCCACCATGACGAACAGCAGAATTTTCAGCGGAGTGGAGATCACCACGGGAGGCAGTTGCAGCATTCCGATGGCCGTAGTGATCGAGGCAACGACCAGATCCACCAGCAAAAAAGGTAGAAAGAGGACCGCCCCGATCTGGAAGCCGGCCTTGAGTTCGGAAAGCATGTAGGCCGGGATAATCACACGCATGGGCAAGTCTTCCGGCTTGGCGGGCCGTGCCGCCATCGTAGCGGAGGCAAACAATGCCAGATCTTTTTCGCGCGCGTAATGCAGCATGTAGAGTTCGGGCGGCTTGATCCCCCGCTCCAGCGCCAGCGTGCCTGTGATCTGCCCGTCGCGAAATGGCTCGACCGCTTGCTGATCAACTTGCACCAGCACGGGATGCATCAGAAACCAGGTCATCATCAGGCCAAGGCCCATCAATACCTGATTGCTGGGCGCGGTCTGCGTGCCCAGGGCCTGACGCAAAAAATGGAAGACCACCAGCAGTCGCACCATCGGGGTCATGGAAAGAAGTAGCGCCGGGATCAGGGTGAGAAATGTCAGGACAAAAATGATTGTCCACGGCACCGTGCCATTCCCGGCGATGCGCAGGCCATTTGTCGTTGGCTCTAGCAGGGGCGCGGGAGCCAGTAGAAGGACAGCCGCAAGATTCATGGCTGCAGCTCTTTCTCAATTTCGACCGCATCTTCCGCAGATGCGGCTATCGAAGTCGGAATAGGCACAATGACAGTTACGTGTTCAGTCCCGCCTCCAACCAGAAATTGCAGGCCGCCTACTTCAACCAGAGACAAATGGCGTTTTGCCCCCAGCGTCAGTTGCCCGACTAGGCGCAACTGTGCGCCCTGCTTTGCACCCGAGAAGCATTTCGCACGAAACCATTGCGCCGCGCGCAAGACAAACAGCACGATCGGCGGCATACCGTCCAGGGCTGGCATCCAGATTCGCCGGCGGAGTCTGGCCGGGCCTGGTTTCACATTCGTCGCATCTTCCCGATGCGAAATTGGATCGGACACTTGACCCAACGTTTCCCCGGCCACTCCCGCCAGACCGTCTACCGGCATCCACATTGCAACTGTCTTCCTGGCCATCGCGCGGGTCCTCTTGATCTACTGTCTCTTCGCCGCCGGACGCCGCCGGCGAAAACCGTTATAAAAGCCGAGTGATACGAACGGCTATCTCCCGGTCTACGGCTTCCACTTCTACCCAGGCCAGTTGCACATCTTCGATCGAGAGCGGAAGATCATCGCCATGCTGCCACGCGGTGGCAATAATTTGGCCCGGATCGAGTGAAAGCAAATCCCGCACGCAAAATCGAAGCACTGGCAGCGCCACGCTCAATTGAATGGGCAACCATTCGACGGCAGGCCACGATTTGCGCTGTGGAATCGCGGTAGATAGCGACTCCTGCGGAGAGACACTCTCCTCCATCGCATCACCGCTTGAAACAATCGTTTCCTGCAAAGCTTCCATAGACCGGCCTTTCTGGTCCGCGATGGTCCAGCTGAATTTTTTAGGACTGTACAAGAAACTGCGTGAAGTAGACTTCGACGACCTTAATTTTCGGATTCTTCCCAGTGATCGCCGCCTGAATGGCCTGCTTCAAAGGCTCTTTCCCATTCGGCGCCCGCATATCTGCCGACAGTTTCTGGTTCAAGACGCTGATAATTTGATTGCGCACCATATCCCGCAGCTCGTTCACCGCTGCATCTCCGTCCCTTGAAGCGCTATTGTTTGTATCGGGCGACTCCATCAATGTTGGTGTCGGGGAGGCGGGACTGGTAGCGGTGGCCATGACATCTGCAAGGAGTGCAGGAATGGAACCAAAAAGTGAGGAACGAGGTAAGAAAGCTCTTAGAAGCTGTCCAGAAACTATGGAGAGGAACCACAGATGGAATATGCATGAGGTTGCGGGAGCGATAGCTTGGGATCATGTACCCGAGCGATTTGACAGACAGGCAATGGTCGAGGCTTGAGCCGC
>JAJYSV010000049.1 GCA_021793405.1 Acidobacteriota bacterium
TTGGCCCCAATGTGGTTGAATGCCGTGCAGCCCACACCTGAACGGACATCAGGATTCTGAATTCTTTTCGATAAATCCTCATTCTCCAGATGCGGCAATGCCGCAATGAGTCGACACCTATCCTGGATTCCAGGGGAGAGCTTTAAAGGACAGGTTGTGGTCGGGTTTTCTTCTTCTCCTTTGAGGGCGCTCTGCAGCAGAAACGTGTTTCCGAGAAAAGGTGAGCTCGATTCAAATCAGAGTCGGATTGGGCAAGAAGAAAGGAGTCTGGATCCGGGTCCAGGTATCGAGCGTCAGTGTTTCGGCCTCGTCTCGGGTCTACATATCTATGCCTATACTCAACCTCCTCTCCCGCACTTGCCCCGCTTTTGCCCCGATGCTTCTCGGCAAACTCCCTCTCCCGCCGCCGCGCTCTTAAGGCGCTGCCGGCTCGATATATCGACGTGAGCAATGCGAGATGCAAAAGTAAAGTTGGCCACGACGGGAATTGAACCCGTGTTATCGCCGTGAAAGTTGGCACTGAAGACGGCGTCATAAGCAACCACAGGCGCTGGATCGTACTGGTAGGAATGCGAAGAACCGCAAGGAACAGCAAATTGTGTACCCGAGATGTACTCGAACTCTGGTTTCGAGGCTCACCCAACATGCCGGATATTCCGGGATCGGAAAGTAAGGAGTATACTTTTGAAGTAAGGATTTTTATGGCAATGACTGCAAAGATTACCAGTAAAGGCCAGATCACCGTGCCTAATCAGGTTCGCCGCGCTCTGGGCGTTGGTGCAGGCGACCGGCTCGTGTTCGAGGAGGGTGCGAGTGGCGAGATGCGTGTGATGCCGGTCCGCGCAGAAAGCCCTTTCACCCGCTATCGTGGAATCGGTAATCCAGGGATTGGCTCTGGCAAGCGGGCAATTGTAAAGCGGTTGCGCGAGTTGCGCGGGGAATGACGATCGCCATCGACACGAATGTGTTGGTTGCACTATGGGACACAGACCCGCAACTGAACACCGCTGTGCAGAAGGCTCTGGATGCGGCGCAGGAGCGGGGTACGCTTGTGATCTCCGGGGCCGTTTATGCGGAGTTGTTGGCACTCCCCGAACGTGCGGAAAACATGCTGGATGAATTCTTTGACGTCACCGCTATCCATGTCGATTGGGAATCGAGTGAGCAGGTGTGGCGCGCGGCGGGTCGAGCATTTCAAAGCTATGTGAACCGTCGCAACCGGAAGAAAGAGGAACTGCCGCGCCGGATTCTTGCCGATTTTTTTATTGGCGCCCATGCCTCCGTGCATGGCTATCGTCTGATGACGCTTGATCAGCGTCTCTATCGCGCAGCCTTCCCTGAATTAGAAATCGTCACCTTCTAGCTAAGCCGACCTTTCGGCCGCTTCTGATGCGTTGATTACGATAACATCGAGCGCTCTTTCTGACGTCATCGCCAGTGTAGAGTTATAAGAACTTCAGAACTTCTATTCAGACGAGCAAGTCGGAAAGGATGCCCAACTGTAAAACCGGCATCTGTCTGTCCAAGGAGTTTTTGAGGCTCGAATCTACCTGATTATGCCACTCACGATTATGGGTCCGCTTTTCATTAATCGTCGATTACCTGGACTGTCCGCGTTCCACGGAGAGCATTCGATTGCGGGCCGCCAGTGGAAAGGCTTTTATTTCAAGCCGCCGCCTGACTGGTCAATGGAGACAGACGAAGGAGACCGATTGCCGTTCTTCATTTTGTCTTTCCAGACGATGATGCTGTCGCTGGCCGCCTCGGCGTCGCGAGAATCGGGATTCAGAGCGAGAAAACACTCCATGTGGAAGATGGCATTTCTATAGCCGGGTCTGCCGCCGATTTCCGAAGTCATGGTGGCCAGGTCGTACTGGCCATCTGGCCAATAGGGAAAGATTTGGAGCGCAGCAGCATACTCGCTCATCGCCTTGGGAATGTCTTTTTGCTTGTACGCATACTCGGCCAGCACCTGGTGCTCGTGGGCCTCTTCCGGCATGGGCGGTTTCACTTTCATCTGCCGCCACGCTTCGGCCTTGGGCTTAAAGGCTTCCAGCCATGCATTGTCCTTGGCATCCTGGTCATCCTGAGTGGTGCGGACCAGATACACGAGCGCGGACAGAAAACGCTGCGCATCGTGCATCTCAATCACGGGGGTCCAGTGTCCACTCCAGATGAGAGTCCCCGGACTAGTGGACAAATTCGGGAATTCATACCAATGAACGCTGTACATCTGACCGAACGGGATCGCTGTCATCTCCGGAGTCGTCATAGTGTTCACCAAAGATAAACGAATCGCGAACGGGGTCCTCCCGTTGATTTCTCCTGTGACAACACCGTCTTCCAGTTTTGGGTTGGAGATGCCCGCCGCCTTCATGGAACTCTGCATCCATTTCCAGGCTTGGGCCTGGTCGCGTGGGGTGTTGCGGTCATGCGATTGTGCGCGTGCCTGGTCCAACGCGGAAGAAGCAAGGCTCTGGCCGAAAGCGGGCCTGAAGGGGAGCGCTACGAGCAGCCAACCTAGGCATACAAAACTTGCAAACATTATTCTGAAAAATATTCCATGTCGACGCATGAATCGTTCCTCTTCTTTCTTGATCGAATTTGCAATCCCCGAAGAAACGGCAGGGAGTTGGGGAGCTGAACTCGCTCCTGTGCCGGCTTACGGCGTGGCTGTGGTCCGCTTGTCTTCCCAGATAAAAATGCTGTCCTGCGCCGCCTGCGCGTCGGGAGCGTTGGGCACCAGTTCCAGATACATCTTCATGTGATAGACGGCAAGGTTGTATCCCGGTCGTGTTCCCGCTTCGCCGGCCAGGAATGCCAGATTGTTCTGGCCTGCCGGCCAATAGGGAAAGATACGCAACGCTTCGGTGTACTCGGTGATGGCCTTGGGCACATCCTTTTGTTTGTACGCATATTCCGCCAACACCTGATGCCGACGGGCTTCCTCCGGCGGCCCCGGCTTGACGGCAAGCTGCCGCCACGCGGCGGCCTTGGGCTTGAATGCTTCCAGATCGGCGGCATCTTTGGCTGCCTGCTCCTGCTGGGCCTGACGGGCAAGGTAGACCAGCATGGCCTGAAAGCGCTGGGCATGGTCGCGCTTGAACCAGCCCATGGCTGGGATGGTCCCTGGGCTGGACACATACGGAAATTCATACCAAGGTGTTGGGACATACAGGTCTCCATAAACCGGATGCTGCGCATACGGAGCTACGGAAGACACGGCCGCCAAATGGATCGTGAAGACCACGCCTCTCCTGCCCCTGCCCTTCCCGCTCACTACGCCATTATTTAGGGTGGGATCCAACACTCCTGCTTCTTTCAGCAAGCTCTGCATCCATTTCCAGGCCTCAGCCGCGTCACGCGGCGGGGTGCTCTGGCCATAGGCGAAGCTGGCTGGCAACGCTGCCAGCAGCAAACCAAGGCATACAAAGCTTGCAAGCGTTCTTCTAGAAAATATTCCATCTCGAGGCATGGATCGTTCCTCCACGTGCGTATGAGGATTCCGTTTGACACTGCCAAAGTGCAAGATTAGAAAGGCTTTTCAGCAGAGTATAAGGAGGGAGCCGCTCTACGGGCAAGAGAAATCCATCCGGGATAGAAGTCTGCTGCTATAATCCTGAGTAAAAATCAGCCAGCGTTGCCGCCGTTGTTGCCGACAGTATCCGACGTATCCCGTTGTTACGAAACGGGAAAGTGAGGAGACGCATGAGAGCGCGCGTATCTGTACGACTTGCTATTGCCTTCGCGGTTGCCTGGGTTGCATTTCCGGCGTCAAAGGGTTTGGCACAGCTATCGGGCCCCAACGGCATGGGGGGCTGTGACGCCGATTGGACGGACAAATATAAGCAAATGGAAGGGTGCGGCACGTCCGCACCCGCTACCGGTGGTGCTTACACGCTGCAGAACATGCAAATGCAATTCGGACAGGCGGTCATGCAGGGGGCCATCAATGGATTTATCAGCGCCATACAAAGGAACGCGGCGCTGGCGCAGCAGCAGCGGCAGGCCTTTGAACAGGAGATGGCGCGCCGCCAGCAAGAGGCCGCGGAGCAACAGCGCATCGCGGCGCAGCAGCGCATCGACGCCATGTTTGCGCGGCTGGACAGCGAGCTGAAACTCAGCGGACTTCCCTTCCAGTTGACGATGCAAGGCATGGATGCACCCGGTCCGGATGACCTGCACATGAAAGGCATGGATGCCCCGGGGCCGGATGATTTGCACATGAAGATCGGGGATGACAGCTCGACTTCAACCGCGTATGGAATCAAGGGACTGCCGGGCATATATGTGGGCGGCCCAGCGGGCGGCGCAACGACAAATACACCGGATGCAACGGCCGCCAATGGAGCTAGTCCTAGCGGGTCATCCGGGAACCCGAATCTGGCCTCTGGCCCTGGCACGGGCACGACCGGACCAGGCATCGCGGGACTGCCTGGCATCTATTTGGACGGCGCACAACCGAGCCAGGCCCCTGAGCTGGCGCAGGCGGCACAAAACCTGCCCCCCGGGCCGGAGCGCGATATGACCGAGGACACAGCGCTGAACGCCGCTCTTCACAATCCGAACCTGACCTCCGAGACACAGGACCCGCAGGTACAAGACTTCCAGAAGGCGGACCTGAACTATGAGCAGGCATTGCATACTGACACCCAGGCCAGTCAGGATTATGCGGGCGCCCAGGCGCAGGTAGCCGCCGATCAGAGCGCGGTTGCGACCGCCAAGGCGCAGCTTGCCAGCCTGCAGCCGACCGTGGAGCAACAGGCGGCGCTGACCAACATGCTGAATGTGGCCAAGACGGACGAGGCCGCATCGGAGACCGCGCGCCAGATTTTCGAGAACGCCGACGTCCATCTTTCCATGGCGCGTACCCAAGCAACCGGGGCGTTGGCCAGCTTGCCGCAAAGTCCCAACGCCCCGCCGATCCATCTCAGCCGGAACGCGCTCAGCCGAAATGCAACGCCGGTCCCACTGCGACTACCGACGCCGGTAGGACCGTATGCGTCGGCGCCAGGCCATCCCCTGCCGGTTACTCCCGCAGCGCCAGTGGCCGCGCAACCGTTACCCGTGCAGCCAGTAGCCACGCCAGCCCAGCTTTGCGCACAGCTTGCCGGGGCGGAAAACGCTTTGCGCCGCCTGATGGAGACGCAGACGATGCACAAGGAAGACCTGGCCGAATGGGGCCAGAGCGTGGATGAAGCCTCCGACGATGCCTGGGGGCGCGGCCTGGACATGGCGCGAGATTTTATAGGGGAAGGGGTGAACGCGTACCTCAAAGGCAAGATCGATGGATCTGACAAGGAAATTCAGGCACTCTATCTTCGAGTTTCCAATGAAAAAAATCCAACCAACATGGCAGAAACGCAAAAGGAATGGGAAGCCCTGGAGCAGCACAAGCTCTATTTGCAAGAGGCGCTGGAGCGCGCGAAAAAGGACCAGAAACAACTGGACGTGCTGGCCGAAGAGCGCGACTTCCACGACTGGACCAAGGACAACAAGGGCGATCTGAACGGAAACCTGGAAGGTGTGCGGCAGATCGTGGACAACCTGATCGGCGATGAAGGGATTGCGAAAAAACTTGGGGTTTCAGACGCGTCCGATGCAATCAAGTATGGCGAATCCATTGTGGATTCCGGCTACGACATTCTGAGCGAAGTCCTCGCGGCCCAGCGCATCAAGCAATTGAACCGGAACGCGGAGGAGTTTCTGCGGGCGCAGCGAGCGTTGCAGCACCGCATCGAGACTACGGTGACCCAGTTGAACGCCGCAGGGCAGAACACCCCCAAGGGTACGGCACGATGCAACATGGTTGCGATGAGATAAATCGAAGTGGAGATTATGTAACGGCTAGACGGCGACGGTGAAGGTGTCGCCGCTGCGCTGGACGGCGCGATAGAGTGTGTCGCGTTCCACTGGAATGCGTCCGGCTTCTGCGATCAGGCGGACGAGATCCGCACGACGCATGCCCTGCGGCGTTTCCGCGCCGGCATCGTGATAAATCTTTTCTTTGATCACGGCGCCGACAATGTAGCCCGCACCGAAACGTAGAGCGATCTGTGGCCTATTTTTACTCCGGCACTCATACTGCGATTACTCCAAGGCAAGTTGATTTTGACCAAATGTCCAAGGAATATGAACGGGAAACGCACATGTGCTGAGTGATCTGCCAAGAGATGAGGCTCGGTCGCGCCAAGAAACTCAAAGGTAAATCCCGCATACGTTCATTCCTGGCGCCGTGGAACAATTTGGCTGACTTCCATACGTATCGTCTAAGCGATTGGGCGACGACTGTTTGCGGGTGTTATGCCGCCTGCCAGCAGCATACTGCCCAGAGCATTACGACGAAGCAGCATAGGCAACGGTCACCTCAAGGCTGTCATGTCATCGTCCGTGTAAGAGGATAAGAAGAAATCGAGTCGAAAGTTGCATACATTTGCAGATAACGGCTCACCCCTTATCGGGGGACGCCGGACAGGCGTTCTCATAGATTCTTAAATCTGTCGTCAGGTGTGGCTTTTCAGCAGTCATAGGCATAGAGTGAAGGATCAAGTTGATTCCGCTCGCCGGACGAGCCAGGCTCCGGCTCCTGCAACTTCCCTAGCGTGCCTTCTTCGCGCGCCAACATGCCGCACATACGGGCAGACTCAAAGAGTCCGATGGACCCAGATCCAACCGCGGTCAAAATGCGTCTCTCCAAAACCCAGATGTCTGTCATCTGGCCAGGCGTCAACTTTATCGTTCTCGCGCTTCTGACCAGGGAAAAGTTTGGAACCTGTGAGTTCGCATATCCATTCAGAGTGTGTCCACTGCTGCGTGGGTTCGACGATGGTACTTATCGCTCCGCGATGATGGATCGCATTCGTGCGCTTTGGATACGCATGAAGCCCATAGCAACGACCGGCGGCCGGATCGAGATGAACGCCATCGACATTCGCGCTGCCATCTATGCCGCCCGCATCAATCTGCAGCTCTTACGCAGGAATGTTCACGACGCCCGGCGCAAGGACGCGAAAACAAAGAGAACACTCGGTCTCGACCGGGCAGCGATCAAGAAAAGGAAGCAACAAACCGGGCCTGTAATCAAATCGCTCGAGCGAAACCTGAAGCGCGCGACGCGCAGCTCTTTGAAGATTACCCCACGCTCTGAATTTGCAGAGATATCCAAGGAATGGCGGTCGCACCTTCGTTGGATGAAATTCCATCTGGCTTATTTCAAGCAGGTAATAGGGGTGAAAGGTCGCGGGGTCGTGCATCGGATGGTGATTGATCAACTGACTGCAATCGCCGAGAAAGCGGTCCGCTATGAAGGGTTTGAAATTCCTGATTCGCGGGAACTCCGCCAGGTCATTCGGCTGTATGTCCGCCCGCCGCGGCAGAATAGGAACGTTTCACTTCCGCTACATGCTTCAGAATAGCCAACGGCGCGCAGCTCAGGAGTTTCTCTTCGAGTTCGTCAAGAAACGAATCAACCTTCAAGAGGCGACAAACAATGAAGAAGTCAAAAGCTAGTAAGAAGAAACCGGCGCAAGCTAACAAGAAGGAAGCTGTGCAGGCCGACAGGAAGAAAACGGCACACCAACCAATCGCATGTTCGCCGGAAGTGAAGCCGCTCGTTCTCAAGTTGCGGCAGGACTGGAAAAACTTGGATGTCGACGAGCGTGTCAGTCGTCTTCAGGATATTGTCAGCCCCGGCTGCTCGATTCGAGGCCTTTCACGCGACTTGGACGTGCCCGAAGCTACGCTTCGCCGGTGTCTGAAGTTCGCATCAACACCAGAACCGAAACCGGCAGCCGTGAAGACTGGTGTGCCGGACAAGAAGCCCATGGGAATAGATATCGCTCGCGATTGTGCACAGGAGGGGATGAATGAGATCGTTAAAGAAAAACCGCCCCGCGATCTAAGCGACGAGGTCGCCGACATCATGCTGGACTTTTGTAAAAATGCCGTGCATGGTGAGCCAATTCGCGGCTCCGAACTTGTAACGTTTCTCGTGGAGGTGAAGAAACTCGTGCGGAGCGGTGGCGGGCCAACTTTAGCCTCCCTCCAAATGTCCCCGAAGATAAGCTGGCCTCAACGTTACCGGATGACGCGTCCACCGGACATCTTCGGAAAAGATCGGCTCCGCTATCGCGCCAAATGGCTGGTGAATATCTTGGAGTCAACAGCACCCGAGTCGATTCGCGAAACGGCCTTCGCCAAAGCGACGCAACGCGCCGCCGAACTCATGCCTCAACCAACCCCGGGAGAGAAAAAGCCAACCAGAATCCACCCCTTGCAATTTGTCGAACATGGTTTTTCACTTCGAAACCGAAGGTGAGTCTTGTTCTCGCGAGTCGTTTGATCAACAAGGATTGATCTTTCTGACTGTTCCGGTAGGCCGTTAAAGCCTTTTGAGACACGCGGAGCACCCACAGCAACGACGCGGCGAGTTCAAACGAAAATACGCCGCCAGTAAACCTTCACAAACGCACTTTAAGTTGAGCTGTCGGGACCATGCCGATCAGAAATGCGCCCGGTATCCAGGACATCGAGGGTTTCCCATAGGTGGATTTACAGGGATTTAAAAGGATTTAGTAGGGTATTAAGTTGTTGATAAATATGGCATTATAGGATTTAGGAATATGCCGAGGACGGCGGCCGCGGTGGGCATGCTGGTTGCAACAATGACATCAAGGTTGCTCACGCGATTCGGATTCTACCGCACGCAGGTCAGATTGATGCTTGCATTCCTCTGCATCTTCATATATGGTTTAGATGGGCAGGTAGTCTGTCCATTGTAGATAGTTTTACTTCGCGTTCGGTCGGGTCAATTTCAGCATTAGACGTTCCGCCTGCGGACCTGGCAAATCAATCCAATAAGTAGGGTTTTAATGTGCGACTTGTGCTGACGCCGCTGCGTCAGTGCGTCGCGTCCATGCTCGTCTGGATGCAGACGAGCAGCACCTCCGGTGTGATCGTATCGCATTAGAGATACGGCATCGACATCTACAGGAAAGTTGGTGGCCGCATACGGAATAACACCGATACGCAGCGGTTTGCGAATTGGGAACAATGAACGGAGATGAACGCGAGGCCCACACCCTCGCAAAACAACTCAAATGAGAGACTGGATGAATTCGCCATGGAAGCAAAACTTAGGTACTCCCGTAAAGCTGCAGCACTACAACTTGATATGAGTGTTCGGACGCTCGATTATTCGATCGCTCGCAAGGAACTGGAAACTCGGAAGGACGGCAGGAGGATCTACATCACGCACAAGTCCTTGATGGCGTACGCCGCAGCGAACCACTTCCGGCCGATGAATGATTCATACACAGCAGACGATTCACACGCAGCAGAGGGAGCGGACGTAGCAGCTTGACCCAAGTCCGTGTCAGTTTAGAATGCATGCCTCCTGTGATCCAATCCTCACAGGAGGCATTTCGTTATGGCAAGAGCAGCGAGCAAGAAACCCAGAGGAGTTTTCGAGAAGGTTCCGGGAAGTGGAGTCTGGTGGGTCCGCTACCAATCCGAGGGAAAGCTGCATCGTGAGAAGGTTGGCCGGAAGTCAGACGCGATCGATCTGTACTACACGCGTAAGGCCGAGATCCGCGCCGGCATCAAGCTGCCGACCAACATGCGGGTCAAGTCGACCACCTTTGGCGACATTGCCGAGGCCGGACTCAGGTGGTCGAAGCAACACAAGCGCGATTGGAAGAATGACGATCTGCGCGTCCCGGCCCTCATCAATGCATTCGGCGCCAGGGCAGCGGACTCCATCAAGCCAGCGGAGCTGGACGAGTACATCACCGCCCATGCGAAAGCCCCAGCCACCCAGAACAGACTGCGCGCGCTGTTCAGCATGATCTATCGTGAAGCACTCCGCAACGGAAACGTCACTGGGAATCCCGCTCGGCTGGTGCGGATGCGTCACGTCGATAACGCTCGGATTCGATTCCTGACTTCGAAGGAAGAAAAGCAGCTCGTCAAGATCATCGCCAGTAGGTTCCCACAACATCTGGATTCCTTCACGATCGCGTTGCATACCGGCATGCGCCTGTCCGAGCAGTTCACGCTGGAATGGCAGCAGATCGATTTCGCGTTGAAGATGATTCATCTGGACATCACGAAGAATGGAAGTGATCGCCACATCCCGCTCAACTCTACGGCTCTCGCCGCTTCGAGCGGCTGAAGACTGTCGCTCCCAAGGGATGCCCGTATGTGTCTCTGACGTCACGGAACGATGCTCGTGGGAAGCCAGTCAGAATCAAAACCCCGCGCACCTGGTTCGACGATGTCGTCGCCGAAGCCAAACTCGAGGATGTCACGTGGCATATAGGTCGCCACACGTTTATCTCTCGGCTGGTCATGGCTGGCGTCGATCTGCGGACGGTGATGGAATTGGCCGGCCACAAATCCATGGCGATGACGATTCGCTACGCGCATCTGGCGCCAAAGCACACCGCCGGGGCAATTGAGAAGATCGCCAGAGTGTCGGACCAACTGACACCAGAACTGACACCACGTAGAAAGGGCCACTCCAGAAGAAGTGGCCTTACCTTGGTATCTAATTGATATTATTGGAGTTCTATGGTGAGCGCGCTGGGACTCGAACCCAGGACCCACGCATTAAAAGTGCGTTGCTCTACCACCTGAGCTACGCGCTCTCACCTTGATCCAAATTATCACAACGACACGCTTGGTCCTACGACGTCACATGATCCGTTTACGGCCGCGCATCAGCGCACTACGCCTGCCCTGATAAACTGGAAGGTCTGCCAGGAACGCTGGCATGAGTGCAACCATCTGATGACAAATCTGAAAACAAGCGCAAATACAGAAGCCTTCCGACATACGGCCGCAGACACGATGGAGTTGGTGGGCAATACGCCGATTGTGCATTTGGGCCGGATTTCTCCTCCGGATGGTGCGTCGATCTATGCCAAACTGGAATTCCTGAATCCGGGCGGCAGCATTAAAGATCGCGCGGCGCTGGGATTGATTCTGGATGCCGAACAAAGCGGCGCGTTGCAAGCCGGCGGAACGGTCGTGGAAGCGACGGCTGGAAATACCGGCGTCGGTCTGGCCTTAATCGGCGTTCGTCGTGGATACAACGTGGTCCTGTTTGTTCCGGAGGGTTTTGCAGAGGAAAAATGCATTCTGATGCGCGGTTTTGGCGCGACGGTGGAACGCACGCCGGAAGACGAAGGCATGCAGGGCGCGATTCGCAGGGCACTCGATCGCGCGCACTCTATACCAGGCGCATGGATGGCGCGACAATTCGACAATCCGGCGAATCCGGATTTCCACTTTCGAACCACGGCGCAGGAGATTCTGGAACAAATGGAAGGCCGCATCGACGCGTTTGTAACGGGGATCGGGACCGGCGGAACTTTTACCGGCATCGCTCGTCGATTGCGGCAGGATCTTGGTCGGGTCTGGACGGTTGCTGTAGAAACCGAAGGATCGGTATTACAGGGTGGCACTCCGGGCAAACATCAGGTGGAGGGA
The DNA here is from genome assembly GCA_021793405.1 of Acidobacteriota bacterium. Lineage (GTDB taxonomy): Bacteria > Acidobacteriota > Terriglobia > Terriglobales > Acidobacteriaceae > JAKAAZ01. Next base: position 11,491 of record JAJYSV010000049.1, read on the forward strand.
ATTGGCGTCAGCTTTATTCCGAAGACATTTGATGCATCCGTCTGCGATGCCATCGTGCGCGTGACGGACCGCGATGCCTTTGCCATGGTGCGGCGGCTCGCGTTGGAGGAAGGGGTTCTGGGCGGTTCCAGCGCTGGAGCCAATGTATTCGCCGCACTCGAACTGGCACGCACCATGCTGCCCGAGGAACGCATTGTGACCATCATTCCGGACTCCGCCGAGCGATATCTTTCGAAGAATATTTTCGACGGCGGCATTTGAATTTCCGTCATGAATTTTGGCGATACCAAATGCACGCAACCCGCAAGGACTCGTGACATGGCTGAAGAAAAGAAAGGCTTCTCAACTCGCGCAATTCATGATGGACAGATTCCCGATTCCGCAACAGGCGCCGTGAATGTTCCCATCTATGCCAGTTCCACCTATGTGCAGGAGGAAATTGGCAAGAATAAGGGGTACGAATATTCTCGTGTCTCGAACCCGACGCGGACGGCACTGGAAGTGAATTTCGCGTCGCTCGAAAGCGGAACTTCGGCCCACGTGTTTGCAAGTGGAATGGCGGCCATCACTGCGCTTTGCACCATGATGAAGACCGGCGACCACGTTGTATGCAGCGACAATATGTATGGAGGGACTACGCGTCTCTTCAATCAGGTGCTGGTGCGCTATGGTCTGGAATTCACGTATGTTGACACCTCTCATGCGGAGAGTGTCGATCGCGCCATTCGCCGCGCTACCAAACTCGTGCATATTGAAACGCCGACCAATCCAATGATGGCGCTAACCGACATTGGGGCAGTTGCGGATATTTGTCACCGTCACAGTGTCGAATTAAGCGTGGATAACACATTCATGTCGCCCTATTTTCAGCGACCCATCGAGTGTGGGGCTGACATTGTCATGCATTCCACGACAAAATTTTTGAATGGCCATTCCGACGGGTTAGGTGGAGTGTTGATTGGCACGAAGCCCGAGCACGCCGAGACGTTCGCCTTTGTGCAGAAATGCACCGGCGGCATTTTGTCGCCTTTTGAATGCTGGCTGCTACTGCGTGGAGTGAAGACTCTGGCCGTCCGGATGCGTCAACATGACGCTAATGGACGCAAAGTTGCCGAGTGGCTGCACAAGCACCCCAAGGTGCGGAAGGTCTTTTATCCGGGTCTGCCAGATCATCCGCAGTTTGCATTGGCCAAGCGGCAGATGTCCGGCTTCGGTTCAATGCTGAGTTTCGATCTGGGCTCGCTGGAAGCTGCCAATCGCATGCTGAAGAAACTGCATATCTGCTCACTCGCGGAATCGTTAGGCGGAGTGGAGACGCTGATCTCGCATCCGGCTTCCATGACTCATGCTGCGATCGGCGAGGAAGGCCGGCGCAAACTCGGCATTACGGATGGGCTGGTTCGAATCTCGGTAGGGATAGAAGATGTGGAAGACATTCTTGCAGATCTTGATCAAGCGCTGACGGCAGCTTGAACCGGTCGCAGGCGCGTCAACGCGGGATCGCGCTCTACACACCGACCACCGGCCCGGATGAATCCTTCAGCTTCTTTCGTATCTCGACATTCAGCCGCTTGATCTTCTGATTCAACGTGGAAAGCGGGATGTGGAAGGCTTCCGCGGCGTCCGTCTGGTTCCAGTTGCATTGCTCTAAACGGTCGCTGATGATGCGTTTCTCTATGTTGTCCAGAATTTCGAACAACGACGCGGCAGGGTCCTGTTCAAGCAGGCTGGCTTCATAGCTGCGGCCGGTCAGGTGGTCCGGGAGTAGGTCTTTGGGAATTGTCTGTTCTGTCGAGAGCACAACGCAGCGCTCGATGACATTTTCGAGTTCTCGCACGTTGCCGGGCCATGAGTAATCGATCAACGCACGCATGGTTTCTGCGGAAATTGTGCGCAGAGGAAGTTGATTTTCTTCACAAAAGCGCTTCAGGCAGTGCGCGACCAGTAGGGGTATGTCTTCTTTTCGATTTCGCAATGGGGGCAGATCAATGGTGATGACGTTCAGTCGATAATAGAGATCTTCTCGAAACCTCCCCTCACGCACAGCCAGGCGAAGGTCCGCATTGGTGGCAGCGACGATTCGCACGTCGACCTGAATCTCCTGCACACCTCCGACCAGCATAAACTTGCGATCCTGCAGGACGCGCAACAATTTTGCCTGGGTGTCGAGCGCCATGGTGCCGATTTCATCCAGGAACAAGGTGCCGCCGTTGGCGATTTCAAACAAGCCCTTCTTGGATGCAATGGCTGAAGTGAACGCGCCCTTCACGTGACCGAAGAGAGTGCTTTCCAGCAAGTCCGAGGGCACGGCTCCGGTATGGACAGGAACGAAGGGTTTATCGCGGCGCGGGGAATGCGAATGGATCGCTTTCGCAATCAACTCCTTGCCGGTTCCACTCTCGCCCTGAACCAGAATTGTGGAGCGACTGGGAGCCACCTGTCCAACCAGGTCCAGCACCGCCTGCATTGGCTCACTTTTCCCAATGATGTTTTCGAAGCTGTATCGCTGTTTCAGGGCACGCTTCAGGTGGATATTTTCCGTTTCGGCACGATGCTGGCCAATGGCACCGCGAATATCGGCGAGAAGTTTTTCGTTGTCCCAGGGCTTTTGAATGAAATTATTGGCGCCGAAGTGCATGGCTTCGACGACATTCTGGACGGTCCCATACGCCGTGATCATGATTACAGGAAGATTTCCGTGCCGCTCGCGTATCGCCTGAAGGACTTCAAAACCGCTCTGACCCGGCAAGGCCAAATCGAGCAGTACGAGATCGTAGACTGACTCCTCGAGGGTTCGCAGGCCAGTGGCGCCATCGGGTGCGGTGCCAACGACAAAACCCTCGATCTCCAATAGAAATTGCAGCGACTCTCGGATCGCTGATTCATCGTCGATGATGAGTAGACGAAGCGGCAGAGGACTTTCTGCATTCTCAAGATTGGGCGAGGTAGTGTCAGGCATGAACGGGCTTCCTTAAGATAGGGAATTGCAGATGAAACGTGGTGCCGCGGCCAACTTTACTTTCCACGTGAATTTTTCCGGCATGCTCTTGAATAATGCCGTAGCTGACAGAGAGCCCCAAGCCGGTGCCGCGCCGCTGGCCTTCGACCACTGCGGACTTCGTAGTGAAAAAAGGATCATAGATTCGACGAAGATTTTCCGCCGCGATGCCAGACCCGGTGTCCCCGATGATGACTTCTATCTGTCCGTTGGCGACCGTCTCCACTCGCAGCACCCCGCCATTGGCCATGGCGTCTTTCGCATTCAGAAACAAATTGAGGAACACCTGTTGGAGCTTCCCCATATTGCCAAGAATGTCCGGCAGTTCCGGCTGCAAGGCGAGCTCGATGCTGATATTGGCAGTGGTGAGCTGGTGCCGCAGCAACGCCAGTGTCTCCTCCAGAACATGATTCACGCTGATGGCTTTGAATTCGATCGTGCTGGTGCGTGAAAAATTGAGCAGACTGTTGACAATTTCCGAGGCGCGGAAGGTTTGCTGGGTAATCTTGTCCAGCAGCGGACCGGTACGCTCATCGCCGCGAATTTGCTTGGCCATCATCTGGGTGTAGGAAGAGATCACCGCCAACGGGGTGTTCACTTCGTGGGCGATGCCGGCCGCCAGCAAGCCGATGGAAGATAGTTTATCGGCCTGCATCAATTGGCTTTCCAACTGGACACGTTCGGTGATGTCGTCGACCAGGATAATGCGGCCCACGGTATTGAAATCCTTATCCACCAGTGGGGCGATGGCGATGTTGGCGTTGCGAATTTCTCCGGCGCGTGTTGCGAGTTGAAATTTATAAAGATTGTGCACGCCGGTTTCATGTTTCACGCGGTCATATTCGATCATGAAATCGGGCGGAAATAGATTTGCCAGCGGCTGATTCAGTGCGTCCGCACGCGGCACCGCGTACATGGATTCCATCTGGGCGTTCCAGCTATCGATACGGTCGGCGAGATCGACAGCCAGAATCCCGATGTTGATGGATTCGACGATGTTTTCATTGAACTCTTTGAGCTGCTCATACTCCGCGATTTTTTCTTCGAGCTTCGCGTATAAGCGCGCGTTCTGGATGGCAATGCCAACATAGCTGGCGAGCGTTTCCAGGAGTTCCACATCCTCGCTGGAAAGGAAGTCCCCATTGGTCGTGCGGCCCAGTCCCAACACGGCAATGGTGCGCTGCTGCACTCGGCAGGGCAGGTAATAGTTCAGATCGAGCAGTTGGACAGCACGTTGCTGGCTTTCGCTCAGGTGGGGGGCATTCTGCGTGCTTTCCAGGAAAATATGGGGCCCGTCCTCCCAGCCATCAAAACGAAGAAACCCAGTATCAAGACTTTCGGCATGGTTCAGTGCCGGAGCAGGAATGCCATGGCTGGCCGACAGCCGGAATCGTGTGAGGCGGCCGTCTTGCTCATCGTCGAGAAATACGCCGATCCTGGCGACTTGCAGAATGCGGGGCAGTCGGTCTACCAGGGAATTCAGCAACGCGCGCAGATCGGTTTGCGTGTTGAGACTACGGGCAAATTCGACCAGAGTGGCGCGAGAATCGAGTCGTTTGCGATCGAAGACGCGGTCTACACGGTCCTGGATGGCGCGCTTGATGGGGTCGAACACTAGCGCGGCGATGATGATCGCGGTGGCCAGTCCCCATCCGCCCGCGGCAGGCAAGCGGGCGTGAACTACCTCGCCGGCGAACGCAACCGCGCCAAAGTAGATGGCGACCAGCGTGCCGGTTGCCAGGGTATACGTCACACCGCGCTTGAAGATCAGGTCCACATCCATCAAGCGATAGCGCACAATCGCATAACTGAATGTCAGCGGAAGGAAAACCAGGCACAGCACGCCGATCTGGCCAAGCAGCGTCGGCGCCGATGGTCCAGCAAGGAGGTAAGGAATCGCATACAACAGGGTGAACGGTGTGACCGCAAGCAAAGTGCCGCGGTTCAGCCATTTCAGCTGCTGGCGCGTGAGCGGGTTGTCCGCCCTGCGGTAGTTGATGAAGAACACCAACGCGGCGGCCACGTAGTACACCGTCATGTAGCCGATGTCGACCTGGTTCAATCGGTGAATCAGCAGTTCCGTTGCAGACCAGAGACGAATGGCCGCTACGAAGAGGCCAAGCACGGCAATGCCTGGAAGGTAGAGAAGCCATGCCATGCGGCGTCGCCGCATGGTCGGGTTGTGCTCGGGGAAGGTAAAAGCGAAGTGCAACAAAAGTGCGGGCTGGGCGGCGCTGGCCGCTATATTGCCCCAAAATATGAACCAATCGAATGTGTTCAGTTTTCCGGTATAGATAAAAGCGTACAGAATGAAGGATGCCAGGCAGAAGATATAGAAGTGAACGGAGCGAGGCGCGGTCCAGCGGCGAAACAGGATGTACAGGCCGATCAACAGGTAAACCAGCGCGATCAAACGCAGACCGTAATTGATGTTGCGGTCCTTCGGAACCAGAATCACCGGAATTTCCAGTCGAATCCCGAACCGGGTTACGGAGTAGGTGGCCTTGCTATAAATTCCTGTAGCGGAAAGTTGGCGTTCCAGCGATGCGATGCGCGGAGTTGGATGGCTGTTGACCGCAGTCAATAAATCCCCCGCTTCAATGCCAGCGCGCTCGCCCGGTCCATGAGGCAACACTTTCTGCGCGATGAGGCCGCCGGGGGCCCCCGCCCACCAGACCAGATCTGTCGGAGTCTGAAAGTCAGTCTCGTGACTGTAATTGATGGATGCCAGGATTACAGCGGCGACTGTCAGCACTGCCAGCACAACGGCTGCGATGCGGAATGGAATGTTCCGGGGCATTTCGGAGCCTATCTTTCCGCGTCAGAGAGCCGGGTCCAATTGTGCGTTGTTCTGATGCGGTCTTTTATCATGGTGCAACTTGCGTGCCAGATCGCAGATATATTTCAGCGGAATCAATCTCGCATGAATACCAGCAATCCAGGTGAATTTGGAGTATGTGCGATTCGAACGCCAGGCTCTCATGTAGTGTTGGGTGCAGGTGTTTTGCGGAATCGCAGCGCGCAGTCGTCCTTTCCGATGCTTCGGTGCGTGGATCCGGTCCAACTCTTCAACAGCCCGCTTCAAGCACCCCGTTACTATGTTGCTGAATCTGTATCCACAATTTTAAATCGAAATATATGATTTATGGAATTCTGAGGGCAACTATTGCTTCTTCAGGATCTTGCGGGGCCTATCGGGTGATCAATATGCGCAGATCGCGTAGATTATTTCCTGAGGGTCCCATCACAATCGCAGCATTCCTATCCCGTAGGAACGGGTACGTGTTGAAGCTCTGAAGAACTCGGCAGGCTGAGTCTACGTCTCCTGTTGGAAGAGCCCCTCGATCCAAGACCGCGCCTGCCGCAGGGCTGTTTCCATCGATTCCATCCGAGCCGGCGGAGAGAATGGCAACTGGGTCGTCGTCGGAAGTGAGCATGGTGGCGGCATACAGGACGAATTGCTGGTTCCGTCCGCCGACTCCGATCGCACCGTGGTTGCCGTTCTCCGCAGGCAGGCCAACGCTCAGCTCGCCCACGGATATCAGGCACAGGCTGGATTGTCGATTGCGCAAATTCCGCAGCCGGTCGAGCAGATAGTGTGCGGCGGCCTTGTACTCCCATTCGTCGCATGTATTGTCAATGACCGGGGTCAAGCCCAGCGCCTGGGCATGTCGCGCAGCAGACTCGGCGAGAGATTGTGCGTTGAGTAGAACTGTGGCTCGGGCGTGGAATTCCGCAGGCTTCGGAGTTTCGGCTAAAGCGGAAGATTCGAAAAAATGGCGCACCGCAGCGGGGAATCGTGGTAGCAAGTGGTAACGGTCCAGAATGCCCTTGCATTCAGCAACCGTGGACGTGTCCGGCAGTGTTGGGCCAGATCCCAGGGCGTCCTCCCGACCGATGGGAACGTCCGAGATCAGCAGGGAACGGCAGGTCGCCTGGCCTGCCGCCAAGGCGAGACGTCCGCCCTTTACCGCGGAAAAATGTTTTCGAACACAATTCATTTCCGTGATGGTGGCGCCACTAGCGACCAGTGCACGGTGGAAGTCCGCAGTATCGGCCAGAGATATGGTCGGATCGAGCGGCAGTTCCATCATGGCGGAGGCCCCGCCGCTGATCAGGAAGAAACAGAGCGACTCCTCGGGGGCGTCTTGGGGTAATTTCCTCAGCATCGTGAGCGCAGCCTGCGCGCCAGCGAACGAAGCCTCATTCGGTGATGGATGACCGCCCCAAAAATACAGAAAACCGTCTGGAAGCTGAGAGTGGAACCGGGGGGAAGCTTCCGGCGCAATCAGCACTCCAGCGAGATCGAAGCTGGTCGGAAACGCCAGTTGCCGCAGCAGAGAATGCAACATGGTACGGGAAGCTTTTCCGGCCGCGACAATCCGAACCCGCTGAATTCCTCGAAGATCGATGGCCTCCGCGCCTATATGCAAGATTCCATCGCGTACCGAAACATGGCGTGCTACTGCCTTTTCGACGCTACAGTCGGCGAGCGCGTGTTCGAAGATCGTTCGCGCTACTTCACGCAAATCTTCCATGCAGTTTCCATCTCACCGGCAAAAACACGCCGCTACAAGTTCCTAACGACAAAATTGCGTTGCACCCAGTCGACGATAGCAGCCTCTACCTGATCGAGTTTGCCGACAAAAAAATGGTCCGCATCCCGTATCCACACCAGCTGCTTCGGATCCGGTGCTGTCGCAACCACCGCCTCCACCTCTGCCACGGGACCGTATGGATCGCGATCGCCGCTGATGAAAAGTTTCGGCTGGTTGCACGCCGGAAGATATCCGTAGTCGTAACTGCGGCCTTCCGCAGCAATTGGAAGGCCGAGCGCGATTAAACCATGAACACGCCAGTCGCCGCAACAGGCACGCACGCCGACGTTTGCGCCAAAGGAAAATCCGGCGAACAAGATGGGACGATGAAATTCCTGATCGAGCCAATTGAGCGCAGCCCGCACATCTTCCTGCTCGCCGCGGCCACCGTCATGGAGTCCCTGACTGCGTCCTGTGCCGCGAAAGTTAAAGCGCAGAACCGGTAGACCCAGGCCGTGTAGAGCCTTCATCGTGCGATACACCACTTTGTTGTGCATCGTGCCTCCACCCATCGGGTGAGGATGGCAGACCAATGCACAGTAGGGGGAATCCTCGCGGCCCTGGTTCAACAAGGCTTCCAGCTTACCCACAGGTCCGGGCAAATCAAACGTGCGAATGGAAGGAGGGATGGGCGTGGTTTTCATCGTGACGCAACAGAGATTATTTTACGTGCGCGAAAGCGATTCTGTGGCGGAGGTATTCATCGGGACTCGCGTGCAAGCAGCTTTACCATGGAGAAAAGCCGATCATCATTTAGTTGACTGAGCGGCTGGCACCGTGGAACCGCCCAAGGCGCGGTATGCTGGAACTGCATGACTACAGACCCCGTTGCACTCACACGTCAGTTAGTGGACATAGAATCGATCAGTGAAAATGAGGCCGCCGTGGGCCATTTCCTGTCGAGATATCTCGCCGAGCACGGTTTTCGGGTGGAGACCATGCCGGTACCGCAGAGCGCCGGGCGCGAACGCTTTAATGTCTATGCGGGCACATCGAGTGAGGCTCCCGACGTGGTGCTGTCGACGCACATGGATACGGTGCCGCCATTTTTTCCAAGCAGCGAAGATGACCAATATATTTACGGGCGGGGCAGCTGTGATGCGAAAGGCATCCTTGCCGCGCAGGTTACGGCAGCGGAGCGACTGCGCAGCATGGGCGTGCGCGTGGGCCTGTTGTTTCTGGTGGGCGAAGAGCGTGGCAGTCATGGCGCGCGCGTGGCGAACCTGCAGTCGAAAGGCAGCCGATTTCTGATCAACGGAGAGCCGACGGACAACCGGCTGGCATTGGCATCCAAAGGAGCCTTGAACGCCGTCATTCGCTCTCACGGAAAAATGGGACATTCGGCCTATCCGGAGCGCGGAGAGTCGGCCATCCACAAACTGGTTTCGGTACTCGATCGCGTTCTTCACATGCATCTGCCTGTCGATCCTGAGGTAGGCGCGTCCACGTTGAACATCGGTTTGCTGCAAGGAGGCCACGCTCCGAACGTGATTGCCGACGAAGCTTCGGCCACTATTCTGGTGCGTCTGGTCGGACCATCAGAAAAAATTCACGCCTCGTTACAGGAGGCCATGGGCGGTGAGGCGGAAGTGGATGTCACACTGGAAATTCCCTTTCAGAAGCTTAAGCGCATCGAAGGCCTGCCGACGATGGTCGCGGCTTTTACAACCGACATTCCCTCGCTCTCGAATTGGGGTGAGCCGCTGCTGTTGGGGCCGGGTTCCATCCATGTCGCGCATACGCCCGATGAGCGGCTGGCCAAGCAGGAACTGATGGATGCCATCGATCTGTATACCCAGATTGCGCATCGGCTCGTCGGCAATGCAAATGGCATCTGACACAGTGTAGAAAGCTGCGGTTCCGGGATAGAAGGATACGCGACATGGAAAATCAAGTAGACCCCAGCCTGGGACATCCCGGCGACCAAACCGGGGAACAACCCACGAATGCCTTAGCGCGCGCATCGTCTTCCTACCTTCGCTCGGCCATGCATCAGCCGGTCCGATGGCAGGAGTGGGGCGAGGATGCGTTTGCGCGCGCGAGCAAAGAAAACAAACCGATCTTGCTCGATATTGGGGCGGTGTGGTGTCACTGGTGTCATGTGATGGACCGCGAATCCTATGAAGATGCGGAGATTGCGGACATCATTAATGGACACTTTATTGCGGTGAAGGTGGATCGCGACGAACGTCTCGACGTGGACGCGCGGTATCAGTCGGCGGTGCAAGCGATGAGCGGCCAAGGCGGCTGGCCCCTGACTGTGATTCTGACACCCGACGGCAAGCCGTTCTTCGGCGGCACATATTTCCCGAAGGAGGAACGCTACGGGCGTCCTGGCTTCGGCCATGTCTTACTGACAATGGCGCATGCGTATCACGAACGGAAAGATGAGGTCCTTGAGTCTGCCGACAGCGTCGTTTCGGCCATTGAATACAACGAATCATTCTCAGGCCGGTCTGGGGATTTACGGACGGGCATCGTCGAGAAGCTGGTGCAGTCCGCGTTACAGCAATTCGACAAGCATGAGGGGGGATTTGGAACCCGGCCGAAATTTCCTCATCCGTCCATTCTTGATTTATTGCTGGACCATGGGAACCGCGCCAGCGATGAAGCGGCGCGCCATGCTGTGCGGATGACGCTGGACCGGATGGCCAGCGGTGGGATGTATGACCACCTTGCGGGCGGTTTTCATCGCTATTCCGTCGACGAGCGGTGGATTGTTCCGCACTTTGAAAAGATGTCTTACGACAATTCCGAACTGCTGAAAAATTATGTGCACAGCTTTCAGAGTTTCGTGGAACCGGAGTATGCACGGGTGGCGCACGAAGTCATTCGATGGATGGATACGGTATTGAGCGACCGCGAGCGGGGCGGATTTTATGCTTCGCAAGATGCGGATGAATCTCTTGACGACGACGGCGACTACTTCACCTGGACGCGCGCCGAGGCCGCTGCAGTGCTGACAGCCGAAGAAATGGACATTGCAGGCGCATATTATGACATCGGTGAGTTGGGGGACATGCACCACAACCCGCAGAAGAACACGCTGCATATCGAGCATTCTTTGGCGGAAGTGGCGCGGCGCGCAGCGGTGAGCGTGGAGCAGGCAAGAACTCTATTGGCGTCCGCCAAGGAAAAAATGTATTCGGCGCGGTTGCAGCGACCAACACCGTATGTGGACAAGACGGTGTACGTGAACTGGAACAGCCTCGCAATTTCCGCTTATCTTGACGCGGGGCGCGTATTGGGAATAGAACACGCTCGCAGATTTGCGCTGCGCTCCCTCGACAGAATCCTGCGGGAGTCGTGGAATGCGGATGGCAATTTGCATCGCGTCGTCGCCTATGCGGACGGGAAGAGCCCGTCGAAGCCGGTGGGCGGCATGTTGGACGATTATGCGGCACTCGGACTGGCTTGCCTGGATGCATGGGAAGCGACTGCCGATCTTCGCTATTACCAGCATGCGGAAACCATCGCTGAGGCCATGATTGCGCGTTTTTATGATGCTACAGGCGGAGGTTTTTTTGACACTGCGCAGAATGCCTTTGCTGCGGAACCGTTGGGCGTGTTGGGGGCTCGTCGCAAACCGCTGCAGGATTCGCCGACGCCGGCAGGGAATTCGCTGGCGGTGATGCTGCTCCTTCGGCTGTCTGAGCTTAGTGGAAACAATGATTTGCACGAAAAATGTGAAGATGCGCTTGAAGCATTTGCGGGTGTCGCGGAGCAATTCGGTTTATACGCAGGCGCCTATGGGCTGGCGTTGCAGCGTCATCTCCTGCCGCCGGTGCAGGTTTGCGTGATTGGCGATGACGATGAAGCTCGCCGGCTGGCGGTGATCGCAACCGCGGGCTACGCCGTGAACAAGACTGTGCTGAGCTTGCCACGCGCAGTTGTGGAGCAGGGCGCGCTACCGCCCGCATTGGCGGAGACATTGCCGCATTTGCCGGAACTGAAAACTGGCCGCAGTTTCGTGGTGGTATGCCGCGGGACTAACTGTCAGCCGCCTGTCCATGAGCCCGAAGCGCTGATTGAGTTGCTGAATCGGATGCAGGAATCTGGAAACTAAAGATGCAGGAAATGAAACTCTGCCTGGAAGGCGGGAAGCACGAGGTTCAATATGACCGACAAATCAGACAAGCTAATCGATCCAAGCGATTTCCGCGTACCACCCGGTAAGAAGGTAAAGCTGAAAGATTGGCCGACAAATGTGAAGCCCGTTTATGCGACGAAAGAGCAGTATAAAGAAATACTGGAAGACCATATCCAGAAGATGAGCTCGTTGCAAGAGTTGCTCTACGCTTCCAGTCGATATGCTTTGTTGATGATTTTTCAGGGGATGGACTCCGCCGGCAAGGATGGCGCCATCCGTCATGTCATGTCCGGGATCAATCCCCAGGGTTGCCAGGTTTTCAGTTTCAAACAGCCAAGCGCCGAAGAGCTGAAGCATGATTTTCTCTGGCGTACAACGTGCAGGCTTCCAGAACGCGGAATGATCGGCATTTTCAACCGTTCCTATTATGAAGAGGTGCTGGTCGTACGAGTGCATCCGCAGATTCTGCGCAATGAAGGGCTCTCGGAAGAATTGCGGGATGAGAAAACCATCTGGAAAGAGCGGTATCGCTCCATCGTGAACTCGGAGGATCATCTGTACCGGAACGGAACGCGAACCGTAAAATTTTTTCTTCATCTTTCCAAGGAGGAGCAGCGGAAGCGGTTTCTCGCGCGCATTGATGATGGGGAGAAGAATTGGAAGCTGAGTCTGGCGGACATTCAAGAGAGAAAATACTGGAAAGATTACACGGAGGCGTATGAGGATTGCCTCCACGCAACTTCCTCCCGTCATGCTCCCTGGTATGTTGTGCCTGCTGACGACAAAGAAAATGCTCGCTTGATCGTTTCCAGTATTGTGCTGGATGCGCTATCTGCATTCAAGTTGAGCTATCCGAAAACTACCGCTACGCGGCACACGGAATTGCTGTCGATTCGGAAGTTACTGGAAAAGTGAAGTAGGGTTCGCAGGTCCGGCACGAAAAACGGATGGATCGTAATCGCTCACGGTCCCGGCTAAGGCTCCGCTATGGAGAAACGGGGAGGCCGTAATCGGACGAGTTTTCGTAGTTGATCGAGCCATCGTTTCCCCGTAAGATGGCTTGCAAGGCTCACGGCTGCTCCACGAGATACCCTCATTCGAGTCTTCAGGACGTGTTTCCATGCAGATAAGGTTTTTCCTCACCGGGATTTTCTCGGCAGCTCTGGTTCTGTTCGTGCCGCCGCTTCGTGCGCAAATGCCCCAGCAGGGACCTCCTGCTGGCATGAATGGGCCGCATGGACCATGGCCGAAGCCCAAAAATCTTCAGGTCCTGCCGAAGAATATTTCGCATGACGACCTGATGAAGGTAATGCATGGATTTACAGGATCACTGGGCGTGAAATGCAACTACTGCCATGCGCCGGGCGCGCAGCCGCGCCATCTGGACTTTGCCTCGGATGCGAAGCCGGAGAAGCGGATCGCGCGGAAGATGCTGCGGATGACGCGGGAGATTAACAAGAAATATCTGTCCCAGGTGAACGTTGCGGATGCCAAACCCGAGCAGAAGAATGTGACCTGCGGAACCTGCCATCGCGGGCACGACATACCGGCCGTATTTGTTCCGCCGCCGGAGCATCAACATGGGATGCCAGGCGGGATGCCGCCATCGGGCGGGCCCCCCAAGCCGGAATAAGACTGTTCGCGCCCATACGCGGTGTGGCAACGGTCGTGGCTTCGGCGGTTGCTGGAACTCTTATAGTCGACCTGATCGAGTGTCTTCCTTCACGTCGGGTACGAAGCGATAGCCGACACCCCGCACGGTTTGCAAGTGCAATGGGTGAGCCGGATCGTCCTCGAGATAACGGCGCAGTCGGACGACGAAATTATCGATGGCACGGGTGTCTGTATCTTCATGCAGGCGCCAAACGTTTTCCAGTATTTCACTGCGAGAAATGGCGCGGTCCGGATTGTGCACTAGATACCGAAGCAGTTCGACCTCCATCATCGTCAAGCGGACCTGTTTGTCGGCAGCACGCAGCTCCAACAGGGAAAAATCGATGGTTTTGCCCGCGAAGGTATACTCGTCCGCAGTGTGCGCTGGCTGTTCCGGGGCTTGAGCGCGAAGCCATTGGGTGCGGCGCAGCAGACCGTTCAGGCGTGCCAGCAGAATGGAAAGCTCGAACGGTTTCGGCAGATAATCGTCCGCACCAGCGGCGAAACCTTCCAGCACATCTTCCGGTCGTCCGCGCGCGGTCAGCATCAGTACGGGCGTGTAATTTTGCGCCTCTCGCATAGCGCGGGCCACTGCAAATCCATCCATGCCCGGCAGCATCACATCGAGAACGACGGCATCAAACGGGGCGTGTTTTTTCAGCAGCCAATCCACGGCGGATTCGCCGTCCGCGGCTACCACGGCCTCATGTCCCTCCGCCTGGAGATTAAAGAGCAATCCCTGGGCAAGATGGGCTTCGTCTTCGACGATCAGGATGCGGCTGGAGACCCTATCCTCTGGATCGCGAGTGGTTCCAGTGTCGCGCGAATTGGCGCTGCTGTTACTCAGAAATGTCTCCGGTCCTACGGTTGTAATAGACGCGGCAATTGCACCGTAATGGTGGCTCCCCGGCCTTCGCCATCGCTGCTGGCGGTTGCATCGCCGCCATGCTGGCGAGCGATGGTGCGCACCAGAAAAAGTCCCAGACCTGTGCCCTTGGTGCGCAACACTGTCATGCTGGGCACGCGGTAAAACCGCTTGAAGATCCGCTTGAGGTGCACGTTCGAAATGCCAATCCCATTATCTGTCACTCGCAGCACTACCCAGGCATCGTGCTCCACGGAAAGGTGGACCTGTATCCGAGGATTCTTCGGAGAGTATTTCACAGCGTTGTCGAGCACATTGGTAATGGCCGCGCGCAGATCTTCCGGATTGCCCAAGACTACCGTCGACATGCCACCAGTATCGTTGAGGAACTGAATTGTGTCCTGTGGCAAGTGGTTCCGAAGCGCCACCACCACGCAGGATTCTTCGACCATCGCCTTAATATCCACGCGAATACTGATGTCGTCCGGGCCCCTCTGGCCGACTTCACCGGCTTTGAGGACCTGCTCGACGGTCGCCAACAACCTCTCACTGTCGTTGAGCATGATGCGATAAAAATCCTGCCTTTTCTCCTCGGTAAGGTCGCGCCGCTGCAAGGTTTCCAGATACAGTCGGATCGATGCGATCGGGGTTTTGAGTTCGTGCGTGACGGCGTTGAGGAAGCTGTCGTGGCGTTCATTGCGTCGAATTTCCCGCACCAGGAAAATTGTGTTTAGCACCACTCCGGCGATGAGGATCCCAAAGAAAAATACGCCAAGAACAAGCGGAACGATTTCGTGCCAATTGAGTATTACCCAGCGGACATTCAGCGCAATGGCGAGCGCAACCAGGCAGGAACCCAAGGTGATGAAGAAGGCGATGGTTCCGCGGCGGCGCGTGATCTGCATGGTAGTCGAAGAGCTTCCAGGCAACAGAAAAGCCTGACGGCAGTATAGAGCGAATTTCTATTTAGAAATCGCTCCAGCCGTCAGGCTTCAGGGCAGGAGAGGGGTGTGAATCCCGCTATGCGGACTGTACGCCGGCTGGGCGAGGATCATTGGGATCGAATTGAGCTACCTTGATCTGGCGCGCCAGGCCAAGCTTTTTCAGCAACCAAATGCCGTAATAGTTGGGGTCGAATTCGTACCACGTCAGCCCGTGCCGCGCAGATACGGGATGTGCATGGTGGTTGTTGTGCCATCCCTCGCCGCCAGTCAGCAGCGCAACCCACCAGCTGTTGCGGGAATCGTCACGGGTCTGGAAGCGGCGCGAGCCCCATAAGTGGGTCGCGGAATTCACCAGCCACGTGGCATGGAGTCCAATGGTGACACGAAGAAATACGCCCCAGAGAACCCACTGCCATCCACCCAATGCGAGCAGGATCAGACCTTCAAGGGTCAATGGGATCCAGTGGTATTTGCTCAACAGAACATAAAAACGATTCTTGGCGAGATCCGGAGCGTAACGGGCCAGCATCGCTGTTTCTGTGTGCAGCGCCTTACCCTTCAGAATCCAGCCGGCATGGGCCCACCAGGTTCCTTCGGTGGGTGTGTGCGGGTCGCCAACATGGTCGCTGTACTGGTGATGTACGCGATGCGTGGCCACCCAGAACATGGGACCGCCTTCGAGCGCCGTGGTCGCGCAGATTGCCATGCAATATTCGAGCAATTTGGGAACTTTGTAGCCGCGGTGCGTCAGAAGCCGGTGGTAACACATCCCAATCCCGACATTGATGGCCAGGATATAGGTAACGGCGAAGACAGCCAGCGCACTCCAGCTAAAGAAGAATAGAGATGCAATCGCTCCCACGTGGAAGATAGCCAGAAAAATGGCCGTCGTCCATGTAACGCCGTTGTCCTGCGTCGCTCGTCCAAGCACCGGGAGAGACGACTTGGCGCGACCAGTGGCTGCCAGTGGCATGTGGACGGGGACAGCGACCGGAGTCCCAACATAAGAGGCTTCGGTGGTCTGTAGGTTCGAAGATGAAAGGGGAGTAGTTGGGATGGTGTTCACCTCGACTACATCGTTCAGTATGGATGCCACGAAATACCTCAGAAGGAGAATCAAAATCGTCTGCTGATTCAAGGCTAGCAGCCACATTTAGCGCTGAATGTAAGACTTTTGTAATTGCAGTTAGTTTGACGATTCTTGCCTGTGAGAACACTGGTGGAAGCGACTATTTTGCGCCGTTTCCGGGTTGAAAATCTGTTGAATCCAGTCCACCATTCCGTACAGAGGCCGGACGATTTGATATGGTGGATGGGTCGTGACATATTCATTTCCTAGCATCTGCTCCTGCTCCACCGTCCTGACGGCTTGTCTGGTGCTGTCCAATTCCACATTCGCGCAAAACCCGACCGCTCCGGCGCGAACAATCCCGCTGCCGAGCAGCAAAATGCTGTTGGAGCCGGTGCCTGGCGCACCGCAAAAAACCAACAGTCTGCCCATGGCGACGGCTATTTCTCCAGATGGACGCTATATCGCTATCGTAAATGCTGGGTATGGGACAGCGGAGTCCAAGGGACAGCAGTCCATCGCAGTTCTGGATACCAAGTCGGGCAAGCTGCTCGATTTCCCCAATGCCTCCACGTCGCGCCGGGCGCCGCAGACCTTGTACTCCGGGCTGGCCTTTAGTAGCGATGGGAAGCATCTCTACGTCAGCGTCGCTTCGCTGACCCATCCCTTGCCGGATGGCAAACAAGCAGTCGGGAACGGGATCCTTGTCTATGGATTCGATGCAGGCCGGGTGAAGGAGCAGCGGGTTCTGCCGATTCCACTGCAACAACTGGCGGATGGGAAACAGCAGAATGAAATGGAGCACACGGAGTTGCCTGCCGGCATGGCGAATCCCTTTCCCTCCGGGTTGACCGTGGTTCCTGGCGAGCATGGCGATCGGCTGCTGATTGCCAACAATCTCTCCGATGATGCATTGCTGATGGATGCTTCCGATGGCAACATCGTGTATCGCTTCGATCTGTCTACCAGCCCTACAGTGCCTGCTTCCTACCCAATCGCCACAATTGCCACACGCGATGGAAAGCGTGGATTTGTCGCGCTCTGGAATGCTTCAGAAGTTGCTGAGTTGGATCTGATGCGCGGGCGCGTATTGCAAATGCTGCCTCTGTTGCCGCCGCGGGACCCTGTTGATCCGAGTTCCCATCCGACGGCAATGACGCTGAATGCGGATGAATCGATTTTGTATGTCGCGCTGGCGAACCGGGATTCAGTGGCGGCTGTGGCCGTCGGCAAGCGTCGCCATGCGGCTATGCATGTCCTGGGACTTTTCGACACAAGACTGCCGGGCCAGACATATTTTGGCGCGGTTCCGGATGCAGTAGCACTCTCGCCGGACGGCAATCGTCTGTATGTGGCCAATGCAAGTCTGGACGCGATTGCCGTCTTCAATCCACACGCGCTTACCAAGAAAAGCCAGGGCTCGATCCACGCCTTCGGATTCGTTCCCACGGAGTGGTATCCCACGGCATTGACTGCGACCGCTGATCATCTGTATGTAGCCACGGATAAGGGGCAGGGAACAGGGCCCAATAATTTCTGGCCCCCCGGACATTCTGCTTCAACCGACAGGAACATGGCCGCAGCGGCACCTCAAATACATCCGCCGATCACATATATTGCCACGCTACTGCATGGTTCCATCGCCGCCATGGAGCGAGCCAGCGTCGATCAACATCTGAAACAATTGAGTGATGAGGTGATGCGGAGCAACCGCATGCGCGCGGCGCAGCAGCAGATTGTCTTTCGCGCCGGCGGGAATCCCATCCGGCATGTCATTTACATCATCAAGGAAAATCGTTCGTATGACCAGATCTTTGGCGATTTGAAATCGGGTAACAACGATCCCAGCCTGACCATGTATGGGTGGAGCATCACACCGAACGAACACAAACTGGCCGAGCAGTTCGGTATTCTTGATGACTTTTATGACTCTGGAGAAGTTTCTGGCGACGGTCATGTCTGGTCCACAGCCGCGATTACAAGCGATTACACCGAGAAGACCTGGCAACAGAGTTACCGCAGCGATCAACGAAGCTATGACTACGAAGGCGTGGTTGCCGACGGGTATCCGCTCCAGGAAAATATTTCTGATGTCGACGAACCGGCCAGTGGTTACCTATGGACAAATCTCGCGCGGCATGGCAAGACCTATTACCACTTTGCTGAATTCGTGGCCACGGAGTTTTGTCAGGACTCAAACAAACCGCAGAAAGCGAGTACGCCGCTTCAGGGAACTCCAGAGCCGAATCCGCTGGAGTGCACGCATAGCTCCATTCACAAGGGAGACCCAATTCCAGCGAACTACGGCGGCGGAATCAGTCAATATCCGTGGAGGATACCTTTGATTGCGCGCGATGTGGCGACCAAGCCGGAGTTGGTTGGCCACTTCGATCCTGAATATCAGGACTTCAATCTCAGTGTGCCCGACCAATTTCGGGTTTCGGAGTTTCTTACGCACTTTCGCCGGTGGGTGGCCGATCGCGCTGACGGCAAAGACGCTATGCCCGCGTTTGTGATGCTGCGGTTGCCGGACGATCATACGGCAGGCACCACGCCGGGGATGCCGCGTCCGGAAGCGTCGGTTGCCGATAACGATCTGGCGGTAGGCCGAGCTGTCGATGCAGTTTCGCATAGCGCTTTCTGGAACGACACCGCATTTTTCATTCTGGAGGATGACGCCCAGAACGGCGCAGACCATGTGGATGCGCATCGCAGCCTGATGCTGGTGGTCAGCAAATACGCGCCCCGCCCCACACCCGACGGCAAACCTTTCGTGGACGATCATTTTTATACAACCGTCAGCACGGTTCATACCTTGGAATCTCTGCTCGGTCTGCCGCCAATGAATAATAACGACGCCTTCGCGCCGTTGATGGCGGCGGAATTTTCCGGCACAGGTACGCAGCCTGCATTCAATGCCGACTACGTAAATCGCGATAATGGCCGGATTTATGAAGCGAATACGGCCAGGAGTTACGGCGCGAAACAGTCCGCGAAGATGAATTTTACCCACGCGGACATGGCAGATACCCAGAAGCTGAATATCATTCTGTGGCGCGACGCAATGGGAAACCGGCCAGTACCGCCGCAGTTACTCGGACCGCATCCCCACCATGGCGAACCGGACGGAGAGTAAGTATCCCCCGGCAGAGCCGGGGGCTTTATTGTGTGAGCCGCTCAAAGCGGCTGGTGCGGGGTCGCTAACGCGGCCCCGGTTTGATTGAGCCACCTTAACGGTGGCAGGTCATTTCCACATG
>JAJYSV010000050.1 GCA_021793405.1 Acidobacteriota bacterium
GCCTCCAGTGACGCAAACTATCCGTGAAAATCGCACTCTTCAGGGCGTTTTTCCGACTGTCTCGAATGAAACGATCTCTGAACTGCATCGTCTGCGAAAAACAACGACCTGTGCAGAGGCTTCCTAAGGAGTCATCTCTTGAAGTGTCCGTGATCTTGACGTTGCCCTCAGAATGCGTATCCCTTAGCGGGCTTGTTTGGCGAGATTACTTCATTTCGCAGTCGTCGTGGCGGCGGAAATGTGGAAATCGGTTTTTGTGATTTCCATATTTCCGCCGCCTGCTTCGTTTGCCGCGTCTGTTCACGCGGCGGTGTGTCGCTGCAACTCCTGCCATCGTTGTTCGTACTCGGCGGTGCTGGAATGGCTGCGTTGGTACAAGAATGAATCCGCGTCGGAACTGCTGCCTCGTGTCCACCTGATTGCGTCGTTGTTGAAACGCTGGATGCTGGGCACCCACCAGGGAGCGGTCAGCCATGAGCACTTGGAATTCTATCTTGACGAATTCACCTTCCGGTTCAACCGGCGACGCTCGAAAAACCGCGGCAAGCTCTTCTACCGGATGGTGCAGCAGGCGGTCGTAATCGATCCTGTCCCTACAAGTCGATGATCCTTTGTGACAAAGATGGTGCAATCCGCCACCACAACCTGTAGCGGCTACCTGGTGAAGTGAATAACCAGTTGAGCGCATTCGGCTCCAATTGTTCCTAAATTTGTTCCGTCGCACGATCAATCCAACGGAGTCTTTGAACTCGCTTGTGTGGCACACCGCCGAAGACCTGCTGTTGACGGCTTTGACGCAGACACTTCAGGTCGTGCAGGCAAGTAAGCCGCGCTGTATCAGAGCTTTCTGCAGTAGCGGCTCAACGCATCGGCGAATATGATCATTTGCGTAACCCACCCAGCTCACTTCCGCGTCGACATTCAGCGCCGCATCCAAAGGAAAGCCGATTTCATCTGATATCCGTACGCCAGCCTCCCGTGCGATCAGTTCGGTGCAAAGATCATAGGGATGGCAGCACAAACCATTTTGCAAACCACGATCTTTCAGCAAGGAACGAAGAAGAGGCCGCAAATCCGCTTGGAAGCGGTCATGTCCCATCATGAGTTCATAGAGCTGGCCTCCGGTGGAAAGGTATTGATCCTCAAAGGACTGAGCCTTGCCTTCTCTTCCCGGACCGAGAGCCCCGAGAACTATTTCATCATCGATTGCGGCCAGAACATCGCGGCCCCCTGAAAAGAAACGCGTTACGGAACCGAATCCATGGGCCAGATCCTTTGCTGTCGAAGGCTGCGGCAGGAGCGGAAGGCGCTCTCTCGAAATGCGATTGAAGCGTTCACCACACGCTCCTTTCCCCCGTGCCGCCCAGAGGGTATCGCAAAGATGCTGTTTGACGAGGGGGAGTTCCGTTTGCACGGCGAGTTCGATATCCGCAAGAGACGTGGCGTCGCCACGATTGGGAGCGACACCGGTGAGTATCCAGGCGCTGCGCTTTTGATACATCAGAGGACGAGTGCCATCGATCGGATCCGCGATGATCCGCCAAACGGCGTCCGATTCCTTGCAATTACGGGGAAGCGTGATCTTTCCGCCTAAGAGCCCCTCTGCAATGAGAACGATGGGAGTATGGGCGGCAATTTCCCGTCCAAAGAGGGTAACTAGCATGGTTTCACTGATGCGATCCACCGAATAGATGGTGTCCCCTGCTCCGTCTTCCACTATCCCGGAAATATCGGCCTGCGAAGAACACTCGCAGGCGGAGGTGACCGCGCCACGGATTTCTTCGTGAATGGCCCGAATGGGGTTTAGTAACCAGTCCGTGCGCGGCATTTAGGAGCCTCTATTTCCTCAGGCTGGCCGAGTTCTGTACCGATAAGTTCTGCACAAACACTCTTGAAGAACCAGCGAATTTGCAGTATGTTATATATTAACAATGTTTACGTGATATTCAAACATAAGTTAATACCCTATTTTTTTTAGGATCGCCAAGGCGGAAATCCTAAGAGTTCACGAGAGGTTTACCCCATGCCGAACGACCTCACGCCGTTATTGCACATGTCGAAGAATGGCCTACCTGTGGCGAAATCGCAGTACGACTCCTCGGGCAATCTGACTATTCCTGTCAACACCCCGATCCGCAGTGCGGGCTATAAAGGGAGAAACCCGTGCGCTGATCGGAAAACGCTGAATATCGGGCGAGAAATTCGTCTTGGGAAGATTTCGCGTATGCCCTGTTTTAGGTGCATCTAAATACCTACTTATGGACAAGCAAAGAATACTCGTAATTGGCGCAAGAGGTTTCCTGGGCATGTACGCTGTACATGCAGCTGCGGCCACGGATGCATTTGAGGTGATCCGAGGCGATCGCAGCGGCACCGGGCAGCCAGGGAGCATAGAAATAGATATCGTGAATGCTTCCAGCGTGGACCGGGCTTTTCGCCTAGCGCAGCCGGATTTCGTACTATTACTCGCGGCCATGTCTGACATTGACCGCTGTGAGGTGCTGCCGGAGCAAGCGTTTGCAATCAATGCTCGCGGGGCGGAGACTGTCGCGAACGCGTGCGCGCGAACGAACGCGCGATTGCTCTTCACCTCGTCCGCGGCGGTTTTCGATGGTAGCAAGCACGGCTACCGCGAAGAGGATGCGATCACTCCGTTGAGCGTCTATGGAAAAACCAAAGCTTGGGCAGAGAACGCGGTGAAGACTCTGACGCCGTCGGCTGTTGTAATCCGCATTGCGCTTGTGCTGGGGTTTGCGCGTGAAAACGGCACGAATGCTATGTTGGACAGCTTGACCGGGAGATGGAAAGCTGGTGAGCCGGTCTTCCTTTCCACACGGGAAGAGCGGAATCCGATTGATGCAGCTTCGCTCAGCAAGATGATGATCGACATGCTCGCGGATCATTCTGTTAGCGGCGTGTATCACGTAGGCGCATCGGACAGCATTTCGCGATACGAATTGGGGAAGTGCCTGGCGGCGCGAATGGGCATTTCCGCAGAGCTTGTCCGCCCACAGGACGACCCCATTCCGGGGCGTGCGCCGAGGGGAAAGGACCATTTCTTGCTGACGGAGAAAATCCGCCGGCTTTACAACTTGGAAATTCAATCGAGTTCTCAGGTAATTGAAAGGTGCTTTTCATGAAATTACCGCAGGCAGTTTACGAATTGGAATTTGGACATGGTTCCTGTTACGGAGAGGAAGAACAAGAGGCACTGTTGGAAGTACTGCATACGAATGCTCCTTCCTGCGGGCCCAGGGTAAAGCAGTTTGAACAAGAGTTTGCGAAGTTCTGCGGAACGGAATATGGGCTGGCGGTGACCTCCGGAACTACCGGGTTGCAGCTCTCGATGATTGCCGCAGGCATTGGGCCTGGAGACGAGGTCATTACGACTCCCGTGAGCTGGATCGCCACCGCGAACGCAGCGGCGGTTCTGGGAGCAAAAGTTGTTTTCGCTGATGTTGATGCACGCACTCTGAACCTGGATCCTGCTTCTGTTGAAAAAAAGATCACGCCGCGCACAAAAGCGATCCTGCCCGTGCATCTTTACGGACAATGCAGCGACATGGATGCTTTGAACGAGCTGGCGCGCCCACACGGGATTCGGGTCGTGGAAGACGCCGCACACGCGGCCGGGGCGGAATATAAGGGACGGAAGGCAGGCTCGCTGGGCGACATCGGCGTGTTCAGCTTTCATCAACAGAAAAACATGGTCACTCTGGGCGAGGGGGGCCTGATTACGACAAACGACAAGTCCCTCTACGAGCGGATGCTCTCTCACCGCTCTCTTTGCTGCCTCACCTACGACCCGAAAGGCAAGTACCTGTCGCTCGATGAATCCGTTCTTCCTATGGGCAAGAGGTACTGGTATCTCGATTTCGACGAGATTGGATTTAACTACCGTATGACGGATGCACAGGCTGCTGTTGGGTTGGTGCAGCTTCGCAAACTGGATTCCTTGAACGCGCGGCGAATAGAGATTGCCAAAAAATATTCCGATGGTCTTAAAGGAATCGAAGGTCTGACGCTTCCCTTCGTGTCTCCTGAAAATAAGCACGTATTTCACATCTACATGGTGTTGCTTGAAGATGCATTTTTGCGAAGCAAGGAAGATTTTATGTGGGATCTTTATACGCGCAAAGGAATCAAGGCCTGGTCGCACTATATGCCTATCCATCTGACCACGGCATACCGGAAACTGGGCCACAAGCCGGGTGAATGCCCCGTTGCAGAAGAACTGTTTGCAAGGTATGTGAGCATTCCTATCCATCCGAGAATGACCGATGAGGCGGTGCTGTACGTGATTGACAGTATCCGGGAGCTGTCGTGAGCAAATTTGAGTCCTCGGTTTCTAAAATTCGCGGTGGAAATGGGTTCTTTTCCGCAGCGCTGCCTGTGTATATCAGCCGGGCTCCTGGCCGGCTCGACCTGATGGGTGGCAACGTGGACTACACAGGTGGTCTGGTGTTTCAAAGCACGATTCGTGAAGCGACCTGGGCTGCGGCACAACGGCGAAGCGATCTACGGATCGCTTTCTGGAATCCGCAGATGCAGGAACAGGGATGGATGGAACGGGTGGAGTTCGATCTGGAAAAGCTTTCCAGCGAACTGGCGGTAAAATGTCTGGTCAACGCAAGCGCAGAAGTGCGCTGGACATCCTATGTTCTGGGCGCGTTCTTTCTCTTGCGAAACCGCTATCCCGAGCAGGTCAACTCCGGAGCATCCATTTACATCGAATCCGAGGTGCCTCAGAACAAAGGAGTCAGCTCCTCGGCGGCCGTGGAAGTAGCGGTGATGAAGGCCGCTGCCGCTTGCTACGGAATCGTTCTTGAAGGCATCGAACTTGCCGAAGCTTGCCAGTGGGTGGAGAACGTTATCGCGCAGTCAGCTTGCGGCATCATGGACCAAGCAGCCTCCGTATTAGGCGACGAAGGCTATGTTCTCCCAATTCTTTGCCAACCATGTTTGCCACGGCCTTTGGTGAAGTTGTCTGAAGGACTGCGATGCTGGGCCATTGATTCGGGTGTACGACACGCCGTGACAAGCATTGAATATGAAGCCGCTAGAGCGGCTGCATTCATCGGTTATCGAATGATCTGCGAATGGGAAAACCTGCCCATACATAAAGACAATAGCGGACGAATTCCCCGCTATGCCGATCCGCGGTGGCAAGGTTTCCTATCCAATGTAGTTCCATCCGTCTTCCGGTCCAAGTACGAGCAACGTCTACCCGAGTTCATTTCGGGCGCAGAGATTCTTTCCCTCGACCGGATTCATCCGGATCCGTTCACGGTGGTCCGTCCGGAAGTGAACTACCGAGTGCGGGCGTGCGCTCGATACGCCGTTGAAGAGAATCAGCGTATCGAGCTGTTCATCGAACTGGCGCGGGCAACCACACAGCAGCCATCATTAGCAGCTTTCCGCCAAATGGGGGAACTGATGTTTCAATCGCACTGGTCCTACACGGAATGCGGGCTGGGGTGCGAAGCAACGGACCAACTGATTGAGCTTGTCCGGCAGTATTGCGGCGAAGACCAGCTCTTCGGCGCGAAGATCACGGGTGGAGGCTCGGGAGGTACCGTCGCGGTATTGGGGTCGACCGAAGGAGCAAGTGCTTTTCAGAGAGTCGTTAGCGAATACGGGCAGATGCATTCCTGCAAGCCGTATGTTTTTGAGGGGAGTTCCGTTGGCGCCGACCGCTACGGAATTCGTAAAATGCGTGAGAACGCATGAGCACGGCCGCCGTCATGCACCCTGCCAAGCGTCAAACCGTCTGGTATTTCTTCCTTCTGGCGCTGGCTTCCATGATCTGGTCGGGACAGGGCGTCGCGGTGAAGGTGCTGGATCCGCACTTGGGCCCGATTGCAATCACCTTTTTGCCCTTCTACGTGACGACGCTGTTGTTTGTTCCACTTCTGCTGCGACAGCGGCGGAAGAATCCGGGATCAGCCCCTCCCTCCGCAAAAGACTGGGTCAACTTCATCATCGCAGGCGTCGGTGGGCAGATGCTCGCTCAGTTGGGAATGACCTGGGGAATCAGCAAGTCCCTGGCGTCGAATGGCGCAATTTTGAATCTTCTCATTCCCGTGATTAGCGCGGTTTTGGCCTCCTTCATGCTGAAGGAACGGCTCACGCTGTTACGCGTTGTGTCCCTGACGATTGGATTGGTAGGGGTCGTTTTTCTTTCCGTGGGAGATCTCCGCCACGCATCCTTTGGCTCCATGAAATTTCTCATAGGCAACCTCCTCATTTTTGGAGGGTGCCTCGGATCTTCCTTCTACAACGTATATTGCAAGAGGTTGATGCATAAATTTCAGGAGATAGAAATCCTGATTTTCAGCTACGTTACGGCATCGATTGCCAGTATTCCACTCCTCATCTGGGTTGAGCCAGTCCATTTCCGCAGTTTCGCCGCGTTCAATGGAAAGAGCATTGCCGCCTTCTTATTCCTGGCGCTCTTCATGTACGGCGCTTCGATGCTCCTCTTTTTCAAGGCGCTGCAGCATCTTGATGTAACAACCGCTTCCATGTCCCTCTATCTGGTTCCCGTGTTTGGTGTATTGCTGGCGGCCCTTCTGCTGGGCGAAAGGTTAAACCCCGCGGCTCTAGCCGGAGCTGCGATCGTACTTCTGTCCACGATTCTGGTGGTGCGATATGACAGAAGTTACTGAGTTGGAAGAGTATTGATTGCCGGACAGCAACCTTCCCCGTTTATCTCCACGGTGAATCTTTCACCGCCGGATCGCCCGTCGAACTGGACAGCCAGGGAAAGCTGTTGCCATAGTCGATGTCGAATAACACAAAATACTCCTACTCGGTCTGTAGGCGCAAAGTTAAAACGTCCGCTTTCTGCAAAGTAGAAATGTCCAACTACCCTTTCCGAAGATGTGGTTCGGGAGGCTGAGATTGGGCTTGGTGACGATGAGCGAACGCGACCTGCAACGTATAGGAATTCTTTCCGAGGTTTTGGCAAGGCGGCGCACGGAGGTCTCAGCGGCGGCGGTATTGAGTCTCAGCACCAGGCAGACGCGGCGGTTGCTGACAGCATATCGCGATGGCGGTGGCGCCGCGCTGATTCACAAGGCTCGAGGTCGCGCGTCGAACAACAGCCTGAACACCGGCCTTCGGGAGTATGCTGTGGAACTGGTCCGGTAGAAGTATGCCGATTTCGGACCGACATTGGCGACGGAGATGCTGCTGGAGGAGGATGCGCTCAAGGTCTCCCGCGAGACACTCCGGAAGTGGATGGTGGAGGACGGACTGTGGCTGTCACGCAAGCAACGCAGGAGCTTTCATCAGCAACATCAATCGCATGCACTCCACCTTGCATTATTCCAGCCCCGCCGAGTACGAACAACGATGGCAGGAGTTGCAGCGACACACCGCCGCGTGAACAGACGCGGCAAACGAAGCAGGCGGCGGAATGAAGTAATCTCGCCAAACAAGCCCGCTAAGGGATACGCATTCTGAGGGCAACGTCAGTCCCATGTAACCGCTCCGGTTGCTATCGCAACGAATGCGCGTTTGTGCAAATGACCTACCTGCGCTTGCAGTTGAACCAGAATCGCCCGTTACATACCCAGGTGGCCTGAGTTCGAGTCTCTCTCAAAAAGGAATTGCTTCTATGGGCAATGAATATGTTTTGCCGAAACGGGATGCCGTGAAACATACGCCGGAGTTTCCCGAGCGTACGGTGTGGCGCGTGTCCTGGGATGAAAACAGCATCATATTCCGCGTCTATCCCACTGTGGCCGAGGCGGACCGGTTCCTCATCCCGTATCGCAACCACAGAAATTGGAGGGTTTGGGCAGGTTCCTACCTGGCCGGATACGTGGCGAACTGGAAAAAGAAGCATGCCGAGAACGCTGCGTAAAGTGGCGCCTCGCGCGGGCGCGATCCAACCTTGTCCCGCGACCAGTTAGCCACACCCACCCACAAGTTGTTCCCACTTCCCTGCCTACATGCAATTAAGGAGGCTACCCAATGCCTGCCTTCTACTACGTGGATGCGGAGAAAAGCCGCACCCATATTCCCAACATCCGGAGCGCACGGTGTTTGGCGGCACGAACCCGTTTTCTATCTACTACCGGGAATTCCGGACACGCGCTGCCATGACTCTCTGGCTGCGACGCCAGAGCTGGGAATCGCGCCGGGAATGGCGTACATGGATGAGCGTCGAGCGCAACCGCATTCTTCTAGCCAGGCAAACTTCCCTGCTGCGACGGCAAAGCGCTTCGCCGGACATTCAACCCTCGCTCTTCAATCCCTGACCGAAGGGCCGGAGATTTTCAACGCCTTGTGAAACAAACCTGTATGAAACAGACTTATATGATACATACTAGTTGCATGGAAAATCCTTTTCAGTTCGGACGCGAATTGGGCTCCGATGAACTCGTGGACCGCCGGGAGGAGATGGCCGAAGTCATGGGCGCCGTTCGACAAGGTGGCAAGCTGTTTCTGGTTGGTCCACGACGCTTTGGGAAAACCTCCATTCTCAAAGCGGCCGACGATCGGCTGATACAAGATCATGCTGTCGTTCTCCGCTATGATGCCGAGGGATATCCTTCCCTCGATCTGCTGGCTTCCGCGATCATTTCCGGCGTCGCGAAAAACCTCAAGGGCGGGATTGCGTTTGGCAACTTGTTTTGGCCCACTTCGGCGGTTTAATCTGGCCCACCCCCAGGAACGTTGTGGTTAAGAGGGTAGTGTTCGGTTCCGCTTCCGCTCCGCCCTACGGGCTACGCTCCAGCGGAACCGAACGGCGACTCCTCCGAGGATTACTGTTTGCGTTTCTTCCTCAGTGTTCTGCGGAAGCGGTACGACTCGGCCCCGGTCTCGATGATGCGGGCCTGGTCTGTGAGCCGGTCGAGGACGGCCTTGCATAGGCGGGCATTGGTGAACACCTGTGGCCACTCGGAGAACGGCAGGTTGGTGGTCACGATCACAGCGGCTTTTTCCGCGCGGTCGGCGATGACTTGGAAGAGCAGTTCGGCGGCTACTTCCGCGAGGGGCACATAGCCCAGTTCATCGATCACGATTAGTTCCACGCTGGCCCACCGTTTCAGCATGCGAGTGAGACTCTGATCGCGTTGTGCTTCGACCAGTTGGTTGACCAGCGCCGCCGCCGTGGTGAAGCGGACGCGCTTCCGCTGCCGGCAGGCGGCGATGGCCAGGCCCGTGGCCAGATGCGTTTTGCCGGTGCCGGGTTCGCCGACCAGGAGCACTGGTTCGGCGCGTTCCAGATAACCGCCTTCAGCCAGGGCGCGGATGCGTGAAGCCGGGATGTTCGGTGACTGTGCGAAGTCGAACTCCTCCAGCGTCTTCATCCGTGGCAGGCGGGCATCCTTGAGGCGCAGTTCGATCGAGCGTCGTTCGCGGTCCTCGACCTCGGCCTGGAGCAGGGCTTCGAGGTAATGCAAGTGCGAGTGGTTCTGCTGGCGGGCTTCCTCGGCCAACGATGCGAACTGCGCTCCGACGGCAGACAGACGCAGAGACTTACAGTGCTGGGCGATGCTTGCCGCTTCCATGCTCATGCCTGCACCCCGATCCTGCCAGCGGAGAGCAACTGGTTGTACTCGGTCATTGTCGGCAACGGTCGTTCATACGCGGCAAGCATGCCGATCTCGATAGTCTGCTGGCTAGCGTGCTGCAGTTGATCGGCCATGAGCAGATGGCGGATCGCGGCTACATCCGTGCAGCCAAGTTCCAGCGCCTCGACGACACTGGCTTCGAGCTTGGCGTAGCCGAACTCGCGACCCATGCGGATGACCGCCACCATGGCCCGCTTGCCCAGAAGGAAAACGATGAGAGCCTTCGCATGGTCCTGGATCTGGCTGAAGATGTTCCATACAACGTCCAGATGTTGGCCCATGCCTGCTGGGACTCGCTTCGTTCCGGCAACAATGCCAAAGAACGGACCCTCCATCCCGCCATCGTAGAACAGTCTCTTGAGCGCATCGTTCGACAATATGACCCGTTTTATACACAACTGTGGAATGGGCTGACCTCGATCCAGCAAACGGTCTTGCTCGCCGTAGTTGCAGAAGGCGGAATGAACCTTCAATCTATGAAGGTCGTCAACATGGTTGGAAAGAGGGTAGTGGGTCAGTTTCAATTTCCACAGAAAAAGCAAGCATTAGTAAGCATGGGGGTGCGGCATGAATAGCGCCCTCGTCACCATGCTGTTATTTATAGCAGTCATATTCACTGGAAACGCCGATGCCCTCCACGCGAAAGATCGAATTGTCGCCTTCATCTCCCACGGGACGCTGGTAAATGCCGATCCAGCGCGTTTCGTGGATAACGGTCTTGTCGGGATTTGCAAGATCGCGGTAGATGACTTTTCCATAAACAAAAATCTGTCCGTCTTCCCAACAGGAACTAAACTGCTCCAGTGTTTCTTTGCTGGACATGAAATCCCCCTGCAAGAAATTTCATGCCTGCCAACCTCTACCGTAAGTACCAACCGTGGTTCAACTGATGAATTTCAAATGCGATTGCCCTGACGCATTACCCTCTCTGTACCACTTTGGCCACAAGATGCACCGTAGAGAGTGCGATCGCATTGGCCGCGCAAGCTCACGGAGTTTAGAACAGCAGGAAGGCCGGAAAGAACCCTTGACGACCTGCCATATACCTATTTAGTCTAGGCGTGTTGAGAACTAGCCTATGACTCCAAAATCGAAATCGTCATCCCACTCCGCCGCCCGCGACTTGTTTCCCGGCGCCCTCGAAATCATGGTGCTGCAAACGCTGCACTGGCAGCCCATGCACGGATACGCGCTGGTCCAGCACATTCAGCAGCGGTCGCGGGATCTGCTCCAGGTCGAGGAAGGCTCGCTCTACCCCGCGCTGCAACGCATGTTGAAGGCCGGCCTGGTCGAGGCGGAATGGAAAATTTCGCCGACCAATCGCCGCGTGCGCACCTACAGCATCACGCCCAAAGGGGCAAAGCATCTGGAACTCGAAGTTTCGCGCTTCGAGCAGATGCTCGAAGGAATTTCGCTGGTGCTGGCGCCGGCCAAGGGTTAGGAGCGCAGATGAACCCGCTGAAGGGCATCTTTCAACGCCGCAGAATGACAGACGATCTTTCTGAGGAGATGCGGCAGCATCTGGAAGAGAAGATCGAAGCGCTGGTCGCCGACGGCATGGCCCGCGAAGAGGCCGTCCACGCCGCGCGCCGCTCCTTCGGCAACGCCACACTGCTCGAAGAGCGCAGCCGCGAAGTGTGGATGTGGCCGTGGATTGAAAGCATCTGGGCCGATGTGAAGTTCGCGCTGCGGCAACTGCGCAAATCGCGGGGGTTCACTGCTGCGGTCGTGCTGACGTTGGCGCTCGGCATTGGGGCCAACACCGCCATCTTCTCCGTCGTGAATACGGTTCTGCTTAAGCCGCTCACCTATCCCGACGCAGATCGCATGGTGAATTTTCTGGCGCCCTCGACCGTCATTGCCAACAACCTTCATAACATCCCGGAGTTTCACTTCTTCCAGCGGCAAACGAAGATCTTCAAGGAAGTTGTGGCATTTGACAGCGCCGGCCCGGGATTTAGCCTTACCGGCGGCCATCAGGAGGAAGTCCACGGGATTCACGTTACGGAGGGCTACTTCCGCCTGTATGGCGCGCCCCTGGTACTGGGACGGACATTCACGCCGCAGGAGGACTCGCCCCACGGCGGCAAGGTAGTGGTACTGAGCTACGGCCTCTGGCAGCGCAGGTTCGGCGGCGACCAGGCTATCGTGGGGAAATCTCTTTCACTGGGCAATGAGCCGTACACCATCGTCGGCGTAATAGGAAAGGATTTCGTGGCCGACGTGCAGGCCGACCTCTGGCTGCCGTTTCAGTTTGATCCGGTCAGCACCGACATGAATCACTTCTTTTTCGTGACCGGACTGCTCCAGCCGGGCGTCACCGTGGCGCAGGCCAACGCCGAATTGCAGGCGGCGTACCCGGAGTACCACCGTGAGTTCCCGAACACGGACCCTCGACCGCATTTTACGGTTGGGCCATTGCTCGACAGCATCATCGGCGACGCGCGTAATTCGCTGATGATGATGCTGGGCGCGGTAGGGCTGGTGCTTCTGATTGCGTGCGCCAATGTCGCCAATCTGCTGCTGGTGCGCGCCACCAGCAGCAAACGTGAGTTCGCTATCCGCTCGGCTATGGGCGCGGGGCGCGGACGCATCGTCCTCCAGTTACTCACTGAAAGCGTATTGCTGTCGGTCACGGGAGGCATTCTGGGCCTGGTGCTCGGCTTCGTGAGCGTGCGCGCCCTGCTGGCCGTCAGCCCCGCCGGGCTGCCCCGCATCGGCGAAGACGGTTCGGCCATCGGCCTCGATTGGCGCGTACTCGGCTTCACCCTCGTCGTTTCTCTGGTTACGGGCATTCTCTTCGGGCTGTTCCCCGCACTCAGCGTCTCAAGCACCGACCTGAACTCTTCGCTGAAAGAGAGCAGCAACCGCTCCGGTACCGGGTTCCGTCAGGGAAAGACTCGATCACTGCTGGCCATCAGCGAGGTTTCGCTGGCATTGGTGCTGCTGATCTGCGCGGCGCTTCTCATTCGCACCTTCATCGCCCTCCACGAGGTGGGTCCGGGCTTCGATGCCCACGACGTGCTCACCATGGAGATGTCGCTCAATGGCCAACGCTACCAGAACACAACCGGCGTGAGTCAACTCTTGCGGGATGGCCGCGCCCGCCTCAATGCCCTGCCTGGAGTGGAAATTACGGCCGCCGGATTTTGGCTGCCCATCGATGTGGAAGATGGCACGGGGTTCCAGATCGTCGGGCATCCGTTCAAAAAACATTGCTGCGGAAGCGCTTGGATGAGCATCACGCCGGGTTACCTGAGCCTGTTCAGGATCCCCGTTCTGCGTGGACGCGACTTCACGGAAAACGACAACGCCGAAGCGCCCGCCGTAGATCTCATCAATGAGACCTTCGCCAGGAAATTCTTCCCCAACGGAGACCCGGTAGGGCAGCACATCCGGCACAGCCACAGGATTGAAACGATCATCGGCGTCGTGGCCGACTTTCACGACGGCGGTCTCGCCAAGCCTGCAGACGCCATGATCATCGCTCCCATTGCCCAGGTTTCGGATTCCTATAACGCAGCTTATGCGAACATCCAGCCGCTCTTCTGGCTGGTGCGAACCCGCGGCGACCCGCACACCTTCATTGCTGCCATTACCAAGCAGTTGCGCATCGCGAGCAACGGATTCCCCGTGGCTCATATCCGCACCATGGACGAGGTAATGGGGCTCTCCACAGCACGGCAAAGATTCAACATGCTGCTGCTCACCATCTTCGGTGCGGTGGCGTTGCTGCTCGCCGCCATCGGAATCTACGGCCTGATGGCCTATTCCGTCGCGCAGCGCACTCAGGAGCTGGGCATCCGCATGGCGCTCGGCGCGGACCGTTCCACCATCCGCAAGCTCGTTGTATGGCAAGGAATGCGGTTGGCGTTTATTGGCATGCTGATTGGTACATGCGCCGCGTTTGGTTTTGCGCACCTGATCGCCAGTTTCCTGTTCGGTGTAA
Organism: Acidobacteriota bacterium; assembly: GCA_021793405.1. Taxonomy (GTDB): domain Bacteria; phylum Acidobacteriota; class Terriglobia; order Terriglobales; family Acidobacteriaceae; genus JAKAAZ01. Next base: position 13,537 of record JAJYSV010000050.1, read on the forward strand.
AAAGCTGGGATCCAATCGTATTTGCATCTGTTCCTGTTTTGTTAAGTTTTGTGGCTTTCGTCGCGGTTTGGCTGCCTGCGCGCCGCGCGGCGGCGGTTGACCCGATGCAGGCGCTGCGGGCGGAGTAAAGCCAGTCTCCTGCGGGACTTTGGATGAAAAACGAAGTTGGATAGAGCTTCGGAGTTTCCTTTCGCGCTACAACTCCAGGCGGGAATTCGGAATCTTTATCTTGTATTGGAGGATTCATGCAAGAAATTACTGGAAGAAAATCTTTGCGCGTGCTGGCGCTGTGTTCCGCGTTGTGTGTTGGCGGCGCTTTTCTGCCTGCCGCGTGGGCGCAAAGTTCCAATCCCGGCTTTCAGCAGGACATGAAAAATGCCGGCCACAGCACGAAAAACACGGCGAAGGACACCGGCGAAGGCGTCCAGAGCGGGACGAAGAAAACCTGGCATGCGACCAAGCATGGAACCAAGAAAACCTGGAACGCCACCAAGCGCGGGACCAAAAAGGCCACCCACAAGACGGCGCAGAAAACCGACGAAGGCGCGCGCAAGGTGGAGCGCAGCACGCAGCCGCAATAGCCGGGCCCGGGGCCGTGAGCTGGAGTCATCCTGGAACCTTTCGGCTACGCTCAGCGTAGGCTCCGCGAAACGAAGTGAGAAATCCAGCGCACACCGGTACGAGTTGCGCCGCCATCCCCCGGTGGATTCTTCGCTGCGCTCAGAATGACGGGCTTCCAGCTACAACATCTCTGAAACCGCCTACAGGATTTTCTTGCCGAAGGCGGAGCAGATCAGTTCGACGGCCAGCTCCGCGGTGCGGTTGTGCTCGTCGATCACGGGGTTGATCTCGACCAGCTCGAAGCTTGCCATGCGGCCATGGTCGGCGATGATTTCCATGGCGAGATGCGCCTCGCGATAGGTCGCTCCACCGCGCACTGGCGTGCCGACACCGGGTGCATCCTCGGGATCGATCCAATCCATATCGAGCGAGATGTGATAGCCGGCCGTGCCGCGACCGGCGGCGCGCAGGGCTTCTTCCATGACAGTGCGCATGCCGCGCTCGTCAATATCGCGCATGGTGTAGACCTCGGTGATTCCCGCGCAGCGGATGTTTTCTTTCTCGGTTGCGTCGATGTCACGCACTCCGACGAGGGCGACGTTCTCGGGCGCAACCTTGGGGGACCAGCCAAAGATATTTTTCAGCGGGTCGGGCCCCAGGCCCATCAGCGCCGCCAGGGGCATGCCATGCACGTTGCCGCTGGGCGAAGTTGCCGGCGTATTGATGTCGGCATGGGCATCGATCCAGATCAAGCCGATGGTTTGTTGCTTGCGGCGGTGGAATTCCGCCACTCCTGAAACCGTGCCGACGGCGATGGAGTGATCTCCGCCCAGCACCAGCGGCGTTTGGCCAGCAGCAAGGGTTTCGAGCACCTGCTCGGCCTCTCGGGTGCAGGTCTCTGTGATGGCGTGGAGATATTTGGCATCGTGCTGGCCGATGCTTTGGGTTTCCGCGATGTCGACGGCAATGTTGCCGGCATCCTGCACCTGATGGCCCAACGCTTCCAAACGCGCCTGCAGCCCGGCAACGCGAACGGCGGAGGGACCCATGTCCACGCCGCGCCGGGACTGGCCGAGGTCCAACGGGACGCCGAGGATACGAATGTTGCGGCGCGGGAGATTTTGCACGCCGAACGCCTGCGGATTGTGTCTGCGAGCCATGGCGGAATTCCGTTCAGAAGCAGTTCCGGCAGCGCGAATATCTTCTGGATTCTTCACTGGTCGCCGCGGCGACCTCCGTTCAGAATGACTCACTTGAAGAAAATCGCAGTACAAGAAACAACTACGGATAGATGCGATTCAGGGTCCGGGCGAAGGGAATCGTTTCGCGAACATGATCCAGACCGCAGATCCAGGCCACGGCGCGCTCGATGCCCATGCCGAAGCCCGCATGGGGCACGGAACCATACCGGCGCAGATCAAGATACCACTGAAACGGGGCCAGCGGCAGGCCGTGGTCTTCAATCCGCTGCTTCAATAGGTCGTAGGAAGAAATGCGTTGCGAGCCGCCGATGATCTCGCCGTAGCCCTCCGGCGCCAGCACATCCACGCAGAGCGCAAACTTTCCGTTGTCAGGATCCGGGTCCATGTAGAACGCCTTGATGTCCGCCGGATAACGATGGATCATGACGGGACGATCGAATTGCGAGGAGATATAGGTCTCATCCGGAGAGCCAAAGTCCGTCCCATACTGAAACTTCTGTTCTAACTTGCCGGCTTCGAAAGCTTCTTCCAGCATCTTCGCCGCCTCGTCGTAGCTGACGCGCGGGAACGGAGGCCGAATGGCTTCCAGCTTGGACGTGTCGCGGCCGATCACCTTCAAGTCCGCGGCGCGATTTGCCAGAACGCGCAGCACAATGTGGCTGAGAAACTCTTCCGCCAGCGCCATGATGTCGTCGAGCCCGGCGTAGGCGACTTCGGGTTCGATCATCCAGAATTCGGTGAGGTGACGCCGCGTCTTCGATTTTTCCGCGCGAAACGTCGGTCCGAATGAGTAGACCTTGCCCAGCGCCATGGCAGTGCTTTCGATGTACAACTGGCCACTTTGCGTTAAGTAAGCCTCGTCGCCAAAATAATTCACGGGAAACAGGGTGCTGGTACCCTCGCAGGCCGCAGGCGTCAGAATCGGCGGATCCGTCCGGACAAATCCATGGGTGTCGAGATACTCCTGCGCTGCGCGCATGATCTCGGCGCGAATCCGCAGGATGGCGGCCTGGCGCGGCGTGCGAATCCAGAGATGACGATGTTCCATTAGGAAGTCGACACCATGCTCTTTCAACGAGATTGGGAAAGGAACATCGTCGGGCACGCGATGGATGACTTCCAGATCTTCGACATCCAGTTCGAACCCGCCGGGGGCGCGTTTGTCGGCGCGAACTTTGCCGCACACGATGACGCTCGACTCCTGGGTAAGCGTCTTGATGCGCTCAAACATCTCCGTCGACACAGCGGACTTGGGCACCACGCCCTGCACCGTGCCGGAGCCGTCGCGGAAGATGGGAAACAGCAGCTTGCCGCTCTCTCGCAGGTTGTAGAGCCATCCGCGCAGGATGACGGTTTGACCTTCATGCTGACCAAGGCTGGCAATCGTGGTTACGGGAGGTGCGCTGGGCGTGCTGGAAGTGGTTTCATCCATAGAGATCAAATCTACATCCGTGGGGAGTGCGGGAGAAGATCGCTTATTCCCGCCCTGCACTCCGGCCTGCCGAACCCGCAGTATCGAGAAACTCCCATGTACGCTGGAATCTGTCGGGTAGGGTACCTTCAGTATTTTCGAGTGTGGGATGAATCTCCAAAACCGCGGCGGGCGGCCTCGCCAGCGCGCCGAGGGCCTGCATCGTTTCCGGCCACACGATCGTGCCATCCCCTGGCCATAGATGCGCGTCCTTATCGCCGAGGTTGTCGTGCACATGGACGGAACGGATGCGCGCACCCATGGTATCGATGGCCGGCAGAATGCCATCCCCTAAATGCGCATGGCCGACGTCGAGACAGATGCCAATATCGTCAAAATGTCCGACGGAAAGAATTTCCATAAGGTTCTGCGGCTCGGCGACTTCATTCTTCTCTAGATTTTCCAGCAGGATCTGCACTCCCAGCGGACGCGCGAAGGCGCGCAGATGTTCGACCGCCGTCATGGCGTGCTCCAGGGTGCGCGGACTCCATGTGTCGCCGCGGTCGCCCAGATGCAGGATGAGGTGGGAAAAAGGAACCTGTTCGGCCGCTTCCAGAGCGCGTTTGACCTCGTCCATGGAATCGATGCGCCGGGATTTTTCGACATGCACCACGTTGATGGAGGGCGCGGTGCCGCGCTCACTGTCCCCTTCGCCTTCCGCGCGCAGCGGGGCGTGCAGCGCCCATGCAGGGGTGGGATTGCCCCGGAACCATTCGCCGATTTCTTTCACCTGCGCCCGGCTGGTGTAGTCGAAATGCCGCCGATTGCCAAAGATCTCGATGGCTTCGGCCCCAGCCTTGATTAAAGTATCCAAATGTCCGGCGTGCAGGCGGTGTTTCAGAAAAATGTGCGTGGAAATCGCTCTCAACATGAACAAATCAACCTATTTCTAAGTTACCCTATTCCAGCGCGTTCGCGGTTGGAAGGGTACCGCCAACGCCATCGGTCCTATCCGCGGCCATGTTGCAGAGCTGCGAATTGAGTTGGATGCATCATTACAATTAGTTCAACATGTCCACACGAGTTCGCTCGCGCGCAAAAATCAATCTTGGACTCGCCATTGGCCCGATGCGGCCGGATGGCTACCATGGGCTGGCGACGATCTATCAGACGCTGGCGGTTCATGATTTTGTGGAGGTCACGGCGAAGCGGCTGGAGAGCGGCACGACCAGTCCCATCGCGATTACCTGCAACGACGATCACGTGCCCTGCGATGCGCGCAATACCTGCTGGAAAATCGTGGAGCGCGCCCTGGAGCGGCTGAAAATTTCCGCGCAGGTGACGATCCATATTGACAAGCGATTGCCCGTGCAGGGCGGCCTGGGAGCAGGCTCGGCCAACGCGATTGCGGCTCTGATTGGTCTGGAAAAGGAGCTTGGCATCGCGCTGCCGACCGCGGAAAACCTCCAAATTGCCGCCGAAACGGGCTCCGATGTACCGCTGTTTCTGGTCGGCGGCGCGGTGCTGGGCCTGGGGCGGGGGGAACAGGTTTGTCCTCTTCCGGATCTGCCGGACACCTACTGCGTGCTGGCAGTTCCTGACGTTCGAGTCTCAACGCCGCAAGCATTTCTCGACTGGGATCAGCTCCAGGCAGAAAGATTTTCCGCGCAAACTCCCGGGGACGCGCCAGAAAATGGATTGACCGCCGGCCCTGCTTCCGATAAGCTGGAACGGTTGGGTCGTACGTGGGCAGCGGCTTTGGTCGCTCCCCAGGAAGCTCGTACGAACGCCACCGGTGTCTTTCCTGCAACACCAGAGGAAGACCGGGCCGAGAATCTTCTTCTCGAGCTTGTCCGTGCCGGGATCGTGAACGACTTTGAACAGGTCGTCTTCACTCAGTATCCCTTTCTGCGCGGCATTCTCGAAACATTGAAGCAAAATTCTCAAGGTGAAAGCACTGCCATCTATGCGGCGCTTTCAGGGTCCGGCTCGGCGTTGTTCGGCTTGTATGGGACAGCGGAGGGATCACGGGCGGCTGTGGAGCGACTGGCGGCGCAAGGCATTGCGACGTACGAAACCAAGACGGTTGGCCGACAGGAATACTGGCGCACCATGATCGATGATGGGGTCAGTCAGAACCTGTAGCGTTGGGCGATCGACTAACGGTAGGTCAAGTGCCTTTGGAGCACTCGGTCTAGGTTCGAATCCTAGTCGCCCAGCCAAGTTTGAGATGTTGAAGTGTCGTTGCAGCAAGGTAGCCGGTTTCGCAGTATTCGCTCTTGACACGTCGCAGGATCGGCAATACCTGTGGCAATCGTTCCAGGGTCTTGGCAGCTCCTTAAAAGACAGTTGCCAAGGTCCCAGTTTGCAGTTCGGTACACCAACGCCAACCAGCTTGGGAGGTCCAGAGAACATGACGAGTGCGGACGGAGATGGGAACTTGAATGGGGAGTCAATCCTAACGATAGATGCGGACGCTCCCGCAATCACGCCGGTGACGTCCGACTCCATGGCGGCGGAAGCCGCAGGGACTGGAGCGCAGGCACGAGCCGCGGCGGGTCGCAAGCGCGCCAAGTCCTACAGCGAGGACAAACGATTCAAGATTTTCAGCGGCTCTTCTAACCTGCCGCTGGCCGAAGAGATTTGCAAATTTGTCGGTGTTCCGTTGGGCGAAGTGCGACTGCAGCGGTTCTCTGACGGGGAAGTGTACTTTCAGCTATTGGAAAATGTTCGCGGCGCGGATGTTTTTGTGGTGCAGCCGACCTGCTACCCCGTCGATCAACATTTGCTGGAACTGTTGATTATGATCGACGCCTTGAAGCGGGCTTCGGCTCGGCGCATCACGGTGGTGGTGCCGTATTATGGCTACGCGCGCCAAGATCGGAAAGATCGTCCTCGGGTGGCGATTTCCTCCAAGCTGGTGGCGGATTTGTTGACGACTGCCGGAGCGAATCGGGCACTGCTGGTTGATTTGCACGCGGCGCAGATTCAGGGATTCTTCAATATTCCGGTGGATCACCTATTCGCCAGCCCGGTGCTGGTGGGCTACTTCCGGGAGCTAAATTTGCCGGACCTGACGGTGGTCTCGCCGGATGCCGGCGGCGTGGAACGCGCGCGTTTCTTCGCCCAGAAGATGGAAGCGCCGCTGGCCATTGTGGACAAGCGGCGGACCGACATGAACGTGACAGAAGTGATGCATGTGATTGGAGATGTGCAGGAGCGGACGTGCCTGATCCTCGACGATATTGTCGATACGGCCGGGACCCTAATCAAGACCGTGGATGCACTGCTGGAGGTCGGCGCGAAAAAGGTGTATGCCTGCGCTACTCATCCAGTACTTTCCGGCCGGGCCATTGAGAGGATTGTCGATTCACGGCTGGAGCAGTTGGTGGTCACGAATACGATTCCATTGCGGGAAGAAGCACACTACACGGAGAAGATTAAAGTGTTGTCCATCGCGGGCCTGATAGGACGCGCCATTGAGAGCATTCATATGGAGACCAGCGTGAGCAGCTTGTTCAACTAACGGTTCTCTGCAGCGAAAAAACCTTCTGTTCGAAACCGTCAAGGAGATTTCGGAAGCGGATCTGAACAGAACATCAACAGTGTGGCGAGGCGAGGGATGCCCCGGGCCACGAGAAGGGAGCGGCGCTCACCCGCCGTGCCCGAAGGGAAACGAAAATTTATGAGCGCACCTGAAGTCGTCACAGCAACACCCCGCGAGGGCAAGTTCACGAAAAACATCGCGCGCCGCGTGCGCGTCGGGGGAAGCATTCCCGCAGTGGTGTATGGCGCCAAGCAGCCGTCCGTGGCCGTCACCGTCGATCCCAAACAGATCCGCCGGATACTGCATTCCGAGTCCGGGCACAATACGATTTTCGACCTGGACGTCGCGGGTTCGGTGGCAAAAGTGATGGTGGTGGACTGGCAGAATGACCCCATCAAAGGCAACCTGATCCACATCGACATGAAGCGGATCGCGATGGACAAGGCGATGCGCGTGGAGGTTCCGATCCAGTTGCTCGGGGTTCCGGTCGGCGTACGTACGCAGGGCGGCATTCTCGACCAGGTGCTGCGCGAGATCGAGATCGAGTGTTTACCGGCCGATATTCCGGGACACATTGACATGGATGTGAGCGAACTAGCGTTTGGCATGGTCATTCGCGTGGCCGATCTGCCTCGCACCGACAAGCTCAAATTCATCACCGATGAGGAAACCACGGTTGCCCACATCACGGCGGTGCGTGAGGAAGTGGTGGCTACTCCAGATGCTCTGGCGGCCGCGACTCCGGCGGAACCGGAAGTGGTCAAGAAAGGCAAACAGGAAATCGTCGAGGCTGGCGAAGATGCCAAGAAAGACGCGAAGAAGTAGCGTCGGGAACGCATGGGACTTTCTGGCGGCATAGATTCGAGCTTGAATTCCGGCGTCGATTCGGGCGTGACTCTGATCGTCGGTTTAGGCAATCCGGGGATTGAGTATCAGTTCACGCCGCATAACGCCGGGTTTCTGGCAATCGATCGGCTGGCGGAACGGTGCGGTGTGGTGGTATCGAATCGACGCTCGAAGGCCTTGACGGCTTCGGCGCGAATTGCCGGCAGGCATGTTCTGCTGGCAAAGCCGGAAACCTACATGAACCTGAGTGGGTTGTCGGTTGCAGCCTTGGCGAAGGAGCTGGAAATCGATCCGCGGCGGGAGTTGATCGTGCTGTATGACGAAGTGGCCCTTCCGTTGGGAACGATTCGAATCCGCGAGCGTGGAAGCGCAGGCGGGCATAACGGAGTCATTTCCATTTCGAACGGGCTGGGAATAGAAGAGTGGCTGCGGATTCGAATTGGGATCGCTCCGGAAGAGGAAAGAGCAGCGGAAAGCGCCCGGCAGCGTCGCAAGGATTATGTTTTGACGCCGTTCCGTAAGCAGGAACTGGCGGTGCTGGACACAGTTCTGGATGATGTTTCGACGGCGGTTGAGTTGATTTTGACGGAAGGCCCAAGCGTCGCGATGAACCGGTTTAATCGGCGGACGACTGCCGAAGAGCACGAGTGAACGATTAAGAACGGGCAATCTTGAAGGTTGCGACAGGCAGGGTCAGACAGACTTTGCCGGAAACGAGAGACGAATGGAACGGAAATATGAAGTGATGTTTATCCTGCGCCCTGATGTTGTAGGGGAAGAAGCGGACAAGCTGATCGCAGGCTTTGAAGCGACCATTAACAAGGGCAACGGCAAGCTGGTGTCGAGCGAGAAGCTGGGGAACCGCAAGCTCGCGTATACCGTCCGCAAGTTCAATGAGGGCAACTACAACCTGCTGACCGTGGAAGCGGATGGCAGCCTGGTGGCCGAACTGGAGCGCCGCTTGCGCGTGACCGAGCCGGTTATCAAGTTCATCACCGTGCGCATGGACGAGGAAGAAAAGCGCATCAACAAGATCAAAAAGCTGCGGTCAACGAAGATCAAGCAAAGCACGGTGAACGCGCAGGCCGCCCAAACTGCCCAGGCGAATGCCGCTGCCGCCGCGTCTCACGCTGCCGCATCCCACGCCACTGCCGCGCAGCCGGTCGCCCCACAGCGGAGCGCGGAGCAGCCTGCGGAAACAGCCGCGGTTCCAGAGGCCATCGCATAGCGGGACCAACCCAACATTTTCGTGGGCGATGCCCACTGCATGTTCAACAGAGGTAAATAAGTTCACGCGCCAGAGACGTTCTCTGGCAGAAGAGAAGGAGAGTCGCAGCATGGCAGAAGAAAGATCGCAATCGACATCACAAGAAGGATCGTCCCACTCCGGCCCACGGCCACCGCGGCCAGCAGGTGCGGGGAGCGGCCCCGGCGGACGCAAGTTTTTCCGTCGCAAGAAAGTCTGCAAGTTCTGCGTGGAGAAGATCGACGCAATTCCCTACCGCGACGTGCGGCTATTGCAGGGTTTCGTTGCGGAAAGCGGGAAGATCGTTCCCCGCCGCCTGACCGGCGTCTGCACCACGCACCAGCGCCGCGTCACCCGCGCCATCAAGCAGGCTCGCAACATCGCGCTGCTGCCGTTTGCCCAGCGCCACTAGAGCTCTAGTCGCGGCTATAGAAGATTTTTTGGAGATTAGGACATGGAAATTATTTTGAAGGAAGATATCGAGAACCTCGGTCATCGCGGGGATGTCGTAAAAGTCGCTCAAGGATATGGCCGCAATTTTCTGTTGCCGCGCAACCTGGCGATCGAGGCCACGGCGGGAAATAAAGCTGTGATTGAGCAGATGAAAAACTCCTCGGTGCGCCGCTTCGCCAAGGAAAAGGCCGACGCCGAATTGCTGGTGCAGCAGTTGGATCAGGTGGAGCTGAGCTTCACACGCAAGACCGGCGACAACGATCACCTGTTTGGCTCCGTCACCGGGCCGGATATCGCGCAGGCACTCGAATCGCAGGGCTTTCAGATCGATCGCCGCAAGGTGCAGCTGGAAGAGCCTCTCAAATCGCTGGGCGAATTCCTCGTGCCTGTGCGCTTGCATCGGGAAGTGACCGCACATGTCAAGGTGATCGTAGCGAAAGAAGCCGACGCGGAGTAGTTCGCGCCGGCGAACGTTTTTGGGTGCCATCCTTTGCGGCTTTATCGCAAAGGATAGGAGATGACCGCCGCTACTGGCCCACGCGCAGGCGCCATCCCAGCATCTCCGGCAGGCCGGCGCGTCGAATCCGCATCTGCGCCAGGCGTACGTCGTATGGCACGCGGAAGAATGTGACCCGCTCGGCCTGATCGTCGTACAGCGCGAAGGCCGATCTCCAGTCGCGGTCGCGCGGCTGGCCGACCGCGCCGGGATTGATCAGGTACGTTGCGCCGCTCCGCAAATCCAGATCGTAACTTTCCGCTGCGTCATCGCGGGTATACACCGGTTTCAGCGGGAACCATTCGCCTTCCGCGTTCGCGGCGAACCCACCCTGCACATGCGTGTGGCCGAAAAACGTCATCTGCGTGCGCGCATGCGTCCATTGTTCCCGCGCCTCCCACGTGGAGAACAGGTATTCATCCTCATCGACCAGGGAGCCATGCACGCAGCTTACCCGGTCATCCGCAAGGATGGGACCACGCGGCAATTGCTTCAGCCATTGGAGCGATTCTCGATCGAGCTGGCCCCGTGTCCATTCCACGGCCCGGAACGCGATGGGATTGAAGTCTTCGCCACCGGTCAGCCCGGCGCAGGCGCGGTCGTGATTCCCCCGCACAAACACTTGGCCAATTTTGCGCGCTCGCGCGATGACCGCTTCCGGTGCAGCGTTATAGCCGACCACATCGCCCAGGTTCCAGACAACATCGTGCTGCGGCGCCGCCGCCAGAACCGCGTCCAGGGCGTCAATGTTCGCGTGAATGTCGGAAAGAATCAGCGCCCGCATAGTCGGCCGCTCGCAGGCGTCCTTCTCCATGCTATCCGCTGGCGCTCTCCAGCGTCACGCTATGTACTCTCGCGCGCGCCTCCATTCCCGAATCGCGCACAAGAATCAATTTGGCGCTGACCTCGTCCGCCAACATACCGGGCGCCCCGCGAGCAACAGTGATACCCTGGGCGCAGTTATCCTAGTTCACGCATATGGCATGTTTTTATCGGGCGAGTATTGAGGAGTTCCTTGCGCAGAACGCGGAGCACATACTCGCGTGTCTGGGAGTTGCATACGCGAACCGCGGCTATACAAGTCAGTATTCAGACCAAACGCTCACTTGGGAGCGAGACATCCGCTCGCTTCGGGGTTCGCTGATGCAATGCGTGATGAGGTCAGATTATGCGAAGTCATGGGGATTGCTTCTGGAGTTCTCAATTCCCCGGAAGGAAATGCGAATTGACGTAGTTCTCCTAATCCGAGACGCAATTGTCGTTCTGGAGGCGAAGACTGGACATGCCGCGTCGCAGGCGAAGCGCCAAATCGAAGAGTACGCACTTCTGTTGCATTACTTTCATAAGGCGTCGACAGATCGCCGGATTATCCCAATCATTGTTTCGACCGAGTCAACTGAAACAGATTTGCATGTGCTGAACCAGCGTGAGCTTTTCCCGCAAATGGCGACGTATTGGGTGGCGCCAGTAGCTCGAAGTTCCTGGCAACACCTGTCCAATCTTTTGCTTGCAGTGGAGAAATCTCAAAGTGGGCAAATGCTTATCGAGGCATGGGATGACAGCCCATATTTCCCGGTTCCTAGCATCATTGAAGCTGCACTGGCTTTAAAAAGTGGGCTTTCGATTCGAGAGATTGCGCATTCGGAAGCGTCAGAGTATGAAATTGAAATCGTAGGGCAAGCTATTCAAAGCTACGTCGAGCGTGCTCGTGTTGAACAACATCATGCCATCTGCTTCCTGACTGGTGTTCCGGGTTCAGGCAAGACGCTGGTTGGCCTGAGCCTTGCACATTCAGATGAAAACAAAGCCGATGCCATCCACTTTATGAGTGGCAACGGCCCGCTGGTGCAGGTGCTGCAATATCTCTTTACGCAGGAGAGCATGCGCAGCGGCGCGAATGCCCCGCAGGCACGCGCGGAGGCAAAAACGCTCATAGAAAACGTTCACGTCTTTGCCCGCTATCACACCGAAGATAATCCAGGACCACCATCGAACCACGCAATCATCTTTGATGAGGCGCAGCGCGCTTGGAACCGAGCTCAGAATCTGAAGAAGTTTCGGCGAGACTACTCGGAGCCTGAAATGCTCCTCCGAATTATGGAACGACACCAGGATTGGGCCGTCGTCGTGGCTTTGGTTGGCGGTGGCCAGGAGATTAATGACGGTGAAGCTGGGCTCGAGGAATGGGGCCGAGCGCTGATCGGCAGCGCGAAGGATTGGGTGATTTATGCGTCGCCCGAAGTTCTGGAAGGCGGAGCGTCTACTGCGGGACATCGACTTTTCAATGATTCTTCGGGCCAGAAGGACGTGCGAACTCGTACAACACTACATCTCCGCACATCAAATCGCAGTCTTCGTGCCGATCAGTTGGCGACGTGGGTGAATCTTGTGCTGGATGGAGAGGCCGAAAGCGCGGCCTCCCTTGGAATTACAGCAAGATTTCCGATATTTCTTTCACGGGACTTGGATCAAACGCGATCGAAGTGAATCAATCGGCATTGTAGGACTCATAACCCGTAGTCGGTGGTTCGGTTCCACTCGCCGCCCCCAATTCCATCGCTGAGTTGTCAACATGATCCGGTAGGATTCCTCGCGGTCGGTTGAAAGCTGTACACTGGTGCCAGCGGGTGTCGACGGTACCCCCGCTCCTATTGCCCATGCCTAAAGCTCTGAAACTCTCTTTGCTCGCAATCTCAGTACTGCTGATCGTGTTTGTCTTTTTGGGTGGCTTTCTACCCGGTGGTGTCCGCGCCGGCTCGGACATGAGCGCCTATCAGCAGATTGAAGTTTATAGTGAAGTTCTGCAGCACATCCAGAACGACTATGTGGTGACGCCGAATATTCCCGATGTGACGACTGGCGCGCTACATGGGTTGCTGGAGGGACTCGATCCTGATTCCAGCTATTTGACACCGGCCGAATTCAAGTTCTACCAGGCACACAAAGACGAAAGCACCGCCCAGATCGGCGCGCGGATCTCCAAACGGTACGGCTATGCTACCGTGATGTCGGTGATTCCGGGTAGTCCAGCCGACAAGGCCGGGATCGTCGACGGAGACGTGATTGACGAGATAGGCGATCAGAGCACTCGCGTCATGCCCCTGCAGATGATCCGGTTGTTGCTGGATGGCCCACCAGGGACGACGGTCAGTTTTTCTGTGATCGAGCCGACCAGCGCCACCCCCGACGCGATGAAGCTAACCCGCACCCCGGCGCAATATCCACCCTTGCATATGGATGAGTTTGACAACAGTAGCATCGTGTATCTGAAACCATACGACCTGAGCCCAAACAGGGTCGAGGAAATATTGGCACATCTGAGACAGGTGCAGGCTACCGGGCACCAAAAGATCCTGCTCGATCTGCGTGATATTACCGATGGCGATATGAACTCCGCGGTACTGCTGGCGAACGCCTTTCTAAAGTCGGGCACGATCGCCACTCTTCAAGGGCAAACGTATCCGAAACAGACGTGGGTAGCTGAGCCAAAGAATTTTGTAACGGCTGCTCCGCTGATTGTTCTAGTGAACCATGGAACTGCTGGTCCCGCAGAGGTTGTTGCAGCGGCACTGAAGGAAAACAACCGTGGTGAATTAGTTGGCGATCGCACCTTTGGCTCCGGTTCCGTGCAAAAGCAGATTCCTCTGCCGGGCGGTGCCGTACTGTTTCTTTCTGTCGCCAAGTATCACGCGCCGGATGGAGAAGCTATCCAGGATAAAGCGATAACGCCGAACGTAGTCGTGGCGGCGAACAACAATTTCGGGTTGCTGTCTCCATCCGCCGTAGGGCCGGTCACGAAACCGACCGCGCCAGCGACCAGCAAACCCACACCCGCCCCTGAGCCGCCTGCGGCTCAGCCAGATGATCAGTTGAACAAGGCGTTGGAATTGCTGAAACAGCAAAAGGCCGCCTAGACGAACACATCATTGCATGGAGATGCGACTAGAGAAGCCACTCAGCGGATTTTTCATGGAGTTCCGCATCACGCGTTTTGGCTACGCACGGAAGAAACCCCACGAAGGGCGCAGGATGGCGCGGTTCGCTCGATAGCTACAAGAGAAATGCATCAGGACTGTCCTTGACCTTCACACCTCCAGCGTCCAAAGCGTTTCCCAAATCAGGCGACGAAGTACGCCGAGTCGATTTTCGTCCCCCCTCCAATCGACGGAAAAAGCTGGCTGGTTCTGCAGCATTTGCTATTCTTGCGCTGCTTGCGGCCATGTTCGGCGCGCTCAGCGGGCTTTTGCTCATCTATACCGTGGACCTCCCTCAGATTGAAGATCTGGAGCGTTACCGGCCCAATACAACGACAGTTCTGTACGACGTTCATGGCAACCAGATTGGTTCGTTTGCATTAGAACGCCGCATCGTGGTCGGATACGATGACATCCCCCCTGTTTTGCGACATGCCGTCATTTCCATCGAGGACAAGAATTTCGAAAGCCACTGGGGAGTCAACCTGTTTCGTGTTGCGGGGGCGGCGTATCGTGACCTGACCGAGGACCGGCGCGCGCAAGGTGCTTCGACGCTGACGATGCAATTGGCCAGGAACCTGTTTCTTTCTCCGGAGCGGTCCTTTCACCGCAAATTGCAGGAAGTACTGCTATCCATACAAATTGAACGGAATTTTACCAAGCAGCAGATTTTTACCCTGTATGCCAACCAGATCTACCTTGGCCAAGGAGTCTACGGATTTGAAGCGGGATCGGAGTACTACTTCAGCAAACCTGCCCGCGATGTCACGTTGCCGGAGGCTGCCCTGCTAGCTGCGCTTCCACGCGGCCCCTCGTACTACTCGCCGGTCACCCATCCAGAGCGGGCGCTGGACCGGCGCAATAGGGTCTTGAATGCCATGTTGGAAGATGGCGTCATCACAGCACAACAGGCGGCCGAAGCAAAATCGAGCCCGTTGGGTCTGCATATCGAACCGGCTCCCAATACGGTAGCTCCATGGTTTGTCGATGAGGTTCGTAAGGAGCTGGATCGGAGATTCGGCTCGGATATGGTGCATCAATCGGGATTGCGTGTATACACAACGCTCGACCTAAGACTGCAGAAGGCGGCCAATGCATCTGTTTTGGACGGACTCGCAGTCTACGAGCGGCGGCGAGGTTGGCGCGGTAACCTGCTGAACGTCATCGCCGCCGGCGGTTCGTTGGATGCTTTCCGCCATCCGGACTGGAATGTGAATCCTGCCCCGGGAAGCTACATTCACGGAGTGGTGACTGAGGTCCTTCCGTACGAAGTGACCGTTCGTGTGGGCGAGAATCAGAACGCCATTCTTGCACCCGAAGCGTGGGCCTGGACAAAAAAGGAGTTGGCAACGGATCTTTTTCGCACTGGCGATATTGTGTATGTGCATATCTTGCCCCTACCCGCTACCGGACCGATTGCCAGCCGGCAAGAGGTCAGCCAGCCTCCCAATGCCGCGGAAGTGGGTGGCAATCTGCTGTATGCCTCACTGGAGCAAGACAGCGGTGTCGAGGCCGCTCTTTTGGCTGTGGACAACGTGAGTGGGGACATACTCGCGATGATAGGCGGGCGTGACTTCAACCTTTCGCAATATGACCGCGCGACTGAGGCGCAGCGACAAACGGGTTCTTCATTCAAGGCCTATGACTATACCGCTGCAATGGAAGACGGCTATAAGCCAGACAGCATGATTCTCGATGGTCCAGTCACCTTTCACACTGTATCCGGCGACTATACGCCGCATGACTATGAGCATCGGTATCTCGGGAACGTTACGCTGCAGCGCGCATTCGCAGAGTCCCTCAACATACCGGCGCTAAAACTGTCCGACCGCGTCGGAATTCGTAAAGTAATTGCGACGGCGCATCGATTTGGTGTTACGACAGACATTCCCGCATTCTTGCCGATTGCGTTAGGAGCGGCCGAGGTCAGCCTGTACGAGCAAGTGTCCGCCTACAGCAGTTTCCCGAACGACGGCGTGCGCCTGACGCCACATTTTGTGCGCAAGGTAACCACGGCGGACGGCGAAGTGTTGTGGGACGATTCGCCGGACGTCCACGTTTCGACGGACGTGAAAACAGCGCGAGAAATGATGCAGTTGCTTGAGGCGGTCACCCATCAGGGAACGGGAGCCATTGCCAGCCAACTGCATCATCCGCTAGGAGGTAAAACTGGCACGACCAGCGATTTTACGGACGCATGGTTCCTGGGATTTTCGCCTTCCGTGACGTGCGGCGTGTGGGTCGGCTACGACGATCGCCAGAGCCTCGGCGACAAAGAAACGGGAGCGAGGGTGGCCTTGCCCATCTGGATGAGTTTTATGCAGACGGCAATCGCCGATCACCCGGACGAGGCGTTCCCTGGTGAAACACCACTGGCCGTTCCTGCAGCCGCTGCCAGCACAGCGGCAGAGAGCGGTCAGGAGACATTGCACCCGCGACCCTGAATGATGAAACTGCCGGAACACATGCTTTGCACCAGGTGTTTGGTCCCGGAGTTGGATGGAGGATACTTTACCCATCAGGCGAAGGAGATGGCATGAATAGTACAGCGGGAATCTGAGGCGGTAAGCTCCACAGTAGAGTTGTGGGGCAGGCAGGGTGCGGGCTGAATATGTGCGATGAGGCCACAGGACCTCGTGA
>JAJYSV010000127.1 GCA_021793405.1 Acidobacteriota bacterium
AACTAAACTGCTCCAGTGTTTCTTTGCTGGACATGAAATCCCCCTGCAAGAAATTTCATGCCTGCCAACCTCTACCGTAAGTACCAACCCTGGTTCAACTGATGAATTTCAAATGCGATTGCCCTGAGACTATAGGTAGGAGGACTTTGAGTCTGGGGGGTTCTTCGGTATACTCAAGGTTTGCTGTCTATATAAGATTTTCTGTTTAGGAGCGCACTCCGATGCCGAAGCGCACATTTCAACCGAATCGCCGCCACCGCGCGAAAACGCATGGCTTTCGAGCCCGCATGAAGAGCAAAGCCGGGCAAGCCGTGCTGTCGCGCCGCCGCGCCAAGGGCCGCAAGCGTGTCTCGGTGAGCGCGGGCTATCGCGACTAGAGCAAGCTTCCCGCCTGTCGAAACTCGAAATTCCCTTGAGATTGAGCAATCGATCGAGCAGCGGTCTGCGTGGTGTCGTCAACATGGCCAATGTTTCGCGGCCTTCTTGCGTGACAATAGGGACAGCAGGTGTGCGATGCCAGCCGAATCTCCCGCTCAATCTCGCAAGCCAGCGGCCCCGCCGTTGACAGACACGCGGCTGCGGAAACACGCAGACTACCAGCGCGTGTATCGCGAGGGAAAACGGCAATCGCTTCCCTTGATGACGTACTTCTTCGCTGTGCGCAGGCTGCAGGATCCAGTCGGGGTAGCCAGCGTGTCCGTCGCAACAGACCCATGCTCCACCCACGTACCTCTCGGACCGCGTATCGGCCTGACCGCTGGCCGGGTGCTGGGGAACGCGGTCGCACGCAATCGGATTAAACGCCGCATGCGACAGGCAATCCAGCATCAGCAGATGGAACTGACCGCCAGCGTGGATGTAGTGCTGCATCCCAGGCGCACCGTGCTGCAGGCGGAGTTTTCCCAAATTGAGCGGGACGTGCTGCGGGCGTTTCGCGCGATCCAGGCAGCCTTGGCGACAACTCGCAATCCCGATTTGCCCCATGGACACTAGGCAACAGCGTCGCGCCGCCCGCGTCGAGGCGATGGCCCGCATCTATCAGCGGTGGATTTCTCCGGGCCTCCATGCGCTGGGTGGATCGTTGCTGCCGGTGGGCGGCGGATGTCTCTACCTGCCAACCTGCTCCGAATATGCGGCGATTGCGGTGGCGCGCTACGGCTGGTGGCGCGGTTCAGCGATGGCGGCGGCGCGGCTATTGCGCTGTCATCCTTGGGGCCGCAAGAGTCGCCGCGGCGGCTTCGACCCGGTACCGTAGCGCTCGCTCGGCCACGTTTGCCGCTCTCATGGTTGCCAGGGTGTGGCTAGAAGTCGAACCGGCCAATCTGGCAGCTCTGCAAGCGGACAAGAAAACCGGGTAGGATAGGTATACCCGCAATCTGCGTGAACCGTCCCGGTACGTTCAGAATCCCAGGAACCGGAGAAGGACGGTTCAGCCGGCAGAACATCCAGGCATTCGCTTCGGGCTTTGCTTCATAAAGGAAGCGCTGGCGCTGAGCCTGCACTGGATTTGCATTGCGGAAATCGAAAGCAACAGGAAGTCTCTTGGCCGAATATAAAAATCCTAACCAGCAAGGCGGGAAGCAGGACACAAGCTCCCTGCTGGTCTTTACTATCGTGTTTGCGGCGATCTTGCTTGGTATGCAATTCTTCCGACCGAAGCAGCCGGCGGTACATCCTCCAACTCAGGCCACCACGGCGCAGCAAACCAATGCGACTGCGACTGGAACCGTCAGCACGAATTCTGCTGCCAGTGCGAAGGAAACAGGAAAGCCTGCCAATGCCCCGGCGGCTACTCCCCAGGTTGCCGCAGCCGGCGAAAGTGCGACGACTGTCGAGAACGAATTGTACCGCATCACCTTCAGCAACCGCGGCGGTCAGGTGACTTCGTGGATTTTGAAGAAATACACGAATTATCAAGGCAAGCCGCTCGATCTGGTCAATACCTCCGCTGCGGAGAAATTCGGCTATCCGCTCTCGATATATACCTACGATGCAAATTTGCGCCAGCAACTGGCACAGGCGCTCTATGTTCCTTCGGCGACTGGCGACCTGACTGCTCCGAAGCAATTGACCTTTGAATATTCGGCGGACGGTCTGACTGTCCGCAAGACATTTCACTTCGACAACAGCTATGTGGTCCGGGCAGATGTAAGCGTGACGCAGAACGGCGCGGCGGTCGAAGCTCTGCTGGCGTGGCCGGCCGGGTTTGGCGATCAACGCGACGCTCGGGATTACTCGTCCTACCAGAAGATCGATCGTTCTAACAGCGGCAAGCTGGAAAGCATCGCACCGAAGAAGGTGACGGATGGCGAAACTCAGACCGGTCCGCTCGACTGGGGTGGGATTAGTGATCTTTATTTTGCCGCAATTTTTCTGCCGGACACGCCGGCAAGCAGTACCTTCGTGGCATTGCAACATTCGTTTGACATCCCGAAGGATCCGGACAATCCACAGGTCGGTCAGACGGAGTCAGAGCCGGTTCTGGGCGCGGCTGTCGGCTCGGTCAATGGCCCGACGTCGGTGCGGATCTTTGCTGGGCCGAAGATGCTGGGAGTCTTGTCTTCAATCCGTGCCATGGGGCCGGATGGGAAGCCGACCGGACCGAACCTGGTGCCGATTGTGCACTATGGGATGTGGTCGTTTATCGCCAAGCCGCTGTTTTACCTGCTGCGCTGGGTGCACGATCATGTGGCGCATAACTGGGGCTGGGCGATTCTGATCCTCACCGTCTTTCTGACCTTGGCCATGTTTCCGACCCGGTTCACCATGATGAAATCGTCCATCAAAATGCAGCGCATCCAGCCGCAGATGAATTTTATCAAGGAGAAATACAAGAAGTATAAGTTCGACGATCCACGCAAGCAGGACATGAACAAGGAGATGCAGGAGCTGTACAAGAAGGAAGGCGTCAACATGTTTGGCGGCTGCCTGCCGATGCTGGTCCAGTTTCCGCTGATCTTTGCCTTTTACGCGATGCTGGAAAACGCGATTGAACTGCGTCATGCGCATTGGTTCTGGCTGCATGACTTGTCGGCGCCTGATCCGTACCATATCCTTCCTATTCTGATGGTGGTATCTCAGTTCTTCTATCAGATTTTTACGCCTTCTCCAGGTGTCGATGCGGCCCAGCAGAAGATGATGGCTTTTACCATGCCTCTGTTCAGCGGATTTATCTGCTGGCATTACGCATCGGGGCTGGCATTGTATTGGTCGGGAAGCAACCTGATTGGTATCGGTCAGCAAATGATCATCAACCAGACTAAGCTGGGAAAAGAGTTGCGGGAGATCCAAGCCAAGCGCGCCTTAAAAAAGAAGGGTGGACGACCGGCTGCTGTTGCTCGTCGTTAACAACCGAATAGATCACAGAATATGGAATACCAATGCCCATTGAAGACTATCAATCTGCCGTAGAAACGATCGATGCATTTCTGAAGATGCTCACGCGCATGGGAAGTTTGCGTCTGAAATATCGCATTACCGCAGGCGAGGGCGCAGCCGATCCCCACAAGTTTGAGTCTCGCGAGATTTACGTGGAAATTGCAGGCCCGGACGTGGGCCTGGTGCTGGAGCATAACGCGGAATTGTTGCGTTCACTGGAACATATCGCGGCAAAATCGCTGCGCCTGGAACCGGCAGAGCATGATCTGATTTCTTTCGATGCACGGGGTTATAAAGCGCTGCGCGCTCAGGAATTGCGGCTGGCCGCCGATACCGCCGCAGAGCAGGTGCGCCGGACCAGCGAGCCCTATCAATTTGCGCCGATGAATTCCCGCGAACGGCGGATGCTGCATCTGGCCTTGAAAAACTATGAAGACCTTCGCAGCGAAAGCAGCGGAGAAGGGATGCGGCGCTATGTTGTGGTATATCCAAAAGACTGGCAGCCGCGAACGTCTTCCCCGGCAGGCGCTTCGCGGGCGCGAACATTTGGAAGAGGCTGATAGCCGGATCTGCTCTAGAATCGACCCGTGAATGAGTCCATGCCTGTGGCTTCTGCGTTCGCCCCTATCGATCCGGGAAACGTCCGCGACACCATCGTTGCGATTTCCACGCCGCCGGGTCGTGGAGGCATCGGCATCGTGCGGCTCTCCGGCGCGCAGGCGGTTCCGATTGCTTCCAGTCTGCTTCGGCTGCCAAAGCCGCTGGTACACACCCATGCCCAACTGGCCGACATTCTCGATCCCGAGAGTGAAGACGTGCAACACGCGAAGCGGCTGGACGAAGCGGTCGTAACGCTTTTTCAAGCGCCTAACTCCTACACTAGAGAAGATGTGGTGGAGATTGCCGCGCATGGTTCGCCGGTGGTGTTGGAATCACTGGTGCGCGCTGCCATTGCGCGCGGCGCGCGTCTGGCTCGCCCCGGAGAATTTACCGAGCGCGCCTTTCTTTCTGGACGCATCGATCTAACGCAAGCCGAAGCCGTGCGCGATCTGATCGAGGCGCAAACTCTCTATCAGGCGAAAATTGCGTCGGAGCAGATGGAAGGCGCGCTTTCGCGCCGCATCCGGCCCATCAAGCAGGCGCTGGTGCATCTAATCGCGGAACTGGAAGCTGGCATCGACTTTGCGGAGGACGACATTGATCTAATGCCATGGGCCAGCATTGCCCGCCGCATTGTGGGAATCGCAGAACCTTTGCAGGCGCTGGCTGCCTCCTTTGCATATGGCCGCGTGGTAAGGGATGGAATTTCGTTGTCGATTGTGGGACGTCCGAATGCGGGAAAATCGTCTCTCTTCAATCGGCTGGTGCAGCGCGAACGCGCCATTGTGACAGCCACGCCGGGGACGACGCGGGACCTGGTGACGGAGCGGGTTTCGCTGGGTGGAATCCCACTCGATTTGATCGATACTGCAGGCTTACGTCCCGCCCAGGATGAAGCCGAGAGCATCGGTATTCAAAAATCGCGAGAAGCGTTGGCTGATGCGGATGTGGTGCTGCTGGTGCTAGATGCGACTGCCGATGCGTTCACGCAGGAAGAAATCTCACTGCTCGATCAAATTCAGTCGCGCCGAGCCATCGTCGTGCTGAACAAGATCGATTTGCCGCGCGGCCGGTTCGACAGTGAAACCCTCCGGATGCTCGACGGACGGGTGGAGCCGATTGAGACCTCCGCGCTGACCGGTGAGGGAATATTGGCGCTTCGGGCAGGCATTCTAACCCTAATGCGGGGAGAGGGAACGGAATCGGAGTCCGGCCTGGTGACGAACCTGCGCCAGCAGCAGGCGGTGTCTGAGGCGCTGCAAGCATTGCAAAATGGCGAGCAAGCAGTTGCAGCGAACGTGCCCCACGAAATGCTTCTGTTGGATTTCTATTCGGCATTGCACAGTCTGGACGCGTTGACCGGTGCTACTACCGCTGACGATATTTTGAATTTGATTTTTTCCACCTTCTGCATCGGAAAGTAACAGGGAGTCGCGATATCTGGCGAGTGATGGCCGAGGTCTATCGAAAGTCTCGTCTTGGAATCATCTGGATAAGAAATCCAATCTAGAGCATTTTCACAGTTGCTATAGAGTACCGAAGCGAGTTCTGAACCAAGCCTCGGCGTTCCCCGGAGAGAGTTGCGGCAGCAACTCGGAAATGGCTTCCTCCAGTGCTTCCTTGGTGCGAGCC
>JAJYSV010000051.1 GCA_021793405.1 Acidobacteriota bacterium
CTAATCTCCTTCACGAGGTCCTGTGGCCTCATCGCACATATTCAGCCCGCACCCTGCCTGCCCCACAACTCTACTGTGGAGCTTACCGCCTCAGATTCCCGCTGTACTATTCATGCCATCTCCTTAAAAGGAACTCGACTGCCGTTTGCAACAATGCACAATCGAAAGCTTACTGTTCATCATCGCACCGAATCCGCCCCAGCCGCCGCAGCCACAATCGCATCGATCGTCCTTGGGATGCCTTTGGCGCCCGGCATATGTCCAGTGCACAGGATGGAAAATATCAGCGTGCGTCCATTTCTTTCCGTTACGTAGCCGCTCAAAGCGTTCACTTCATCCAGCGTGCCTGTTTTGGCGAAAACGTGATCGCGCAAGGGCGCGTGCGCGAATCGGTCCGACAGCGAACCATCGACGCCGCCAATCGGCAACGTGCCGCGAAATTCCTCGCCCCACGGCTGCGACGCCGCATAGCGCAACAACGTGGTCATGGCGCGCGGCGTCACGCGGTCCTCCGGCGAAAGACCGGAGCCGTCATAGAAGAAAAAATCCTGCGGCTGAACGCCCGCTCGACGCATAAACGCGCGCACTACACGCGCGCCTTCAACAATGGAGCCATCCGTTCCGAAGCGCTGTCCCAGCAAACGCAGCAAAATTTCCGCGTGCAAATTCTGGCTCACCTTGTTCGTCACCGTCAGGTCTTCCAGCATTGGAACCGAGGTGCGCGAAGCCAACACCACAGCACCAACCGGCAGCGGCGCCGCGATCTGGGTTGATTCCGGTGCATTCCGCAAATCCGGCAGCGCCAGCGGCCGCAGAACGCTCTGTTCATAAATGGCCGTGTCCACCGATTCGCGGTGATGCGCGACGGCCTCCCCGGTCACGGCAATGCCGCGCACTTCGAGCATCTGGCGAAATGCGAGCGCGGCAAATTCCGCCGGATCCTGGATCGCAAGCGCCAGGTGTTTGGGCGGCTCGCCCGCAGGCAGCGTGCCGAAGATGCGGACCTGCTTCGAGCCAGGCGCCCTGTCCACTCCCAGCGATGGCTGCGACCCAGCCGCCGAGGTACGCGCTGTATTCTCGACCGAATAATAGGAGCCGGCCACGTCGGGGTTCCATGCAACCGTTGCGGGATCGCCCGGTCGAATTCCCGGCGCGATCGCCAGATACACGACGTTATCATTCACCGTCAAAGCGGAAACTGGCGCGCCAAAACTCCATTCCAGATCATCCCAGCCCCAGCCCGCCCCATACGGCTGCCACGGAAAAGCCGTGTCGTCCCCGACGATATTGCCTTGCACCCACCGCACTCCGCGCTGTTGCAGTTGTTCCGCCAGACCCTCCAATGCATTCAGTGGAGGATTCGGCCGCTCCGTCGTACCGTCGTAGGGATAGTGCCGGCCCGACATGCTGGCATCTCCCGCGCCGACCAGCGTCACGTCTCCGTGAATTGTTCCTTGTACATCCGGCGCGCCGGATGCGATGATGCGCGTCTCGATGGTCGTCTTCGGCCCGAACAACGCGAGTGCGGTGGCCGTGGTCAACAGCTTGGCGTTTGACGCCGGGGCAAACAGCTCGGCATCATTCTTCTCATAAACCAACTGTCCGTCGAGCGTCGTGACTGAGATGCCCCAATGCGCCTGCGCCGCGTCCGGAGCAGCCAGCAGCGCATCGATACGCCGCGCCAGCTCGGCTGGACCGACAGGCCTCGTGACCGCCCGACGCCGATGCGCGCCCACGCCAGTCAACGGAAACGCGATGACCAGCGAAAGCAAAACAATACTGCGGGAAATGGATCGCATCGCTGGCCGCGAGTGTAACATTTCACCGACGAAAATTATCTGGAACTCTATCTCTCTCGCAATGAATTGCTCGGCGTATAGCCGGAAACAATCCGCTCTAGAATCAGGTTATGCTCGTCGCGCCGCGCCCCCTTTTTCGATGGAACCTGCATTCACGCTCGCTCTCGCTGGGACCACGGACCATGGTGGTGGGCGTCGTCAACGTGACGCCGGACTCATTTTCCGACGGCGGCAAATTTTTCTCCGCGGCTCGAGCGGTGGAACACGCGCTCCGCTTGCTCGATGAAGGCGCGGACATCCTCGATCTTGGCGGCGAATCGACGCGGCCCGGCACACGCCCGCCCGTCTCCGCGCAGGAAGAGCTCGACCGCGTGCTACCCGTGATTGAAGCCATCCTGCATGAACGCTCCGGCACGATCCTCTCTATCGACACCTACAAGGCCGAAACCGCGCGCGCCGCCGTCACCGCAGGCGCGGAGATTGTCAACGACGTCAGCGGATTTCTATGGGATCCGGGGATGGCCGCCATCTGCGCCGAGCTGGGCTGTGGCGTGATCCTGATGCATACCCGCGGCCGCAGCCAGGAGTGGCGCACACAACCCCCGCTGCCTCATGACGAAGTCGTGACGCTGGTGTTGCGCGAATTGGAACAGCGTACCCGCGCCGCTCTGGCCGCAGGCGTCCGACAGGCAGCGATCGTGCTCGATCCCGGCTTCGGCTTCGGCAAAGCGCTGGATGAAAACTATCCTCTGCTGGCGCATTTTGAAGCATTGCACGCACTGGGCTATCCACTGCTGGCAGGTCCCTCGCGCAAGAGTTTTCTTGGCAAAACGCTGGCACCGATTCACGGCCACGACATCCCACCCGATCAGCGCGATAACGCGACCCTGGCCGCCATCACCGCCACTGTCCTCGCAGGAGCTCACCTCGTCCGCGTTCACAATGTTCAGGCCGCCCGCGAAGCCATCGCCATCGCTGACGCCATTCGCGCCGATTCGCTTATGAAGGCCAATAAAAAACAAGAGAACTGAGACGCTGCATGGACTACAAGCGCACAGCCCCGGCCACGCACTGCACTGGAAAACATGGCCTGAGTCCATTCACGAACGAAGGACGGCGTTCAACTCTCGCGCTCTAAAAGTGTTCCTGCGACCAACTCCGCATTGCCGACCAGTCTTCTGCTCTTCAGCATCTCCAGTGTCAACGGGCGGCTTTCCCGTAGGTCCTCGCGAAACTGATCGATCAGGGTATCGGCGAGCTCGGGGTCGATCGCTGCGACATTTACCTCGTCATTCAACGCGAAGGAACGATGATCGAAGTTGGTGGACCCAAAAACACACCATCGTTCGTCGATGACCATGGTCTTGGCGTGAATCATGGATGGCTGGTATTCGAAAATCTTGGCCCCCGCCTCCAGCAGATGCCGGCTATCGTGGCGACTCACCCCTCGAACTACAGGATGGTCGATGTGCGGTCCTGCCACCAGAACGCGTACCTGCACGCCGCGTTGGCTGGCATCCTCCAGTGCATGGCGCGCGCTCCGGTCGGGCAGAAAATACGGCGTCGTGATGGTGATGCTTTTCTGTGCGCTTTTGATCAGGGCCTGGAACAGAATGCGGGCATGGGTACCACCTCCGCTGGGCGTGCTGGAGACAACCAGGGCGGGAACGCCTCGATGACCGCCATGAAACTCAAACTGCTTGTGGCCGGTTAGAATTTTTCCGGACGCTTCCAGCCAATTTTCGGAGAAGGTCGAGATCAAGCCGCCGACCGCATCGCCTTCAAGATGAAACACGGTGTCACGCCAGCGCGGACCCTGGCGCGTCTCCATCATCCAATGATCGGCAACCCCCGCTCCGCCGACGAAAGCCGTGTGACCGTCGATGACCAGCAACTTGCGATGGCTGCGGTTGTTGGCGAACTGCCACGTGTGCCAACGCAGCGGATGATACCAATGCATCTGGCCTCCCGCAGCCTTCAATTCTTTAAAGTAGGAAGCTCGAGTTGTAAAGCTGCCAATGGCATCCAGCACCACGCGGACCTCGACACCGGCTTGTGCGCGCTCCGTCAGCGCCTCAAGGAACACCGCGCTGACTTTGCCTTCTTTGAACTCGTAAAACTCCATATCGATGGCCCGCCGCGCTCTGCGAATTGCGGCGATTTCCTGCGGATAGAATTCCGGGCCATTCTTCAACGCCTGGATATGCGCGTGACGGACGGGTGCATCCGTGACCAGGCTAAGAAATTCGAGAAATTCCGCAGAGTCGTTGGAACCGCCGGGACATTCGCGCATGGAATAGGGCAGCGACGGGCCGAAAAGATTAATGAGTACGCGCGCACCATAGATCGCCAGTGCGCCCACACCAATCGCCGCCAGGGCTCGTTTTCCGGCACTGCACTTTGGACGGTTCTCCTGGTTGTTGGCAATGTTTTTGCGGGGCGTTTCGCTCGAATGATCCATGAAAATCCTCTCCACCAATGGATGCGATGAAGCGGGTTCGCGGCCAACCTAAGGTTATGCTGCGGCCCCGAATAAAGCACCTACACCTGCGGTTACGGCCATCGCCAGCGCTCCCCAGAATGTAACTCGAAGCGCGCCTGCCAAAACTCGCGCGCCGCCCACTCGAGCCGCCAACGCACCTAGCCCGGCGAGAAATAGCAGCGAAGTTCCGGCGACCAGGTACAACAACTTTGTGTCCGGAGCCATAGCGGCAACACCCAGCGGCAGCGCCGCCCCCACGGCAAAGCTTGCCGCCGATGCCAGTGCCGCCTGAATGGGACGCGCCTTGTTCGTTGTGGTAATGCCCAACTCATCGCGTGCGTGCGCCTCCAGCGCATCATGGACCATCAATTGCTGCGCAACTTGCTTCGCCAGTGCTGGGTCCAGACCGCGCTCCACATAAATCGCCGCCAGTTCCTTATGCTCGCCCTTGTTATCGGTCTTCAGCTCCGTCCGTTCCATATCAAGCTCAGCGCGCTCCGTATCGACCTGAGAATGAACCGAGACATATTCTCCCGCCGCCATCGACATTGCCCCGGCAACCAGACCAGCGACACCTGCCACAACAACACCGCTGTGCGAAGCGTGCGAGGTTGCCACGCCCAGCACCAGGCTCGCCGTCGACACAATGCCGTCATTCGCGCCCAACACCGCCGCGCGCAGCCAGCCTACCCGCCCAATGCGATGTGCTTCCTGACTGCGCATTATTCCTCTTGCCTTTCTTCCGCGGCGGCCAGCGTCAGCGGCTCATCCCAGTGGTCTGACTGCAAACCGCGAGGCACGCTTTCGATCGGAAGTACCTCGGCGATTTCCTCCTGGCCAATCTTCAGTTAATGCAGCTTCAAGACCGAGCTTGGACGACGCGTAAAATGTAATTCTAGATTAAGCATTGAGCTACGAGGGAACGGCCATCCGCATACCCCTGGAATCGAGGTTTCACCGTGTTGTTATTGCTTGGAATAGTTCTTGGCCTTCAAATCCTTATCCTCTTTTTGCTCCTTGTAGCTGGACGTAATTCTTCCACAGAAAATAAGCTGGAGGTTTTGGGTGAAGTCGTAGCAAGAATCGATAATAAAGCTGAGCGCCTCGAAACCGTGTTGCGCGAGGGGCTTCGAGATTTGCGAACGGAGGCCGATAAGGTTGCGGCACGTATAGAA
Organism: Acidobacteriota bacterium; assembly: GCA_021793405.1. Classification (GTDB taxonomy): domain Bacteria; phylum Acidobacteriota; class Terriglobia; order Terriglobales; family Acidobacteriaceae; genus JAKAAZ01. The sequence continues at coordinate 5,457 of JAJYSV010000051.1, forward strand.
ACCTTCGGGGCCGACGCGAAAAACAGGGAAAGCGAACTGAGGGAATCCCTCACGGAAAAGTTTACTTCGTTTAATATCGCCAGCCTTCAGAACTTCCAGGATTCCCAAACCAAGCAGACGGAACAAGGCTCGCAAATGCGAGACTCAATAGAAACCAGTCTGACTCGCCTTGGCCGCGAACTGCGGGAGAACACCAACCAGTTCACCTCTGAGGTCAAGGAGCGGCTCCAAGAAGTAGGAACAAAAATATTGCAGTTCTCAGAAAGCAATGAACGCAAGCAAGATCAAATGCGCCAGACCGTCGAACTGAGCCTCGGCAGGCTCAATGAAAACAACGTCGCGAAATTGGAGGAGATGCGTCAAACAGTTGATGAAAAACTCCACAACACACTCCAGGCGCGATTGACTGAGAGTTTCGGCTTGGTTGTAAACCAACTTGGAGCGGTGCAACAGGGTCTCGGTGAGATGCAAAACCTTGCTGCTGGCGTTGGCGATCTGAAACGCGTTCTCACTAACGTCAAGTCGCGTGGAGGGTTTGCTGAAGTCCAATTAGGACTGCAACTGGAGCAGACGCTTGCTCCAAGTCAATACCGGAAGAATGTGCAAATTAAACCGAACAGTAGAGAAACCGTTGAGTTCGCGATTTGCCTGCCCAACGAAGAAAATGGAGACTTGCTTCTTCCAATCGACGCGAAGTTTCCAAAGGAAGATTGGGAGCGCTTGGAGGAGGCCCATAATGCTGGCGATCTAGATCGGATATCCGATGCGCAAAAGCGTCTTGAGACGACGATTAAAGCCGAGGCAAAAAAAATCAGCGACAAATACGTCTCACCTCCTACCACAACCAATTTCGCTGTCATGTATCTTCCGACAGAGGGACTGTTCGCCGAGGCGATCCGAAGAGCCGGGCTGATTGATGAATTGCAAACTAAATATCGTGTTTGCGTTGCGGGACCCACGACATTCATGGCCTTGTTGACAAGTCTTCAAATGGGATTCAAGACCCTAGCAATCCAAAACAAAAGCGTCGAAGTATGGAAGGTGCTCGCCGATGCCAAAGACGAATTCCAAAAGTTTGGGAATCTAATGACTAAGGTAGAGACCCAAGTACATACAGTTCAAACTACACTTGAGGAAATCGGCAAGAAAACAAAGACCATCAATCGCAAACTGAGGACTGTCGACGCTGCCGAGATAAAAGCTCCCGTGGCAAGTGAATTGTTTGACATCGCCGCAGGCGCGGACGGACCTGAAATCGGGGAACAAACAGCCGAAATGACGGTACCTGAATCAGATTTCTGACAAATTGCGGCTATAAGCATAGGCTTTGCCCAACTTTCCTGCATCACTTCGCTTCCGCCGCTTTACACTGGCACAGGCCCTCAGTACACTCGAATTTCGAGCATAAAGGCTTGCACGGGAACAGTGTGCCCGCAATTGAGGTTTGGCTGTACTCTGAATGAGGTGCCCGAAGACAGATTGCCAGTGCCAGTCGCTCCTCCCGGGGCTGCGTCGTGCCAATCCGGTCTTTGCGCTCGAGCAAAAAGTTTTGTGGTTCAAACAAGAGATTTAGGAGAAAGACATGGCCGTTGAAGAAAAAGTGAAGCAAATTATTGTGGAGCAGTTGCAAGTCGATGAAGCCGAGGTGACTCCCACGGCATCATTTCAGGAAGACCTGGGCGCCGACTCGCTGGATGTCGTCGAACTGGTCATGCAATTTGAAGAGGCATTCGACCTGGAGATTCCAGACGAGGAAGCCGAAAAGATCAAGACCGTCCAGGATGCCGTCGATTACATCAAAAAGAACGGCAAAGCCGGCAACTAGAACGGCTTCCCTGCGGATCAACATCAGCGGAGAAAAGTTTACGCATCCGTTCACCAAAGAACGGATGCAGGAGAGGGCTGCTTGCAAGCGAACGGCAACAGGAACAGCGGTTTAGCCTTGAGGCGGCGTGTAGTTGTCACGGGCATAGGCCTGATTTGCGGAGTGGGCAAGACCGCCAATGAGGTATGGACCAATCTGCTGGCGGGCCAGAGCGGCATGTCGCCCATCGCGGCCTTTGACACGCACGGCTTCTCCGTCACCTTCGCGGCGGAAGTCAAAAATTTTGACCCGCATCTTTTCATCGAGAAGAAAGAAGCGCGCAAGATGGGGCGCTTCATCCACTTCGCATTGGCCGCGGCTCAGGAAGCCCTCGAATCCTCAGGACTGAAAATTACACCGGAAAACGCCGAGCGGGTGGGCGTCCACATCGGCTCCGGCATCGGCGGTTTCGACATTATCGAGCGCGAGCACAGCGCCATGCTGGCCGGCGGTCCCCGCAAAATTTCTCCATTCTTTATTCCCGCCGCCATCATCAACCTCGCAGCGGGGCAGGTCAGCATCCGCTGGGGTGCCAAAGGTCCCAACGAAGCCACGGCCACCGCCTGCACCACCAGCGCACATTCCATTGGCGATGCGTATCGCCTGGTCGAACGCGATGACGCCGATGTGATGATCGCCGGCGGAGCGGAAGCCGCCATCACTCCCATGGGTGTCGGCGGGTTTGCCGCCATGCGCGCTCTCTCCACCCGCAATGACGATCCCACCCACGCCTGCCGCCCTTTTGACAAAGACCGCGACGGCTTTGTGATCGGCGAAGGCGCGGGAATTTTGATTCTCGAAGAACTGGAGCATGCCAAGGCGAGAGGCGCGAAGATTCTGGCGGAAATTATCGGCTATGGCATGAGCGCGGACGCCTACCACATGTCCGGCATGGCGCCGGAAGGCGAGGGCTGCGCGCGCGCCATGCGAAACGCCATCCGCAGCGCCGGAATTCAGCCGCATGAGATCGACTACGTCAATGCCCATGCCACCTCCACCCAGTTGGGCGATGCTCTGGAGACAGCGGCCATCACCACGGTCTTTGGCGAACACGCCACCAGCCACAAGCTTAAGATCAGCTCTACCAAGTCGATGACTGGCCATCTGCTGGGCGGCGCCGGCGGTCTGGAGGCCGGCATCGTGGTGCAAGCCATGCTGCATGGCGAACTGCCGCCGACCATGAATCTGGTGGATCCCGACCCCGCCTGCACGCTCGATTACGTGGCCAACAAGCCCATTAAGACTAAAATCGATGTCGCCCTGTCGAACTCCTTCGGCTTCGGCGGCACCAACGGCTCTCTCATCTTCCGCCGCTGGACGGAATAGCAGGTTCCTCCCGCTGTGGCCGAAGGAACCCGCTCCTGGAAAAACATCGGTAAGGGCGCGCACGATACTTACGCGCGAACAATCTCCACATCGATCGTGATCTTCACCTCGTCCCCGACCATCACTCCGCCCGTTTCCAACGCCGCGTTCCAGGTCAGCCCGAAGTCTTTCCGGCTGAGCTTGGCCGTCGCCGAAGCGCCCATTCGCTGCTTTCCCCAGGGATCCTTCATTTCCGCCGTGGGGCCTTCTACGTCCAGAGTAATTTCGCGAGTGACGCCGTGAATCGTCAGATCGCCGGTGACTTTTCCCCCGCCTGCCTCCACATCAATCTTGTTGCTGCGGAAGGTCAGAGTTGGAAATTTTTCCACGTCCAGAAAATCCGCGCTCTTTAGGTGGGCGTCGCGCTGCGCGTCGCGCGTGCTGATGGAGGTGGCGTCAATCGTGGCTTCCACGGCGGAAGTCTCGGGCTTCTCCGGATCGTACTTCACTGTGCCGGAAACCTTCGCGAATTCTCCTCGCACATTGGAAACCATCAGATGGCGAACACTGAAATGCACGGAAGAATGGGCTGGGTCAATCGCATACAAAATCGGTGGCATGGGTAGTTCTCCTATTCTGACTACTATGGATGCTGGAATTTCGGAATCGATGCTCGTTATCACAACTAATTTCCTGAAACCCGGGACTTTTGCCGCTTGGCCCCTCCCGGAGCGATCTCCGTCACGGAATCAATCCAGGGTTGGACTGTGCGACTGGTCGTAGGATTGACGAAAATTGGTCTCACTCTCGATCGACGATTTCACGCACGGAAGATCCGATTGAAAGCGGAAGTGTAGGCGTCAGGTAATAGGGCGGGAAGCCTCGTTGGTCCTTATCGAACGGTGCAATCCCTGTCGTATTGACGTACCAATGCAAGAGTTGTTGCTGCAGTTCGCTTTGGATGCTGGCAACATCTCGATCGCCAAAGCGGTTGTGGAGTTCCTGCGGATCGTCTTTGTATACGTAAAGCTCGCTTTGTCCCTGGGGACGGCTGACTAATTTGTAGTCATGCGTGCGAACCATCGCGGCCCGGCTTACGGTTTCCGGATACGCGCATTCCAGGTGCTCCTTCGGGTAGTACAACGAACCGGGAGACTGCAGATTGTCCTCAAAACACTGAGGTTCGTATTGGTTATATCCGCCTTCGGAAAACGCAGCGCGTTTGGGATCTCCGGCTCCGCCATGAATTTGTGGCATCAGGCTGCGGGCAAAGTGGGTATGATGTGCCTGCGTATGAGCGAGATCCAGACATGTGGCCATCACGTCGAACAATTCGACGATGTTCTCCGAACTATTTCCTTGTGTCCCGCCTGGAACACGAGCGATCAGAGGAACATGGGTAAGAACGTCTTCGAGTCCGCTGGGCCATTTCTCAACAAGACCATAATCGCCGGCATAATCGCCATGGTCGGATAAAAGAAAGACCGCGGTGTCGCGCTTGTGGTTCGTGCGTTCGACAGCTTCGAGCAATTCCCCCATAAGCCAATCGCTGTAGCTGACCATTCCGTAATATAACGCCCTCACTTTGCGGAAGGTATCTTCCGGCAGGCCATCCAATCCATATGCTTTGCGTATCGCCGCAATATAGCTTGGCTTCCGCGGTAGATCTCGCGGTCGCAATCCATGGACATCTGCCGGCTGATACATTTCATTGAATCCTTCCGGCGAGGCATAGGGAGGATGCGGTGAGGACAATGGAAGAAATATGCAAAAAGGCCGGTCCGTTTCCTTTCGTTCAAGAATGCGAATCGCAGCCTGGATGCGACCGTACTCCGCTGTTTCGGTGCGATCTCCATTGCCATGGCCGATGAACGTGTCCGGACCGATAATTTTGTCCGCGAAGGGACGCGTGTTGTGATGCGTCGCACTGCCCTTGGCTGGCGCCGGCTCGGGGTAGTTCCACATGGTCACGCTCTGATAGAAGGACTCGGCTGCCAATGCATCGTTCTTGCCGTACCAGAAGACGTCGTAGCCAGCCTGACGGAGATAGCGAAACATGTTCGGTTCGTTGGGGCGCAAAAAATAAAACAGGCTGCGATGGCCGCGCACGCTTGTCGGCCAGCCAGTCAACAAGCTACAGCGCGAGGCGCCACAGACGGGGAACTGTACGTGGCAATTCGCGAACCGCGTTCCTTCCTGCGCCAGCTTGTCGAAATTTGGCGTGCGTGTCAGCGGGTTGCCATAGCAGGCCAGGGCGTCCGCCCGCAATTCATCCGGCATAAAAAGGATCAAGTTGGATTGCGTGTGGGGCTGCTTCAGCTGCTGCCCCGGAGATATCTGCGTCGATGCAGTTTCGCCAGCTCCGGTCTGGCTGGCAACCTGGGAGGCAAGTCCGGCCAACATGGCCGCCCCGGACGACCCAAGAAACCCGCGCCGCGTCAATTTCCGTTGAGCCATATCAGCATTCCTTTCGTCTTAACTATCCCGCTGCATGCCTAGCATAATCCTTTGGCAGCCCTATCGAACAGACTACGACTTTAAAAGCTGACCCAATCGGCACCCTCCACGCCTTTACACAAGCCGTTGGCGCCACCCTCCCATTAGTACTCTTGACAATCGTGCAACACAATTGCTAGCTCCACCTAATATGAATTTACTGCTCGATAACTCAACTTACTTTTTGAGAGCAGCAACATGCCGTTTACGTCACGCAACCCATGTGTACTCTAGACATTCGTGCGACGCAATCGTTAACCCTACCTATATTTCTTTCCTGCCCGGTAACTCACATTAACATTTGAAAAATGTAACACTACGTGAATGTCACCCTACCCATTCGTACTCTAGACAATTGTGCGACGCAATCGCTAGATTCCACCTATGTCGTTTTGCTCGATAATTCAACTCAACATATGAGAGGTGTAATATTCCGCTAACAAAAACAAACACGAATAACCCAATTCGGGGAGTAGTAGTCCCGAATCAAGCTCAAAGAAGCGACTGCCAGGACGTGATCGCACTACTTGATTTTGCAGACATGGGCCGCGGAGCAGGAACATTGCATACCGTTGGCGCTGCCCGTCTCGACATGCAGGGCCGCACGCAAACAGGTGTAAATCTCCAGGTTCAGATAGGAGCAGGCACGGCGGCCGCGGTATTGATCGACGATTCCGTGCTGCAAACGAAAGACCCGACAAATCAAAAAGGGGCAAGTAACGGCGCAATTTCCGTACTGAATCAAAGCTTGGACTCGGGGACCGTTTGGAGTCTGACAGGCACGCTCCCATAGCGCGCCTATGAACGTTTGATCCATGTTCTTTCGCTCTCATGAATCAACCCTACGTCAATAAACCCTACCTCTAGTCGCCAGACTAATAAGGATAAAACTATGAATAATTCCGAGCTCGGCATTCTCAATGCGTCCCAACAGCAGTTAGCCCACTTCATCACGGCAGCCTATCGCACACAAAATGCCCATCTGATTGGGCGGAAGGTTGCCCTCTTGGCCGCGGAACCGGCTCCCGCTGGGACGCCAAGCACGACCGACCTCAACGATATCCTCAACAATGCGGTGAAGGCACCCGGCACCACATCCATTGCAACCGTACCAACAACACCCGACACCGCCTTGTATCAAATGCTCGGCCAGGTGCAGACGCTCGATTCCTATATCTCACTTCTCACATCATTCTGCATCTATAACGAACATCCGGCTCCCTACGACATCACAATTCCAGAACAGGCCAGCGCATTCGTGCGATCCATGGCAAAGTGGCGCAACTACGTCATCACCGGCGGCAGCGTCAAGGCCATGGCTGGATATCTCCCAGTAGGTTCGATCGTCACCCAAAGCTATTCTCAACAGGTGACAAGCGCCGATCTGCACCTGGAATTTCTCGGCGAACTTTTCAAAAGCTTCGCGTTCCCGGAATCCGCGATGCTTGAACTGGACAGCATCCTGACAAAAGTAGTCGCAAATCTTGGGAACTTGAAGCTCTCGTTTGAAAGTCAGAGCGATACGCTGGACCACTTCCTGACCTATTACTATTTCTCCACAGTTCAAGGAACCGGCGGTAAAAATCAACCGCCCGCAATGTACGTTGCCAAGGTGCGGACGTTTTATCTTCACATCGATCAAGCCACCTGGAAACTCTCGGTCGGCAAGTCCACTGTCAGTCAATTCAAATTCAATATGAATTACTTCGACATGGACACGACGATGAATTCCGGATTGGTTTCCACGGATATGACGGCAATTAACTCAACCATCGGCACGCTTACCGGCAAAACCGCGGCGCAAGTCAATACACTGATGAACATGCAGGCAATCCATGCAGATCCCCAAAAGGCCTAACCGCGCGAGAGTTGAGATCGAATACGCGTGAACAGTAAGAATATGCGAACGAGCGAAGGGACTGCATTCGCCGGCGCTGAAACTTCCCCATTCAAGCCAACCAACAGAAGGCTTGAATGGGGAAGAATTGCAGACTAAGTTCCCGCATGCCCTCAGGATTGTAAATTAGTTCTATTTCAGCAGCCCAAACACGGCCACGCCCGTCTGCGTGCCGACGTACACCTTGCCGTTCACAATCATTGGCGTAATGTATTTATTTCCCGGACCGAACTGATCGCGGCCGCCCGCTGCCTGGCTGCTGTCGTAGAGCTCCTTCGTCAGGTTGGTTGCGTCATAGGCGTATAAGACTGCCGTATTGCTATTGTCGACCGCCCATAGAATTCCATTGCTGGTGCCATTGGAAGAAATACTCGGCGTCGCTCCCGGATAAGGAAACGTGTGTGCTGTGTGCGAGCTTGGGCTGGTCGCCAGCTTCGCCTGCACGATCGGATACGCGCGAATCGAATCTCCCACCGCGCCGTAGTACACCGTGTTGTTCCAATATGCCGGCATTGCGAATTCCTGACCCGCCAGCGCGCCCGGCAGCTCCTGATACATATTGTTGCTGCTGGAGTTGAACTTGCCCATGTTGTCTCGATCGACTACATAGATGTTCGCATCCTTGCCTGCTCCCACGGCCAGGTGCCGCACGGTGCCGGAAGCATCCGTCTCATCCGGCAGCAATAAAGCTCCGCCGGAACCCAGATCCTCATCGGCATTCGACTCCGCAACCGTATTCGACATGGTGAAGTAATCCGCCACAGCCAGCTGGTTCCCAGTGGTCGATAACTTCACGAACGCATTCCCATAGTCGTTTTTGGAAGGAAATCCGCTTGCGTTCAGCGTTGTATCGAATGTCCCGTTCGCATCGAGAAAATAAATGTTCCCGGAAGAGTCCGCCGCCGGCGCGGCTCCGGACTGCCAGATCGAGCCTTCCGATCCATTGGGCGTCAAATTCAATACACTCGTTTGCGCCAGCGTACTCTCGTTGTATCCCATGATCCAGCCGGTATAAGGTTCAATGTCGCAATGGGACGAGTAGGCGATATACACCACACCATTCAGCAGCAGCAACCCAGCGCGCTCGTTATATTGCTTGGGATCGAACACAAGTTGCCCATTCGAGCTTTCCGGTCCCATGCTCGGGTAGGTCGCCTGCACCGTCACCGGACTGCCAGCCATCTCCGCTCCCGTGGTCAGGTCCAGCGCATGAAGGCGCTGATGGTAATTGCCGCTACTGTCCTTGCTGGCGGCCACCATATAGATGGTCCCGTGCGCGCCTGCTTTCGGGTCGATCACGGGAGTGGACGTCATCCCAATCTGAGGGATGACCTGGCTGCAATTGCGCGAGTCGCTCGGCGTCTCATTCGCGCCCAGCGTCGAGACGTGCCACAGCAGCGTTCCAGTATCGGCGTCGAAAGCATACGCCGAGTCGTTTTCCGTGACGACGTAGAGCACATTATGCGTCGCGCCTCCAATCGTCATCGCGGGCACATACAAGGGTTCGGCGTCCACTTTGCCGTCGGCTGTATCAAAGCCCACCTTGCCAAATGTCGACGAGTTCACATTCGCCGTCGTCAGGGTCGCCTCCTGCGTATTCTGTCCGCTGCGCGTGTTGTCATCATGGTAGGTCAGCACTTCCGCCATGCCCGTTGGAGGCGTCGTTCCTCCGCTTCCACTGCCCGACCCGCTACCGCTTCCTGTTGAGCTGGATGTCGAACTCTTGCTCGAATTGCAGCCGTTGCATCCCACGGCACACGCTACGGACAAGATGAGTAAACCGGACAATGCCTGGATACCAACGCGAATCTGTGGAGGCATCTTCTCTCCTCTGCGGACCTTGAACGGCATAGCGCATGGGAACTGGCCAAGCTTAACCAGGATGCACACCACCCGCTAGCCTTCACTCTAACCTTTACACCTCTATCTCGACGTTTGGCCACATAGCTATGAGACGATAGGTACGGTATGGAACCCAACCTTTTTGCAACCGCCATCCTGGCCGCCGGCAAAGGAACGCGGCTCAAGTCCAAACGCGCCAAGGTCCTGCACTCCATCGCCGGCAAGCCTCTCCTGCAGCATGTCCTGGACGCAGTCCTCCAGGTGACTCGCCCCGATCAAGTCTTCGTTGTCGTAGGTCATCAGGCGGAAGAGGTCGAGCGCGCGGTGGCGGCGACCGGCGTGCACTTTGTCGCTCAAACGCAGCAGCTGGGCACCGGCCATGCCGTGCAATGCCTGCGAGAATTCGTCCGTGGCGCGACCGACCTGCTCGTGCTTTCCGGCGACGTGCCTCTTATCCGACCCGAGACCATCGAGCGCCTGCGCGCATTTCATCAGGCCCAGCAAGCCGCCATGACCATCCTGACGGCGCGCCCGGAAAATCCCTTTGGATATGGCCGTATTCTGCGCGCCTCGCCCACCAGCCCTGAAGTCGCCGCCATCGTCGAGCAGAAGGCGCTCGCCGCCGACCAGCAACACATTGGAGAAATCAACTCCGGTATCTATGTCTTTCGCGTCAACACTCTCTACCGCTATATCGATTCGCTCCAGGCCAATAACGCCCATGGCGAGTATTATCTGACCGACATGGCCGCCATTCTGCGCGCTGCTGACGAACGAGTTGTCGCGCTCGAAACAACCGACGCCACTGAGGTCCTCGGCGCCAACACCATTGCCGAGATGATGGAACTCGACGCCGCGCTGCGCATGCAAACCGCGCGCCGCTTAATGGCGCAGGGCGTTACCATCCAGCGGCCGGAAACCTGCGTCATCGACGCGGACGTCACCGTCGGCCCCGACACCATCCTCGAGCCATTCGTCCAGTTATTGGGCAATACGTGCGTTGGAGAGGATTGCCACATCCGCTCCTACTCCGTGATTCAAAATTCGACCGTGGGCAACAAGGTGCTGGTGCGCAACAGTTGCATCCTCGATGACGCCACGGTCGGCGACGGCGCCTCCATCGGTCCCTTCGCACATCTGCGTCCGGCCAGCGAAATCGGCGCTGGCGCCCACATCGGAAACTTTGTCGAAACCAAAAAGGCGCGCCTGGGCATTGGCTCGAAGGCGAACCATCTTACCTATCTCGGGGATGTCGAGATCGGCTCCGGCTGCAACATCGGCGCTGGCGTCATCACCTGCAATTACGATGGCGTCCACAAGCATCCCACGCAGATTGGAGATCGCGTCTTTGTCGGCAGCAACGCGACACTGGTCGCTCCGGTCTCGCTTGCAGATGACAGCTACGTGGCCGCCGCTTCCTGCATCACCGAACCCGTGCCCGCTGGCGCGTTAGCCCTGGGTCGCGCCCGCCAGACTGTGAAGCCTGGATGGGTGAAGCAGCGCCGCGCCGCACAACAAAAGAAGAAAAGCAGTTAAGCCGCTTCTTCTTGCGGGACGGAAGACAGCATGGTGTCTTGCTTCCGCGCCTCACGATTCCGGCGACGCTTTCTCGCTTCGTTAGCTGCCACCAGCAGCAGCACGGCGAAGGTGACCACGACAAGAGTAATTGCCGTAATCCCTTGTAATTGCTCTACTTCGCCGTAGAGCAACGCCAACCCGGTAAACACGAAGAACAAATGCGCGCAGTAGACGTGCAGCGAAGCTTTGCCGAGGGTCATCAATGGCTCAATCGAAACGATCCGCAGCACATACTTCCGCAACCAATAGAAGACAACCATGAAAGCCAGCAGATTCAAAACTCGTAACGGTCCAATCTGCCACTTGTCGAGCATCATTCCGAACGATTGCTGCGTCAGATGCGGCCCCAGCCAACTATGGCGTACACCCACGAAAAACAGGCAGACCACCCCCGCCACCGCAGCGCACCAACTTGGAATTCTTCGCAGCGGCGCGACGCCCATTGCCGACTGCGCGCCCAGCCATAGCCCGCCGATCCAGACTGCCTGCCATGCAAATAGATTGAAGGCACCCGTCTCCTGCAGCGGAATATGAAGATGCGTCACCTGCACAATGGCGTAATGCGCCAAATCTCTCAGCCCGAACTGTGCCAGCAGCCAGACCAATCCACTGCACGCTAGAATCATTCTCCATCCATAACGCCACGAGGCCGACAGCACCAGCGGCGTGAAGAAAAGAAACATCACATACATCGGCAGAATGTCCAGCAGCGGGGGACAATACAGCAGCAGCACCGAGCCGACAATCGCCACCATCGGATGCGCCAGATAGAAGTCCAGAAGATTCGTCAGCGCGGCCTTGTGCGTATGCACAGCGAACGCCGCCGCCACGGTAAAAGCAAACCCCAGCATCAGCAGGTGATAGCCGTAAATCTTGAGCGAACGCTTCCACAGCTTCCTGCGAACCCGCGGCTCATCTTCCAGCAGCTCCCGAACATAGAGTCGCCCCACCAGCAGCGCGGAGAGAAACACGAATCCCTCCGCGGACGTGACAAATCCAATCGGCTGATCTACGAAATCGCTGAAGCGCGTGGGCAAATGTGTCAGCGTCATCCAGACCAGAAAAAGCCCGCGCAGAGCATCCAGTTCAGGACGGCGTTCAAGTTTAGGCAGATGCATAGGGAAGTCGTCTCCGCAATGGGAGCGTTACTAAATTAGACGCCAGTCGGACCTGTGAGTTGTGCCCGGTTGGAGCCATTTCATTTCTGAATTCGCAACAGAAAGAAAATAAACGGTCACAGATCTCCAACGAATTTATTCCCACTGAGAACTATGTTTTTTCAGCCACCAGCAGGGAGGATGCCCCTTCTGCGGAAACAGCGATCGCGTGCACGTTTCCTCGACGGTTCCCATCCAGTCATATTCCGTCTTGTTGCCTTTCAGTTGCGTGGCCAGAAACTGAGTGACCTCAACCGTACCATACGCAGTTCCATGCGCGGCCCGGACCTCCAACACCGCCCAGTCCCCCACGTACAGCAGCGCCAGCAAGCCAACCAACACGAGCAAAATTCGACCCAGTTGCCGCATCCAACGCGCTGCCATGCGAAGTCCTCCGCATCGATTCAGGTTCCCAGCTTATCTCACTTGCGTGCCGGAACAGCATCTTCGCCGTGCCGCTATGTCGCATTCACGGGATCACTCCTGGAGCCCGGATTGGACGCATCCGTCCGCGTACACGCCATTCCCCTGAAAAGGGTATAGTATGTTGCTCGATTGATGAAACCCTGGCAGGGGGCTCAACGTCACTATCAACACATCGTCCTGCGCGGACAACGCGCCATCCGGCGAGCGGAAAGAAAGGTACTCATGGGCTCAGCAAGAATCGCATGTTTGGTTGTTCTGTTCAGCGGATTCGGATATGTCCTCGCGCCAACCGCTCAGACAGCGTTGGCACAACAGACCGGCGCCCAGCCGGCAGCGGCGATCCGTCTCGTTGGCTCGATTACGGCAATCGCGGGCAAATCGCTCACTGTCAAGCCTGATTCCGGAGCGCCCACCACAGTAACCGTCGCGGATACCGCACGCATCTTAGAAACCGCGCCCGGCGTAAAGACAGTTGCCGGCGCAACGCCCATCCAATTCAAAGATCTCGCCGTCGGCGATCGCGTGCTCGCATTGGTTCATCCCGCAACCGATGGATCCGCGCCCACCGCAACCATTCTCATCGTCATGACGCAGGCCGATATCGCAAAAGAACATGCGGCTGAAGAGGAGGACTGGCAGCGCCGCGGCATTGGCGGAATCGTGAAAACCGTCGACCCGGCAACGGGCACGGTGACCATCAGCACCAACCAGTCCCATATCCTGACCATCCACACCACCCCGAAAACCGTAGTCCGTCGCTACTCTCCGGAATCCACTAAATTCTCTGACGCTATACTTTCAACCTTGGATCAAATTCATCCCGGCGACCAACTGCGTGCTCTGGGCGACCGCAATGCCGACGACACTGAAATGCAGGCCGAAAAAATGGTCGCTGGGTCCTTTCGCAACATAGCAGGAACAGTTGTTTCCACCAATCGGGCTGCCAACACCGTCACCGTAACCGACCTCGCGACCAAAAAGCCGGTAACCCTTCAGGTAGACGCCGACTCCGAAATGCACAAACTGCCCGACATGATGGCGCAGGCTCTGGCTGCGCGCTTCAAAAGCGGCGGTCCGGGCGGTGCCCAAGGTACCCCCGGCGCCCAGGGTGCGCGCGCCGAGGGTGCGTCGCACGCGCAATCCGAAGGCTCTCCAACCCCAGGTGGGCAGGCCGGTCAAGGGGAGCAGGGATACCGTCGCATGGGTGCTGGCGGAGGACGGCCCACTATGAACGTGTCGCAGCTGCTGCAACGCACTCCAGTCATTCAACTCGCCGATCTGCATAAGGGCGACGCCGTCATGATCGTAGCCACGCAGGGAACAGCCGGCTCCATGACTCTCTGCACCTTGCTCGCCAACGTCGAGCCGATCCTTCGTGCATCTTCCGCCAGCCAGAACTTGTTCTCTGCTTCGTGGGATCTGGGTGGCCAGGGAGGCGCAAGCGCGGCAACAGGAGGCGGCGAGTCTGAAGGCAGTCCGCAGTGACTTGCCCGTCCTCTGCATCCCTGTAAACTGCCAACATACACATGGGCCTGTCCGTCGCGGAGTTTGTCACTCGTTGGAAGATCTTCTCGCAATCTGAGAACGCGGGTTCCCAATCCCACTTTCTCGATCTATGCGAAATGCTCGGTCAACCTCACCCGGCCGCGAGCGATTCTGCCGGAGAACGCTACGCATTTGAGAAGCACGTAAGCAAGAGCCGCGGCGGCAAAGGGTTCGCCGATGTCTGGATGCGGGATCACTTTGCGTGGGAATACAAGGGAAAACACAAGGACCTCAAGAAAGCATACGACCAGATCAACGACTACCGCGAGGACTTGTTAAACCCTCCGCTGCTCGTTGTTTGCGACCTCGACCGCTTCAAAATCCACACCAACTTCACCTCAACCTCGCCTCGCGTCTATGCCTTCAACCTGGATGACCTCAATCACAATAAAGTCACAGCGACGTGCCCTCTTCCACCGCTGGAAGTTTTGCGCGCTCTCTTCGGCGACTACAGCGTCCTGCGCCCAGAATTCACCGATGCCCAGGTCACGAAAGAAACGGCCGCACATTTCAGTCGTCTTGCGGAACGCCTCGAACTCGAGGAACGGAATCTCGGGGCCAGTCGTGCTGAAGTAGCTCATTTCCTGGTGCGACTGCTCTTCTGTCTTTTCGCCGATTCCATCGGATTGCTTCCAAATCATGTTTTCCGCAATCTTGTGCTGAGCGAGGATCGCTTCGCTCCGAAACGCTTCCTGCGTAAGCTCAAACTCCTGTTTCAAGCCATGAGCGAGAGGGACGGAATTTTCGGCGAGCACACCATCAAGTACTTTAATGGCGGTCTCTTCGATACCGACTCGATCGTCAATCTGGACACAGGGGACCTTGGAATTCTCTATGAGGTTACAAAGAATTACGACTGGTCCCACGTCGCCCCAGCGATCTTCGGCACTCTGTTCGAGCGTTCTCTTGATCCTGCTCGTCGTTCCCTCATTGGCGCACACTACACCAGCGAAGAGGACATCCTGCTGCTGATCGAACCTGTCCTGATGCGCCCGCTGGAACAGCGCTGGGCCATTGTGCGACAGCAAATTCTGGAGGCGTTGGAGACGGAACGGGCCGAAGAGACCGCGCGCAACAGCCGACAGGCGAGGATTCGTACCGATCTGAAATCGCAGCAACTGCTCGGCGCGTGGATTGACGAACTCACTTCCGTTCGGGTTCTCGACCCGGCCTGCGGCTCGGGCAATTTTCTTTACGTTGCGCTTCGCCGTCTGCTGGATCTATGGCTGGAGGCGACCCGTTTCTCCGCCGAGCAGCATATATCCCTCGTTGTTCCTCGCATGGTTTCTCCGACACAACTCTTCGGCATCGAGACCGAATTCTATGCCCACGAACTCGCTTCCATCGTTGTATGGATCGGATTTCTGCAATGGAAACACGAGCACCTCGTCCAGGAGGATCGCGAACCTGTCCTCCAGAAGCTGGACAATATTGAACACGGTGACGCAATCCTTCGCTATGACGCCGAAGGCAAACCCTACGAACCCGAATGGCCCAAGGCCGACTTCATCATCGGCAATCCGCCATTCCTGGGTGATAAACGGATGCGAAGCGAGCTTGGCGACAAATACGTGGACGACTTGCGCACGCTGTACGAAGGACGTGTGCCCGGCGGTGCCGATCTTGTCACCTATTGGTTTGAAAAGGCGCGTCATCAGGTAGAAATGAACGGAGCGAAGCGCGTTGGTCTACTTGCCACCAACTCCATTCGGATGGTTGGCAATCGCCCAGTCCTCGAACGCATCAAAGCATCCGGAAATATTTTCATGGCGTGGAGCGATCGCCCATGGCTACTCGATGGCGCAGCCGTCCGCGTCTCCATGATCGGGTTCGACGACGGGCTGGAGCAGGAGCGCACCCTCGACGGCAACAGCGTTGGGCAGATTCATGCCGACCTAACCTCAGAATCAAACGTTGTCAGTGCTCTCCCACTGAAAGAAAATGCAGGCCTATGTTTTCTCGGCGTGATGAAGGGTGGCCCGTTCGACATCAGTGGCGAGGAAGCCCGCAAGATGCTATCGCGGCCGCTGAACCCAAATGGGCGTCCGAACAGCGACGTCGTCAAGCGACGCCTTGGGGGTCAAGATATTACCGGGAGAGATGGCGGTGGGTGGATCATCGACTTCCGTGACATGACCCAAGATGCTGCCTGCTTGTACGAATGGCCGTTCGAGTATGTCAAGAAAAAGGTAAAGCCTCTTCGCGATGAAAACCGTGACGCGATGATGAAGCGAAACTGGTGGTTACACGGAAGAATGCGCCCGGCACTTCGACGCGCTGTGGCAAATTTGACGCGCTGCATCGTGACGCCAGAGGTGGCGAAATACAGGCTTTTTGTTTGGATGGATACATCTAACATTCCAGACCATACCTGTCATGCGGTTGCCAGAGACGATGATTATTTCTTAGGTGTGCTTCACTCTCGACCGCACGAGATTTGGTCGTTATCGCAAGGGGCGTCCTTGGAAGATAGGCCGCGCTACACGTCAAGTTCAACCTTCGAAACCTTCCCATTCCCGTGGCCGCCAGGAACCGAACCCACTGAGGCCGAAGACACTCGCGTCAAGGCCATCGCCGAGGCTGCACGCGAGCTTGTCCATCTGCGAGACGCCTGGCTCAATCCGCCAGGCGCTTCCGAAGATGAGTTGAAGAAGCGCACCCTCACCAATCTCTATAATCAGCGCCCGGAATGGCTCGGGAACGCACACCGCGTCCTGGACGAGGCCGCGTTTGCCGCCTACGGCTGGCCCTCCGGCCTGTCGAAACAGGAAGTTTTGGCGCGACTCCTTGCCCTGAATCAGGAGCGTGCCGCCGCTCAAAATCGCGGTGCCGGCCCCTCGCCGTAGAAAGCGGACGAGAGGCGAAGGAAAACTTCCGTCGCCCCGGCTGGTTGCGCTTGTACACCGCCCCTTAGACTCGTATGATCAAGCGAAGAACATGAAGGAAACTAGTCAGGATTCGAGGTCCGCCCCTCTGCTGCGGGAAAAATCCCGCCTGATGTCTTCGTCTGAAATTGAGCGCACCCTGGTGCGACTGGCGCATGAAATCGTCGAGAAAAATAATGGCTCCGACGATCTCATGCTGGTCGGGATTCATCGGCGCGGTGTCCCCCTGGCGAGGCGGCTGGCCAAGCTGCTGGAAACTATCGAAAACAAGCCGATCGATGTCGGAACGCTCGATATCGGTTTCTACCGCGATGACCTTTCCACCCGAGGGCCTCGTCCCGTGGTTCATCCTGGCGCGCTCGGCTTCGATGTCAACGGGCGGGATGTCGTGCTGGTCGACGATGTGCTTTACACCGGCCGCACGGTACGTGCCGCGCTCGATGCGCTCATCGATCATGGCCGGCCCAAGCGGGTGCAACTGCTGGCGCTCATCGATCGTGGTCATCGGGAATTGCCGATACAGGCGACTTTTGTCGGACGTACGATTCAGACAACGGACCGCGAAATTATTGAAGTCAAGTTGGAAGAGATCGACGACAATGAGCAGGTATTGCTGATGGAACGAATCGACTAATGCGGCAGGCTGATGGTCCGGCCGGAGCAGTTTGCCGATGCTGCACTGATTGATCTATGCCAATCCAACGAAAGACATCGGCAAAAAAAGCGATAAGAAAAACGCACCCGGCCAGTCAGACTGGCGGCGGAGCGCGAAGCAGTCATTCCTCCCCGAAGAATCCTTCTCTCATTCTGCTGGAAGACCCTGCCCTTCGCTCGCGTAACACATTTGCCACGCCGCAGTTTCACAGCGCCTTTTCGCCAGGGTTCCTGCATCCGGGTTCCTCGATCTCGGTATCGCATTTCACGCTGCAAGATGTCAGCCGCATTCTGGAGGAAGCCTCGGAACTGGAAGCCATGCCGGTTTTCCGTCGAGCCCAACGCTTTGCCAAACGACGTGTTGCCCTGCTGTTTTACGAGTCAAGCACGCGCACGCGGACCTCGTTTGAGCTGGCCGCCAAATCCCTGGGAGCAGACACGGTCCTGGTCAGCGCGTTGTCTTCCAGCATCGAAAAGGGCGAATCGCTGAAGGATACCGGCATTACGCTGCGTTCTCTTGGAGCCGAATGTATCATCCTGAGGCACCCGAACTCCGGCGCGCCATATGTGCTTGGGCGCGCTACCGGCCTGCCAATTCTGAATGCCGGCGACGGCAGTCACGAGCACCCTTCGCAAGCGCTGCTCGATTTGCGCACCATCCTGGCCCACTTCCCTGCGGACAACGGAACGGCAGCCAGGCGGAAACCTTCCATCACCGACCGCACTTTAGATGGAATCACCGTCACCATCGTGGGGGATATTCTGCACAGCCGCGTGGCCCGCTCGAATGCCCTGTTATTGCCAAGACTGGGCGCCCGCGTCCTGTTCTGCGGGCCAGAGATGCTGCTACCGGGATTTGCAGCAAACATCGGGCCTGGCGTGGAAATCGAACGCAGTTTTGAACGCGCGCTCAGGCTGTCCAATGTCGTCATCATGTTACGCATTCAAAAGGAACGACTGTCGGGCTTGCAAATCGATTTGGAAGATTATATGGAACAATATCAGTTGCATATGGAACGGCTTGCAGCATATGCTCCCACAGCGATGATTCTTCATCCAGGACCCATGATCCGTGGGCTTGAAATCACCAGCGAGGTAGCGGACGGCCCGAACTCCGCTGTAGCTGAGCAGGTCTACCATGGTTCGATTATCCGAATGGCTTTGCTGGCCCGCGCATTGGATGCATCTCCCAAGAAAAACGAACAATCGAGCAGGCATCGATGACAACTATTTTGATTCAGGGCGGACATCTCGTCGATTCTTCCACTGGGATGGATGCAAGACGCGATCTTTTTCTGCGGGATGGCCGAGTTGCCGCGCTGGATCTGCCGGGCAAGCTGGACGCTCTCGCGAAAAAAGAAAAAGCGGAGATAATCGACGCCTCTGGATTGATCGTTGCTCCCGGCCTGGTTGATATCCACGTGCATTTGCGAGAGCCTGGTCAGGGCTACAAAGAGACGATTGCCAGCGGCACTCGGGCTGCCGCGGCCGGAGGATTTACCAGCGTCTGCGCCATGCCGAACACCATACCGGTCAACGATACGGTGGAAACCACGCGCTGGATGCAGTCACCGGAGCGCGAAGCGGTCGCGCGCGTATTTCCCATTGCCGCGGCCACGCTCGGCAGCCGCGGCGAAGCGATTGCGGATTACAAGGCGCTGCAAGCTGCTGGTGCGGTCGCCGTATCCGACGACGGCAAGCCCATTCTGGAAGACAGCATCATGTTCGAGGCCTTGGCCCAGGCCGCACGCATTGGCCTGCCCGTCATTCAACATGCGGAAGACACACGGCTCACTCAGGGCGCCAGCATGCATGCAGGTGCTCTCGCCTTCCGTCTCGGCTTGCGCGGCATGTCCGCGGAGGCCGAGAGCGGCATTGTAGAACGCGATATTGAGTTGTTGGCGCGACTACGGAAAACCGACGCTGGCAGCCACGCCCATCTGCACGTGGCCCACCTCTCCACGGCCCAGGCGCTGGAAGCGGTCCGCAAAGCAAAACGCAGCGGCCTGCGCGTTACCTGTGAAGTGACGCCCCATCATTTCGCTTTGACGGAGGAGGCGATTGGCGATTACAACACCGATGCGAAAATGAGCCCGCCGCTGCGCAGTGAGGAAGATCGCCTGGCACTGATTGGCGGAATTCTCGACGGGACTGTCGACGCCATCGCCACCGATCATGCTCCACACGCGCTGCATGAAAAAGAGCAGGAATTCGAGCGCGCTCCGAATGGAATTATCGGTCTGGAGACAGCGTTGGGGCTGTCGTTGCTGGTGCTTCACCGGCAACGCCAGATGCCGCTGGCACGCGTCCTTGCTTTGCTGAGCAGTCAACCGGCGCAGGTGTTGCATTTGAAACATCGCGGCTCGCTTGTGGTCGGATCCTTCGCGGATGTTGTTCTGTTCCGCGCCAATGGCGACTGGCAATTCCGCGTCAGCGAATCGAAATCAAAGTCGAGGAACAGTCCCTTCGATGGGTGGAGATTGCCGGGCCGCATTCTAATGACGATCAGTGAAGGCCGCATCGTCCACGATGCGCGCGGGACAATAAAGTAGCTCCAATCCTGCGCGGTTAGGCGGTCAAAACCGACCGGACTTTTCGCCTGCGAATATGGTTGCCTTAGCAACCATATTCGCGCAAGTAGTTGCTAAGGCAACTATTTTTTCTCGCGATTTCCACTTGGACGAAAATATTGTTGGAATCGATGGCGCAATCTCAGAAATCGTGGAGAATCCCTATTCGTAACTTAAACAAGTGCATTTAGCCAAGAAGCGCCATTTGTTTACCTATGCGGGAGATGGTCTCCAGGGCCTGGTCGAGCTGAGTGCGGGTATGCTCGCTGGTCATGATGGTGCGGATCCGCGCTTTCCCTTCAGGCACAGTCGGAAAGGCAATTCCCGTGGCCATCACACCGGCGTCGAACAGCTTGCTAGAGAATTCCATCGTGGTGCGGCCGTCCCCGATGATGATGGGCGTGATGGGAGTTTCGCTGGCGGGCGTGTTGACGCCGCCGATATTGAATCCGGCGCTGGCGAGTTGCTGTTTAAAATATCGCGTGTTGTCCCACAGGCGCTCGATACGCTCCGGTTCGTTTTCCAGGATGTCGAACGCGGCGATGCACGTCGCGGCTACGGACGGAGGATGGGAGGTCGAGAACAAGAATGGGCGCGCCCGATGATAAAGATAGTCGATCAGATCGCGCGAGCCGCAGACATATCCGCCCAATGCGCCAATGGCTTTCGAGAGCGTGCCCACCTGAACATCGACGCGTCCGTCGCAGTGAAAATGGTCGACGCTGCCGCGCCCGTTGCGGCCCAGCACGCCGGAGGCATGGGCATCATCGACCATCATGATGGCGCCGTATTTATCGGCAAGATCGCAGAGCTTGTCGACCGGCCCAATATCGCCATCCATGGAGAACACGCCGTCGGTGATTAGCAACTTGTGGCCTGGCTCCTTTTGGACCTCCAGCAATAATTCTTCGGCATGGGCGATATCGCGATGGCGAAAGACTTTCACCTTGGCGCGAGACAGGCGGGCACCATCGATGATGCTGGCATGGTTCAATTCGTCCGAAATAATGAAGTCGTCTTTGCCCAGGATGGAAGAGACTGTGCCGGCATTCGCGGTAAAGCCGGACTGGAAAACCACGCAGGCCTCGACATTTTTGAAGCGCGCGATTTTTTCTTCCAGCTCCATATGGATGCGCATGGTGCCGGCGATGGTGCGGACCGCGCCGGAGCCGACGCCGTATTTGCGCGTGGCCTCAATGGCGGCTTCGCGTAGTTTGGGATGAGTGGTGAGGCCCAGATAATTGTTGGAGGCGAGATTGATGACTCGCTTGCCGTCATAGGTACAGACCGGCTCCTGCTGATCTTCGAGCACGCGCAGATGGAAGTAGGTTCCCTTTTGCTTCAGCTCATCGAGCTGGGCGGATAAATGCGCCAGTTGCGGACGCGGGGCAACAGTACTGTTCATTCGAGAACTCCAGTGTTGAGAGGGCCCAACGTTCCATCCTAATTGTTTCGCGGAGAGGGTGGAAATGGCGTGGGGAGGGGAGGTGGTTGAACTTGAAAATCCACATCTCTTGCTGCCGACTATGGCGATCATTTTCTCATCGAAAATTGTTTTGTGATATTTGTCTTGGCAGCGTCTTCCCCGATGCCGCTAAGCTGAGCCCGGCTTAGAATCGAATCAAACCCCTCAAATGCGCGAAGAAGCCGCTATATTTCTGGATTTGTCCGCCATCTGCACCTCTCCAGGCTACGTGCATGCCTTGGCTTATCTGTGCTTCCGGGACAGCGTCGTCGGGTTCTCGGACGAGATGCGCGCCGAGGATATGAACCATTTGTTCTCGATGGAGCGGTTGATCCGGACCGAAAGGTCTACCTTACTCGGACTCATGGTCCAACAAGAAATCGAATGGATGTTGCCGGATGCGCAGACGATTCAGCGCTACATCGACGAAACGGAGAAGCTACTTAAGGAACTCCATGAGGGCATGTCGGCCCCCATGTTTGAAGAATTGCGGAGCGCAATCGAATCTGGCAAAAAGACCAACCCCCTGGGAAAGGGATCGAATCTTCGCGAGCCCATCTTCTATGGCGGGGAATCAGCGTATTCTTTCCAGTTCCGCGACCTTTCTGTCCCGAAGTACCAGGCCGATGACCCATGGCTAGAGCGGCAGAAGGGCTTCACAATCCAAAACGCCCGCGATGTCGTTCACGCTCTCGTACAGCTGCAGAACGGCAAGTTTACGTCGATCATGACTAGTCTCGCGGACCACACCCCGGAAGAATGGACCTTTTTGCCTTGTTTTGTTTTCACGACCGACGAGCTTGCAGAGGTCTCCGGCATAGATCGACATCTGATCGAGCGGGTTGTGAATGCTTTCGTGTTGCCAGCCGACGAGAGAAACCTATCTTTCCGAGCGATTGACGACTTCAACGTGGTTTCCGCAATGCCAATAATCCCGATTGGTGACGGGCATCTACTTGTGCTCGAACAGTACACGCTGGAGCAGTCGCTCTATGAGTCGCCCTTCTTTTGGATGTGGGATGACCTAGCTTATCGCGACACAGCGCTTCTTAATCGGGGCAACTTTGTTGAAGACTTCTCCGAGGCGCGGCTACGAGCGATCTTTGGCAAAGAAGCAGTTTTCTCAAATATCAGGGTCTCCAAGGCCAAGGGGAAAGATGCGGGGGAGATCGACGCGTTAGTCCTATTCGGCGACCGTGCCATCGTCGTGCAGGCGAAGTCAAAACGTTTGACCATGGAAGCTCGGAAAGGGAATGACAACCTGATCCGTAATGACTTCAAGAAGAGTGTTCAGGATTCCTATGATCAGGCGCTCGGTTGTGCGCAAGCCTTGGCGAGCACTAATCGCACGCTGGTCGGATCTGACGGAGCGAGGATCGAAGTACCGAAGAAACTCAAGGAGATTTTCATCCTCTGTGTCGTCTCAGACCACTATCCGGCGCTGAGCTTTCAGGTGCGGCAATTCCTGAGATATGAAACAAATTCCGTCATCCTGGCCCCATTTGTGCTCGACATCTTCACTTTGGACGCGATGGCGGAGATGCTCGAAACCCCGATCCTATTCCTCAGTTACGTCAATAGACGGGCCAGCTATCAAGAAAAGGTCTATGCCGGCCACGAGCTGACCATCCTCTCTTATCACCTCAAGCGGAATCTGTGGTTCGAAAAACAGTACGACATGATTCAACTCGGCGACGACATTACGGCTGACCTCGATATCGCGATGATGGTCCGGCGCGAAGGAGCGCCGGGTCCGCGCACGCCGGATGGGATTTTGACCCGCTTCAAGGGCACAAGGGTGGGGGAGATCGTGAATGAGATCGAATCCAGACCCAATCCAGGCACGATCAATCTTGGATTCGCCCTCCTAATGCTGGCCGAAGACGCCGTCGTCAAGCTAAGCAATGCTATCGACACGATGGTCCGGCAATCGGCCACCGACGGTCGTCACCATGACCTGACCATGCCCATGGGAGAAAGCGGAGAGGGGCTGACAGTGCACTGCAATACCGATCCCATCCCCGTCGCTGGTCCGAGACTCGAAAAGCACTGCTTGCTGCGCAAATACAAAGCTAGGGCAGCTCGCTGGTATGGGATCTGCGTTGCTCCCGACCCTTCGCTCCGATTCGGTATCAATCTCGAGTTCGCGTGGGAGCCAGATCCGAAAATGGAAGAGGTCATCAGCACCTTTCCAGGACACGGTTCATTCGTTGATATGTCGGCACCAGATGGTCGAGGACACAAGATTGGCCGAAATGATCCGTGCCCTTGTGGAAGCGGTCGAAAATACAAAAAATGCTGCTTGCTCTGACAATCTAGTGTCCTGAGTCTGAAGTTCATTCAACAATTCGATTCATGGAAGTGATTCGAACAGCAGCACTCAGGGGCTAAAGCCCATCTGTTTTGCGCCATTTACGGCACGACTGAAGTCGTGCCCCTGGAGTTTCTACATTTGCCTGGACGATTGTTAGCTGAGTCATCCGGGTAAATAGGTCTGACAATAGATTATTATGTTGACATACCGACGTAACTAGACTACATTATTCTGAGTCCATGCTCAGG
>JAJYSV010000128.1 GCA_021793405.1 Acidobacteriota bacterium
CGCCGTGCGATACACTCGCGTCGCCCGGCCACCATCCACACCAACTTCAATCGCATCGCTCACAAACAGATCGTCGCCCACGCACACGCTTATGTCCATACGGCGAGAGCCGGACGCTTACGGATGTGCGCTCGTAGTCACTTCTCCAGATGGAACGGATGACGTCCTCATCGCCAACGCCATCGGGGACGGCAGCGCTGGGATTGTTGGCGAAGTACCAGCGGCGGTGATTGAGCGGCGAAGTCACTGTGCGGCTGCCCGGCATCTCTAAAAAGCCGTTGGGATCGGTGGTCCGCACCCAATTCCAAGCATAGCGCAGCCACTGAGCGCGGTAGGCGCGACTTTGGTTGGCAAACCAAGAGATTTCATCGTATCCCCAGATCCAAAAAGCGCCACGTACTTGTCGTCCAGCAGTCTGTCTGGGTTGCCCTGGATACTTGCTGACGCCCCAGTTATCGAATTCTACCAGGTAGGGTAGATGCTCGCATGACCAACCGCTGAAGGTGCGACCGCCTTTACTGTGGAGGTAGATACTATCCACGTAGCCGACCTGGAGAATCGCCTGCTGGGGATGGTCGGGAACCCCACAGACAGATGCTGCGGCCAATGTACTTAGCACCGATGTGCTGGAGCATGCGGATGTTGTCATTCAAATCACCGCAGCCGTTGAGCAGGCCCTGCATGGTGATAGAGCGCGAGAGGTAATTCTCCAGTACTTCGCGCGAGATGGTACGGTTAAAGCCGTAGCTGCGCCGCCTGGGCAGGATCTGCAGCTTGGCGAAAGATCGCGGGGACAGCGTGAGCGCGGAGAGGGAGAAAGCAGAAGTCAGGAACTGTCGTCTTTGCACAGAACCTCCTCAAATATGTTCGCCATGTCTATTTTTTGTTTACCAATGAAGATTGAAGAGTGAAGAATCTAAGGTGAAGGACCAGAAAACCCGCAGGCGCCAATTTGACCTGCCACTGAATTTTTCCGTTTGAGCTTCGGATAGCGGGGATCGTTTGGCCTGTTTTAGCGTTCCTCACGCTAAAAGACTTTGAATCTAACCCAACCGCTGCGGGATTGAAGTACATCGTCCCGGAATAAATGTTCTGCGCGTCAGTGTTAGCAATCGTGAGCCACACGGACGACCCCTCCACCGTCGGTACCACTTCTAATGAGTCGATCGCTGGAGCAACTGTTACGTACGGACGGAGAAATGGAACTGCCTGATCGAGACTCTTAAGGACAGGATGTCCTTCAGAATATCTTTTGAGTGCAGGCAGGGTTGTGATTTCTTCTCCCAGGTCAACTACTGCACGAAACTGTTGCAGGTCAACAACCCGCTGAGTTATCTCCTCGTCCGTAATGAAATGTGGGAGAACATGGTAATGCCGCCAGAAATCGCCCAGCTCGCTTGTCAAGTTCGGGAAGGCGTTCAGATCTGCACTCAGCACGATTTTGCGCGTTGGCACGATCACCGCCACAGGCTGCTCGGGTGTCCGCCCATGAATGACTTTAGCCAGCGTCGCACGCCAGTCCATGTAAGCGGACCATCCATATTCAAACCCTCTATCCTGAGCACGAGGTGGATAGATGAAAAAATCATCTCCCACTTCAAATGGAGCGGCGAGCCCAATGTGGCCAAGCCACTGGGGAGTTCTTGACATCCGGTCATGACCCGGCGTCCACTCCTCGAGAAGGGGAACTCGATAGGACCGGGCCAGGCTGCCGAAGAGAAGCGCAAGTCCCGGCAAGTTCGCGTCGTCAAGATTCACAATCGCATGGTATTTCTTGGCTATCTGAAAAAAGGTATCCGGATCATTCCCTTGCACCTCAGGCCCAATACGCCCGCAAATGTCACCTCCCCAGGAATAGAGCAAGGTGGCATTAGTATGCACGCGCACCAGGTGCGAGATCGCGTCGAAACCCTCTGCAACACTATATAGGCGAAAACCTTGATAGACAGGAAACAAGCGGTCGCCCGGCTTTGGAACCGGGATATCGCTCCAATCATGGAAAGATGTGTGCCAGCGATGATTGAAGCTCGCGATAGTTTTATAAGATCGAGGAAGCCACCGGTAAAATGCACGGATGTCATCAGGGGCGTAGCCGGTGATCCCGTGCGAGCCCTTCGACGGCATTCCCCATTCGGAATCAAGCCATCCGTAGCTAGCATAGACGCCGCCAAAGCCGGGGCTGGTCTTTACGTGGTCGATCGTGCGAGCCACGTAATCGAAGTATGCTTTCCGCGAGACATCATCCCACCAGGGTGGCTCTGCTGCTGCAACGCCATCGCTGGAGATGTCACGTGCAGTAATCCACGGAGGCGGATTCTTCCCTTGTTGCTCTTGCCATAAGCTCTCCCAAAACAGGAGGTAGAGCTTCAGATGGGCCTTAGCCGCTTCAGCCATATAGCGATCAAGTAGCTGAAAATCGTACTGATCTTTTTGAGGCTCGATATCCGCCCAATCCAGGTTGATTTCGACTCCATTCACTCCGCTTTGAGCGAGGGTCGCGAAGTCCGAAACGTCCCAAGGAATGTTGTGGGGCTTCGTGAAGTCGATCTGCGCCCACCAAAACGGATCATCATGATTTTGAATGTCCGGCACCCCTTCTCTGCGTATTCCCGGGGAAAGTTTTGCGGCGCGAGCGACGGGACACAGCATTACCCAGGCTACGATTACAGCTGCAAGGAGTGGCAGATATCTTCTTTGGGACATCTTAATGCTCCTACTCAGTGATGATGGCTTTCGGCCTTCCTGTAGAGTTGTGCCCCGAATTCCGATCCCATAGGCTTTGTTCCGATCCGGGCCAAAACGGCTGATGGAGCGGTGAACCCGAACTAAGCATGAGTCCGGTGTCCGGTGTAGAAGAGGTGCAACCAGGAACTAAGTTCCTGGTTGCGTTGGTTTGAGTTCTGACAGGTACGTGCGTAAGCCCATTTCACGCAGTCGAGGAACTATTGCTCCTTGAAAACCTGGACACCATTTTCAGTCTTTCCTGAATAAAGAGCATAGACGGTGCCATCGTTCGCAACGGCTACCCACATTGCCCTACGATCTGGAGTCGACATGCGCAGGGTGGTTACGAAGTCACCGTTGTCATTGTATTTCTCGATGCTGCTATAGTTCTTTGGATTCGGCTTCAGAGTCTCCACCACTTGCAAGACATCCCCCCAGCGATCTCCGTTTAGCGTGTGATAAATAATCGGGCCATCGGGCGGGTCCGCGTACGCAAATGCCTTCAGGAATTTTCCGTCCGCCGTGAATTTCTGCGCAGGTCCGTAAAAGCTATTCACGAAAACATCATCATTTTTATCCAATGAAAGACCATGAGGGGGATTCAGGCCACCGGGATACAACCCACCGTGTCCCCACGAATAGAGGAACTTGCCGGAGTGGTCGAATACACTGATCCGAAAATTATCCACGTCATCGACAAAGAGCCGCCCCTTGGCGTCAAACTGCATTCCATGGGGACGCAGGATCATGCCGGGGAGGTTGCCCTTCAGCGCAAACCTGCGAAGAAATTTTCCGTCCGGACTGAACTCCTGGATACGTTCCGCTGTTGCTTCATCGCCGACGAAGATGTTTCCTTCAGCATCCACCGCAGCGGAGCGGGGTTCCTTGAAGTATCCTCCTGCCTGTCTCTCGGATTCCGAATCACCCGGCCCCAATCCGACCTCGCCAATGAATTTCCCCTCGGGCGTGTATCGCAAGACGTGACCGCTTGTCTCATCTGCGATGATGAGGTTGCCGTTTGCATCGATGGTGATACCATGAGGGCCCTTCAGATGGACAAGTTTGCTCTTGGGTTCCCCCCAGTCCAGAATCATTTTGTAGGTTGGAGCCTCATTCCCGATAATCACTGTCGCCCACAGGTAGCGATTGGGAGCTCCCTCAGCGTCAGCACAGATGTGAATTTCATGAGGCTTCGGCGCTTTTTCGGGCGCTCGATATACACCATTGGAGTCGATCGTGCCAATTTCCGCGTTGCCGCCTGGGATGTCGTTTACCGACCACTTCACTCCTTGCATAACGGTGGTTGAAAGTAACCAGTGCGGCTGTAAAATTCTAAATTGCTGCTGTTGGCCGGGGGCTACATGGACAACTGAGGGACGAATCCTTGCTGGGCCAGCCGGCACGCCCGGCTCGGACGCCGGTGCCCAGCCCGCCTGGGCCATCAGCAGCGGAGCCGTCATGGCGACTGCCGCGATGACACACAAACTGCGGAAGGATATTTTCCTATTTGCAACACAGTACTGTTTCATTTCTGCCTGACACTCCAGTGAATCAGTTCGGATTTTGAATTTGACTTAAACCGTCTTAACGATTGCATCGACAGTTGCTCGCCACGAACCCATCCAATGTAAGCAGTTGAATACTGCTTGTCAACAACTAATATTCAGGTGGTTTTATCGGTTTATTGTTTTTGCCCTCGCACTTCAGAGCAGGACGATCAAATGTACTTTACGGGACTACCCTGAGACGAACACAAACTGTAAAAAGAACTGATCGTAAGAAGGAGAAAAGGGGAAATGGATCGCAGGCGATTTCTCAAGGGCTGAGCGATGACTGGCGCAGTGATTTCATTCTCGGGCGCAAAAGCTTGGGCGAAGTCCTCGGATGCCCGAGTCGAGATATTCACAGAAGAGCCAACCGGAAAGATTTCGCCAAATATCTATGGCCAGTTCACAGAACACATTGGCGAGGTAATTTACGACGGCATCTGGGTTGGGGAAAACTCCAAGATTCCCAACCATTACGGGATTCGCGCCAAACTGATTGACAAGTTAAATCTGATCCATGTTCCGGTTATTCGGTGGCCAGAAGGCTGCTTTGTGGACAGCTATGACTGAGAGCCGGGGTTGTGGTGGAAACTTTACGCCGGAAGAATATGCATCTGCTTTCCGTCGCTATACAAGCTGGGTTCCACATTATGGCATCGATTTGCAGTTCATTGGTTCCGGCCCCAATGGCAGTAATCTCGACTGGACACATCGTTTCTTTGTGGAAATATATTCAGCGCCCGTATACCACAGCACGAATTTCACCGGATGGTCTGTTCACTACTATTCATCCATCGTGACTCGGAACAAGAGTAGAGACTGGAAATCGGAGAAAGGAGGCGCGTTGCAGTTCGATTCTGTTGACTGGTATGAGTTGCTATACGAGTCCAGCCGAATCGAGCAAATTATCCAGGACCAGTGGACTGTCATGGGACAGTACGATGGAATGCACCGAGTGAAGCTGGTGGTGGATGAGTACGACCCCTTGTACCGAGAAGGAACCGAGTTGGCCCCCAACCCACATTCTTGGACAGCAGATAACAATTCGCGATGCGCTTTCTACCGCGCTGACTCTGGACACCTTCAATCGCAACGCAGAGAAGGTGAGCCTCCAACTTATTGACGCATTGGGGACCTGGCGCAGGGCAATCGCATTTGAAATTCATCAGTTGAACCAGGGTTGGTACTTACGGTAGAGGTTGGCAGGCATGAAATTTCTTGCAGGGGGATTTCATGTCCAGCAAAGAAACACTGGAGCAGT
>JAJYSV010000052.1 GCA_021793405.1 Acidobacteriota bacterium
TGCCTTGGAATGTCGCCGCACCTCACTCTCAGAGCAATCTTGCCTGATCTCAAGTGTCCACTTGCCAACTTATGGACACTTGAGTTCCCAGCCTACCCCTCACGGCCCACTCCGGACGCTTACTCCTCTTCCACCCTTCGCGATGCAGCAAGCCATTGTTGCTGAGATCGAAGCCGAGCAAGCGCTGGTCGCAGCCAATCGTGAACTGATTGCACGCTTTGAGAAGAAAATCCAGAGCACACTCGCCCGCATCTGGGGAGTAGAAGAGGCTTCCGCCGCGCAGTGACGAGCCATTGAAAAATCAGCAAATCAGCCGTCTAGTTTGAACTCTTCTAGCACTCGATAGTGCGCTGAAGCAGTCTCGTACAGGATGATTTCTTCGACGACAAAGCTCTGGGCGGAAAGAGCCTTACAGTATTCATCAAGGCGTATCCGCATCAGGTCGTGATTGCCCGGTTGACTCGTTGTTGTGGTACTCCAGCGAGCCAAGGTGACATGCGCCCGATAAGCTCGGTCGTTCGACAACTCACCACCTATGCTGAGCACTTCGGCAATAGTGGCCTGCAATGACAATAGCTCTGGAGCGTTGTGTATATCGACGACAAGAACTCCAGCGTCCTGGAATACATCAGCACCGGCAAGACTGGCTTCAAAGCGTGGAGAGTGGATATTCCTCAGTTTGCCAATTATCTGCGTGATTGTCGTGGTGGCGATAGCACCAATGAATTTCAGGGTGATGTGCAGATCGTTGGGGTCTGACCATCGAATGCTTTCATCGTCGATCAGTCGCGTTCGACGAAAGTCTGTCAGCAGGCGGGCGAGAGACAAAGGCACTTTGATTCCGACGAATACCTTGCGCGTGGGTGAGGCGACTTCAGTCATCGCGGAATCAAGAGAGCGTGTATGGTGTCCCCAATTCTCTTGGCAGACACTCGAATCTCGCGCTTCTCAAGACGGGTTCCGTCGCTGGACTCCCACCAGCACAAGTCTTCTACGCCCGTTCCTTCAGCCAAGGATTCAGTAAAGACCGAATGAATGACAGACCGCTCCGGGACACGGAAGTTCTTGTGAAGCTGAATCCCATGCTGACGGGCTGCGTCATTGACAAGCACGCTGACAGCTCTCAGGGCGAAGGATGAGAAATACTGGCCAGGTGAGGATGATTTCTTTCCAGCCCATTTGGCCTCCACTAGGACACAGGGAGTAGGCCAAACGTTGACGAGGCCAATCAGCGCCGAATGGTAACTTCCTTCAGGACAAAGAGCAGTGCGAGCAGCATCGATTGCATCGAATGTGAGACTACCTTTTGCATACGGGCGCACCATCGGTGCGTAGTATGCGAACTCGCCTGCGATCACGTCCACCATCGACTCTTCAGGACTTTTCAGTTCATGGAGCGCATGAGTCCTCTTGAAGGAAAGACGCCGCTGATCCGTCAGAATCAGCAGATGCCCTAACTCGTGCCATTTTGTGAAATAGCACCTTTGCTTTTTGCTTCCTCGGCAGTCAATCAGAGAGATGTAGGGGAGATCAAACTTTCCTGGCCGAAGCAGCTTAAAGGTGACGCCATAGACATCGTCGGTGAGTTCACTGTTGAACAGTGCTGCACACGTTTCGCCACGATCGGCGTACTCTTGTGTGAGTTGAACCAGGTCGGCGTCGGAGTGAATCTCCCGGAATGTCGTCCCCAGCTTTTGCGCAGCGAGATCCAAGAGTCCACTCAGCGTGGTGCAATGCGAGAACTCTTTGAGGAATCGCTTGATCTGGCGATGACAGTGGTCTTTGATTGCGGTGACAGGATCAGTCGTAACCTTCAAGCCGAGATCGGTAGCGAGCGTGTAAATCGTCGGGTTTTTGTGAAGTTTTGTAGGCATGGTCTAACCAAAGACAGTCTTGATGGCCTTGTGCAGAGCGATCCAATCATCTACCTCAAATCTCTTAATTTCCTTGTTGCTACGTCTTGCGATGACTGATTTGTGCGCTTCCAGTAGCTCGACCGTCTGAGAATAGGTGAGCGTTAGTCGAACGGCAGCTTCCGCGAGTTCGGGCGGAATGGTTACGGGTCCACGCGAGGATGGCTGTGAAGCCTCGTCTCCTCTCAGCAGGTAGTCAATCGAAGCTCCGAGCGCGTTGGCAATCTTCAGTACATACTCGGAACTCGGGTTGCGCTTGTTGTTTTCAATGTCGCTTAGAAACCCCTTGCTGACACCACTTCGATCAGCGAGCTGGTCTTGTGTCAGCGTCCTGGCCTCTCGGATTTCACGAATTCGGTCGCCGATACTCGGCATCTTGCCTCCTTGGGGCTGTTTGCAGTCTATCGCGAGATTGACGTGCTGCAAGCAAAAAAAGTTCATGTGTGGTCTTGACATGAAGTTCGCAAAATATGCTACACTTCGACTATCGGTGAATACGGGGGCATTGGACAATGATGAAACAGACTTTTCTTGAAACCAGGCAATCTCAGTTGGATGACCTGCTGGCCCGCGTTTGTGAAGAACTCCAACTCACTCCAACACGCTACGACGAAGCAGTTGCCCGCTACGAAGCGGTCTGCCGTTGGCTGGATGCAGAGGGCAGTGCGGTCGCCTCGTATGAGCCAACCATCTATCCTCAGGGGTCGATGCGCATTGGGACGACCGTGAAGCCCTTGGATCGTGAAGAGCACGATCTGGACTTCGTTTGCGAGTTTCAGGTTCCGGCAAGCCAGATGGAATCGCCTCTGGACTTGTTGAAGCATGTGGCACAGCGTCTTCGTGAACACAAAGTATATCGCGAGTTGCTTGAGGTGAAGAATCGCTGTATCAGACTCAACTATGCGAATGAATTTCACATGGACATTCTGCCGGCGTGCCCCGACCCAAAATCCGGGACGGATTGTATTGTCGTCCCAGATAGGCAGTTGCAAGCATGGAAGCCGTCGAATCCACGGGGCTACGCAGATTGGTTTGAAGATCGCTGCGCGATAACGCTCTTCGTTGAGTTCTCAAAGCGCGCGTTCGCTGCCGACGCCGAACCGATTCCAGCGCAAGAGGCTAGCCACGAGAAGGCCACATTGAAGCATGTGGTCCAACTGTTGAAGCGGTGGCGTGATATTTACTACCAAGATCGCTGCGACGAAGCTCCCATTTCGATGGTTCTCACGACATTGGCTGCACAGTTTTATCGCGGGCATGCCTCGGCTTCTGAGGCCATGACCACGATTCTGACGGATATTGAGGGAACAATCAATACAGCGATGCCGGGCCGTATTTACGTTCTCAATCCTGCCAATCCGAGCGAAGACCTGAGTGAGCGTTGGGATGATCCAGCAAGCTATGCTGCCTTCATCGACGGGATTACTCAACTCTGCACGGCATGGAAGCGGCTTACCTCTGCAACGGAGATGCAAAAGAGCGCAAACATTCTGGAGGGCCTGGTTGGAGAACCTACAAAGGAAGCGGTCAGGAAGCAAGCACGGGCATTGCAAGCTGCAAGAAGTGCAACAATTCTGAAAGCTGGCGGCGCTGGAGCAATCTCAACAACAGTTGGCAACTCCATCAGGCCGAATACTTTTCATGGCGACTAAGTATCATCCCAAGCCGCATCGGTTAACTCTCGACCAACAAATCTACCGAATGCGTTGCCTGCATCCTGGATTTCAGGTGAAATCACATCGAAGACAACGCTCTGTCATATGGGTTGGCACGATTAGACCAACGCCCATGAACGAAGAGTACACTGTCGCAATCGAATTTTCCGTTGGTCTTCGGCCAAAAGTCCAGGTTCTAAAGCCGATGTTGAAAATACGAGATGGGGCGAGTTGTCTTCCGCACTACTTCGCAGAGAGCCGAACCCTTTGCCTCCATGAAACTCACGAATGGAGTTCTCGTCTCTATGTGGCGGATTGCATTGTTCCTTGGGCCAGTCTTTGGCTCTATTTCTATGAGGTATGGCTTCTGACAGGTTCTTGGGAGGGTGGAGGAACACATCCTGACAAACCTGAGCACCAGGCTGCGTAAAGGACCTGCCAACGAGTGAGACGTATTCTTTCAATTGACGGTGGTGGGATCAAGGGGGTATTTCCTGCATCTTTTCTCGCGTCTATTGAAGACGCGACTGGAAGGAACGTGTCTGAGTACTTCGATCTCATCGTCGGAACTTCAACCGGCGGTATCATCGCTCTGGGTTTAGGCATGGGCATGAGCGCCAAAGACATCCTCAATTTTTATCAGGATTGGGGCCCCAGCATCTTTGGGGGAAATCGCCACTTTCGATTTCTCAGAAGTTTGTTCCGAGCAAAGTATGACCCGCTCCCCCTGAAGAAAGCGTTGACCAATGTTTTTGGCGATCGCAAGCTCGGGGAAAGCCGTAAAAGACTCGTGATTCCATCCTTAAATATTGAAACGGGTGAGGTACACGTCTGGAAGACTTCGCATCACCCCAGGCTACAGCGAGATTACAAATGCAAGGTTGTTGAAGTGGCGCTCTCGACCGCAGCCGCTCCGACATTCTTTCCTACCTATGTGGCGGATTCCGGTACGCCTCTCATTGACGGCGGGATGTGGGCTAACAATCCGATTGCTGTCGCTACGGTCGAGGCCATCGGGATTCTCGGTTGGCCAGCCAATCAGATTCAGATATTGAGCCTCGGTTGCACAACGCCGCTACTCGATGTCAATTGGGGCCGTAGCCATTCGCTTGGAAAATTTGGATGGGCTGACAAAATTGCTAACGTTTTCCTCGTTGCCCAAACTTTTTCGGCCCATGGAATGGCGCTGCATCTGGTGAAGGACAGACAGCAAGTAACGCGGATTAGCCCCTTGATCGCCAGTAAGAGATTTGAACTCGATAGTGCCCGCGAGATTCCTTCATTGAGGGGCCTAGGAGACTTTGAAGCACGAAAAGCGCTTCCAGACATCCGTGATATTTTTTTCAATGCGCCGGTGGAAGAGGAGTTCACACCCTTTCATACTCTTTGAGAGCCAGCGCGCGGCTATATTCTTTGCCGCAAGTTTTTGACATATATCATTGCGTCTATCATCCGTCTGGGCACGCTCGGCCAAGGTTTGGCCGATTAAGATCGTTACTGCTTTCCATTGAATAAATTGAAAATGGAGGATTTTTCAGACGGTGTTTGAAAAATCTCATCATTGTCAATGTCATAATCCGTCATAACCCAAGTCCCATTCCCTGGGCGACGGATGGAGCCTGGTTGATTTCAATCGCGGACGTTTTCGAGACATCGGCGCTCAGTTGTGGATCAAGTTTGGAAACGTTGTCGGTAAAGAGCGTGGCCTCATGGCTGGCGCGGGATATGGAGACGTAGCCGAAGCGAGAGTTGAGCAGGTCTGGATGGACGCTCGTATCTGCGTGAACTAGGACGCGCTCGGCGGTGAGACCCTGGGAACTGTGGCTGGTGACGGCATAGCCATGATCGAAGTGGCGATGCTCGGCGGTGTTGAATCCGATCTGGCGATTGTTGTCGAGCCGCGCAGCAACGCGACCATCGGGACGGATTGCTTCGATGACGGCAAGGTCGCGATTGGCAACGCCCAGCGACTTGTCCGGTGCGGTGAATTGAATGCGGTCGCCAACGGAGAACTCATGCACAACTTCGCGGTAGACGCTGACTCCGGTGAGACGGCGCGGATCGTAGGTCGCAAGCTCTCCAGACGCTTTTTCAACGGTGAGCAGATTCGCTGGTGAATTGATCGCGATGACCGTGCCGTAGGAGCCAGTTTCGATACCGGCACCTTTGCTGCCGCGTGCATAGCGGACTACATCGTTGATTTCGTAGTGGCTGGCCCATGCGCGTTCCGCTCCGGTCATGTCCTGGCGCTGAATGAGAACGCGAATGGAATGGTCTTCAGGAGCAACGACTCCGTTGGCCTTCAATTCCTGCCGGACGGCGACATTCAGCTCGCGGCGAGAAGCATTGTCCGGAGACACGATCAGGGTCTTCTCTGGCGATTCAACGTAGCTTTTTGCAATGGCGCAGATACGTTCTTCAGCGTTTGGAATCTCCCTGATCCGGCCCTGCTGTTGGAGCGCGTCGAGCGCAGCGGAGACCTGACCCGTTGCCAGTAGTTCGACCGTGGACTTCAACGCCGGGTCTTTCTGGCGAACGATCTCGTCCAGCTTGGCAGTTCGCATCCCTGCCTCCTGCAATTGCTCAAAGGGACGGCCAGCCTCGACACCCTGATGCTGGCGGATGTCGCCAATCAGGAGCACGCGGTCGTTCGGGCCAATGCGCGCAAGGAACTCGCGCATCTGGTTGGTACTGGCGAGGCTGGATTCATCGACGAAATAGAAATGTTTCTGTTCCTGCATCTCCGGTTTTGTTGACCGGGCAAGAAAACCTTGCAGGGTTCCACCCTTGATGCCTGCTTCATTCAATTGCCGCGCGGCGCGGGAGGTTGGGGCGAAGCCCGCGACTTCATAGGCTTGGGCCTCGGCTGCACCGCGCAGTACAGCAAGAGCTGTCGTCTTGCCTGCTCCGGCGACTCCCTGGATGCCGTGAACGCGGTCGGGAGAACTCAAAACATCC
This sequence comes from Acidobacteriota bacterium, assembly GCA_021793405.1. Classification (GTDB taxonomy): domain Bacteria; phylum Acidobacteriota; class Terriglobia; order Terriglobales; family Acidobacteriaceae; genus JAKAAZ01. The sequence continues at coordinate 6,527 of JAJYSV010000052.1, forward strand.
TCGACCACGCTCTTCTGTGCGCGGTTGAGATGCGGATGCTGGTCGGCCACCTGGATGGCCTCCGAGCGGGTCATCACGGGCTGGATCTGGTTCTGTCCTTCGCGCATACGGCGGACGATTTCATGTTCCGCCTTGATGGTCTTGGCGGTGGTGAACTGGCGACCCGGTACGCTCTGAGGTCGCTCGATAATCTGAAACTCCCCGGACGAAAGTCGAGCGTTGAGATTCGCGCGCACCTGCGGATAGGTCACATCGCCCATGCCACGACGGAGCGCATCGCGTACCAGCGCCCGCTCGTCGATCACGGCTTCGCGCTCGAAGTTTTTGTCGCGGGCGAAGGTCATTGCCTCCCTGACTCGCTGCGCTGGAGGAATGGACTGCGTCTGCTGCTGGGACCGTTCTCTGGCGGCGCGAACCACGGCATCGGCCTGATGGCCGAAATCGGCAGCCAGCTTGCGATGCGCAGCCATAACTTCACCCGGCGAGTGCATCTCCTTGCTGTCGCGAGTGGAGTGCGCGGCAATCTCGGCGGCTTCTTTGCCAGAGCGACCCGTTCGTTCGAGATACTCACGAATCTGCTGGCTGCGCGGACTGGATGCGTCGAGATACTCCTGCGTGTAGCCTTTGATCTCCGGTGCGCCACTTCTACCAGGCGTGATTTCATAACCAAGCTGGCGAAGCCGGTACATCAACTCCGACTGGTAGACCGCCGTGGCAAACTGCTGCGAGGCAAAGAGACTCTGCGGCTGGATGGCGCGGGCCTGACCTCCCTCGCGCTCGGTGAGGTTGAAGATGACAGCGTGGGTATGGAGTTGCGGCGCGACATAGCCATCCACTGGCCGTGCCGTATCATGCTCGAACTTTGCCGCGATGAACTTGCCCGTGGTCTCCGGCGGATGGTTGCCGCCAATCCGAGCCTGTGTGTAATACTCAAGCTGTTCGATGGCCACGCGGACGCTCTCCCGATGGGCCTCACGCACACGATCATCGCCACCAACCAAGGCGGTGAGTGAAACAGATTTCGGTGCAGAGAATGTCGCATCCCACCCGGCGCGGTGCTCCATCGTCTTGACTGTCTTCCCATCAGCGTCCTGATATTCGTAAGAGGCACGCTGGCGGACAAGTTGTTCGCCGGTCTGTGGATGCTGGCCCTGGCTCAATCGCGCGAAGTCCTCTGCGGAAACCTCTCCCAAAAGGTCGAATTGGGGAGAAAGCTGGCCTTGCCACTCCCCAGCAATCACACCACGTTGCGACCAGTAATTCTGCTCCTTGGCGGTGAACTCTTTCTGGTGATAATTCTGTGCCTGACCAGCCGAGAGCGGTTTTGAGATAGTCAGCATGGCTCAAATCCTCGGACCAAACGTGAAGGACTTCTGCTTCTCAGGTTCCGCTTCTGGCCTTTCTACAGCTTGTGGACGTTTCTGTTCCTCAACACGCATTCCCGGCGCGACTTGAACCGTACCATCGCGGTGGTCATCAGCGTCTTTCGTCGAAGATTGCTTCTTCCGTGGTGCCCGGATGATGTAGTCGTCTTCCAAACGCTCGATAAACTTTGTCTTCGTGGGCGCAATTTCGAGCTTCGGAAAGGAAAACTGTGCGACGTAATTCCCATGTTTGAGATAAGCGTGCATTGGCTCCAGGCCGCTGATTTCAGAATCAAGAACAAGCGGCTCCGTCTGCCGGTCGAGCGCAAAGTTGCGCCCGCTGCGGCTGCCGTCATAGTGGGTTTCCTTCATGCGTTCGATCTCCACTTTGCCGATGGCGCGACTGACCCATTCCGCTGCATCCGGCTCTCCGGTCTTGAGAAATATCTTGGTGGCGGGCTGCGAGAGCATGACTTCCGCCAGATGCCCGTACATTACCTCAAGCTGGGCCTTGCCCTGGAAGCCGAGAACAATTGGGTTGCGGGACTTGCGGTTCTCCGTGATGGCAGTATGGAGCTGCGGCAGTTTCTGCAGGCTGGCCAACTCGTCCAGCACAAACCAGACTGGATGCTGTTCAGGCTTCGGCGCACTGAGCAGCCGGAGGACCAGCATGTCGATCCAAAGACTATGAAGCGGGCGAAGTGCTTCGCGCTCGGCGGGCTGCGATGTAATGAATATCCATCCCTGCCGTTTCTCCGACCATTCACGCGCCGTCCATTCGGTCTTGGCTTCGGCCTTCTTGGGCAAGAGGCGGAAGCTGTCGGCAACAAGGCTCAGAGAGCCGAGTACGCCGGAGCGTTGCTGCGGAGCTGAAGGTTCAATCAGCGATGCAAGTTCGGTTCCTTTGACGCGGCGGTCGATTTCTTCCGGGTGCGACATCCATTCAATCAACTGTTGCGGCGTCGGCATCTCCAGCAGGAGATGCGCGAATATCTTCTGCGGGCTTTCAATGAAGAATTCGCCCTTCTTATCGCTCGTTGGCTGGAAGAGCGATGCAGCTATGGTGCGTGCTTCCGCACGCCGTACCAATTCCTCCGATGGCCCCCAATATGGACAGCGGCGATCGAGCGGGTTGAGCACAATGTCGCCGCGCTTTTCATCGTAAAACCGCTCGATGAACTCGCACGCTGGGTCATACAGGATGGCGGAATGGCCACGCGCCTGGATCTGCCGTAGCATCTGCATGATGATCGTGGTTTTGCCACTGCCCGTGTCTCCGATGATCTCAAAGTGCTGGTCTTCAGCACGCACTGGAATGCGGAGCATCTCCTTGCAGCCATCCGTCTTGATCCCGATGCCCGTCCCCTGAAATGCCTTGTTGAACTCCTTGGGTGTGACAAGAATTGGCCCTTTCAGGCGGCGTCCATACTTCATTTCTTTGCGACGGCGAATGTCTTTAAGAATGGAAAACGGAAGCTGGCCGAGGAGCGCCAGCAGCCCGAAGAGCAGCGGCCACTCGAAGATGTCCCCAAGGCCCGCGCCGTCATAAATCCGCTGCTTGAGGTAATTCCTGAGCGAGTTGTTTTGATACACGCCGGGAACGCTTCGGTAGAGATAGACCATACCGTTTCGCTTCGCCGAAGCCGACAATGCCAACGGCAAATGCTTTCCGCCGGGCTGTGGTGTCAAGCCTGAGACAACATCCTTTTCTGTGGCATACCAGGCGTGCCCTCTGCCGTCCGAGACCAGCAGCATCTGGTATTTGGCAGAGGTGCGAAAGCTCGGAGTGATAGAGGCTTTGAGGTAGACAGGCAGGTAGAACTGTTCGAGTGGACTGAGCGCAAAGGCGAAGCGAGCGTAAAGAAAAACTCCAGTCGCTATCAACGCCAGGAAAACCGCGCCATAAGTATAGATCGGGTTGTGCGGCGGCCAGACAATGCTCTCTTTCCTTCCCCAATGTGTCTCAGTCATTGGACTGCTCCTTCTTCTCGGCAATGTGCTGTGCGATGACTTCGCGAGCCGCCAGGTGCTTGTTGGCCCTCACCTGCCGCATCAGTTCCTGATATTGGTCAGGACTCATCTGTTCGCCACACGCCACGGGCTGAAGAACATCGGTCAAAAAGAGTTGCAAGCCGACAATTTCCGTCATCAATGCCCCGGCACTGACGGAACCGCTTGACTGTTTCGCTTCGCGCAGCAACACATCCCGCGCCCACTCACGAAGGTTCTGTCCGCGAGCTTCCGCTGTCTTCAATAACGCCTGTTCTTCAGCTTGGGTGAAGCGTGTTGCAATGCTTTGCGTGCGACTCTCCCGACCCTTGATTTGCCGGAGACGGCTCTCGATTTTCAATGTACCTGCGCCCATTTGTTTACCTCCGCATGAGACGGGCAAGCATGGTTCCGAATGGAACCATAAAAGTTGTTCAAAATGTACAACCTCTGTGGTTTCTGTGCGGTACCAAATGGAACCGAAAAGGTTCCAAACGCAACCCTTTCAGGGGTGGAGTGTCGAAATAAACCCGGTGCGCAGCACCGAACGGGATATTGGCAGTGAAAACACTAGCTGCGAGGACGCAGATCATTGGCGGCCTCCAATGCTTTCACGGGCTTTACGGGCTGCAACGGAGGCTCCGATGCAGAGCCATTATGGTTTGTGCGGCGGATGCGCAGACTCGGCGGTATCCGTGCTGCATCGGCAAGCTTCAGATACTCCTGAAACTCACGGTCTTTCGAGAAGACATAGTTGAGCGCCTTGTCCACAACTTCATCGGCGGAGGCGTGCAGAAAGGCCGCGTACTGATCGATCTGCGAGGCAGTTGTTTCCTCCAGGCGGATGGTGGCTGTAATGTAGCGGCTTTGAGAAATTTCAAGCAATGGCATGGTGGGTCTCCTTTCGTGGGTGGATTACAGAATCTTTCCCGGTGCGCATCTCTTCCTGCGCGGCCCAGAGAATCTCGACCGCGTAAGCGCGGCCATCGCGGGCGGAGAGTTCAAAGCGGCGGCGAACTTCCAGCATGGTCAGAACGTCGGAAACAGGAAAGCCTTCCTCTAGCCAAAGCCGTGCGGAAGCGGTGTCGATCAAGTGGCGCGGATCGTCGCGAAAACTGTTTTGTGAGGACGCATTCAACATACTTTGACCTCTTGGGGCAGAAATGTCTGGGCCTCGAAGACAGATTCCAACTGAAAGCTCTGAGCGTGCCGGTCATAGCCATTGACTGCGATGACTTCACGGATGCTACGGCGTCCGGGCTGGCGCTCGATGTGAATGACGAAATGAACCGCTTCGCCGATCTCCGCCTCGATGTCTTCGATGGTGGCTTGCTGGTGGCTTCGCATCGCCAGGTTGGCGAAACGGCGCAATGCTTTGGCGGCAGAGTTGGCATGGATCGTAGCCAACGATCCAGAGTGACCAGTGTTGAAGGAATCGAGCAGCGTCCGCGCCTCGATTCCACGCACTTCGCCCAGGATGATGCGGTCGGGCCGCCAGCGCAAAGCACTCTTCAAAAGATCGTCAAAAGATACGGGATTCTTGTAGGTATCGGTCTGGCATTCGACGGCCAGGATGTTCGGCTTCTGGATACTCAATTCCGCCGTGTCTTCGATGATGACGATGCGCTCCTGGCTCGGTATCGACTGCGCCAAAATATTGAGCAACGTCGTCTTTCCCGTGCCCGTTCCGCCACTGATAAGGATGGTCTTTCCCTCCTCAATCTGGCGGGATAAATAGACCGCCAACTCAGGGGTCAGAGTGCCGCGAGCAATCAGGTCATTGATGGTGTATTTGCGGCTGGAAAACTTGCGGATGACCATTGCCGGAGCAGGCCGTACAACCGGAGGAATGACCGCCGCTAGGCGGCTGCCATCGGGGAGTTGTGCGTTCAGAACAGGGTTGTCTTCGTCGAGCCTCTTGCCCAGCTTGTTAGCTACTACTTCGAGGCCCGTGCGCAGCTTGCCAGCGTCGAAGCAGATCGACTGGTCGCGCTCCAGAATGCCATCGCGCTCATACCACCAGGATGAGTCGGGATTGCCCATGATCTCGCTGATGCCGTCGTCCAGCAAGAGCGGCTCGATGGGACGAAGAAACGGGAGTATCAATTCAAAGCTCATGCGACGGCTCCAGTGTTGAAAGAAGCCCGGTTCCGCACCGGGCTTCTCGGAATAAAGGAAGCGCCCTATGCGGGTACTTCCTCGGTCAGCTCGGCCTCGTTGGAGATTTCCTCCGCGTCGGCCTTCTCGACCCGATCCAGCTTGAGGATCGAGTCCACGCGGATTTCCCAGATGCGCTGCTTTGCGCCGGTCTTCTTGTCGGCATATTCCCGGCTCCGCAACTCGCCTTCCAGTTGCAGGTGCGCGCCCTTGGTGAGCGTCTTCGCGTATTCGGCCAGCTTGCCCCAGACGATGGCGCGGTGCCATTCGGTATGCGAGACATACTTGCCCGTTTTCTTGTCCTTGTAGCTGGATTTCGTGGCGAGCGACAGGGCCGTAAAGGTTGCGTTGTTGACGGTGCGGACTTCGGCATCGCCGCCTAAAAAACCGATGAGCGTGATTCTGTTCTGATACATGGTGTTCTCTCCGTTTTGATCTCCCGGATGTGCTCGGGGCACACATAGCAAAGCTGCGCGAGGGGCCCTGCTCCCAAGTGCCGCAGGTCTGCTTTTTTGGCGGGGCCTGAAAAGTTTGCGAACGCACTTCCCGCAAAGTTTTGGGGAGGAACCGAAACCCAAAGGGTGGCGTAGCCAAAGCAGAAGACCCAGTGCCGCCGGGCGCAGGGATTTGCCCCGACGCGGTGCCTGAGCAAAGACGGGTATCGGAGCGGAGAACCGTCTATGGATTGAATCCGCCATCTTTTGGTTCTGGCAGATGACAGATGCACCCGGAACAGGGAGGAACCCGGTGCTGGCGCGGCAACAAAGGACAAGCGATAGGAACGCGCAAGAGAATGGCATTGCGCTCTGGAGGTCAAGCACGTTTGGCCACGCGTTAACCTTGCTCATCTGAAACGGAAGATGTGTGCCGGGAATCGTCAGAAAAGCGCTCATCGCAGTGGGTCTCCGGTCAGTCGAATGCCTGGTCGGCGCGGAGCTTCACGATGGTGAGGCCGAGCGGATTGACCTGGATTTCGCCATTGCCGACTGCATCGCGGAAGACGTAGGTCACGCTGGCGGTCCAGCGTTCGCGCTTTAATTCCGTATGGTCATTCGGATTCGTATAAATCTTTACGAACTCGATGCGCGCGGAATATGGAGACTCTCTTAGATCGTCCAGAATGACGTTCTTCACTTCGATATCGACGTAGGGAAGCGTGCTATCTCGGATGAATTTGTCGATGGTCTGGTTCTTGCGGTATTCCTCAATCGTCGCACGCTGTACATCGCCATTCAGAAAATAAAGTGAGTTCGTAAAGTCGCGCTGGATCGTGTAACGATTGCGTCCGTAATACAGCTCCGTCCAGCGGGACAGATAGTATTTGTTCTCGGCCTCCTTGGGCTTGTAGCTGAAGTCGCGATAATCGACGGCCTCAGCATGGCCAACCTCGTTGATGCGAATGACCATCGGATGCATATTGGCCAGCGCCTTTTGGCTGCGAAAAACCAGCACACCCAGCATCAGACAAATGACTGCAAGCACAAGGATCGTGACCTTGAGATAGGTATTCATTACTAGTGGATCGCCATACTGTTCGAGATATCGTTCGGCGGCACGAGTGATCGTGCGCGGTGTGCTGGGAGTGACTTCGGCAGTTATGTTCTTCGTCATGCCACTTACCTCACATAGTCCGAATGGCGAATGCGAACAGACCCACGCCGCCATCGTGCCCACCTGTGTGGCCGGAGAAGATGGATGCGGTCATCGCCGGAACCTGGAAAAGGATGTAGATATTGACCAGAATGAGCAGCATCAGCAGTGGAAGATTGGTAACGAGCGAGACCGGATTGAGAGGAATGAGGTTCACATAATAGAGTTGGTACAAATGCCCCAGAATACTGAGTACCGCTGCGGCCACAACTTTGTAAAAACTGAAACCGATAAACGCTCGTAACCATCCCCAGAAGAGAAAGCTCAATTTGTCCACGATGAGAAATGGGATAAACAACGGCCCTAGTAACCCTGCCACGGCAGCAGCCACAGCACCATAAGCAACGATGGCCGCGATGGTTGCCGAGAAAAATCCAAGTAGCATCTGAACGAAGACCATAATGATGGCGTAGTACGTATTCATGACGGCCTTCAGGATGCCTGAACCAAGCTGGCTCTGCATGTCCGCAATCGTCTGGTTCATCTGGTTCGCCCCATCCTGACTGATTGTGTTCGATACGCTCGTCGCTCCAACCGTGATGAACTGCTTGAACGAATAGCCAACGCCGGGAATGGCGTTGTTGTAGAACTCGATCAGTGTGTAAGCGAAAGAAGCAATGACGACGAACTCGACAAACCGCGCGATGTTGAAGCCGGGTCCGCCCTGCGCGGAGGACAAGGCTTCCTGGACACCGAACCATACCATCATGGTTGTCAGCAGTGCCACGAAGATGTGAAAGCCAAGAGCATCGATCCCTGGCCCGGAAGTTTGTGTCATCGTATCGATCCCTTGGTTGATCCAGCCGAGTAAGTTCATACATCACCTCTGTAGTGAAGAACATCAATGGGTTTGGCTCATGCTGTTGCCATAGCCGGAAGTGAGCGGGACTACGGTCGTGTTGTATCGTTGCTGATATGCAGCCGCATCGTTGAACGCTGCTTTGAGCGCATCCTGCTGTTGCTTTTGCGCGATCATCTGCTGGAGCGCCGCTGCCTGGGCAATCTGGTTCGCGTCCTGTTGCGCCCGAAGCTGCATCAGCGTGGCCTGATTGATCCGCTGCAACGTCGCCATGTCGGTGTGTTCTGACGGATCGCTGGAATATGTTTCCGACTGCAATTGCTGAATGTCTGCCTCGCGAGCTTCGGAGTTCGCGCGTATGGTTCCCAGTGTCTGCAAATTGCTCTGCGCGATGCCATCACTCAGGTCGCTCGTCGCGCCTTGGGCAGCGACCAACTGTTGACTCGCAGCGTCCAAATTTCCGTAGAGCGGATATTTCGATGCGTTGTTGATCGTGGCTGCGGAATAGCCACTGCCAACGTTGAAGCCATTATTGGCAGAATTGACCCAACCCTGGACATTGCCATACGTGTTTCCGGCGTTGAAGTTTGTCCAGTTGGCCCACGGCGTCAGGTATTGCTGGTAAAGCAAACTGGGAAGGTTGGCCATCTGCTGCGCAAGGTTGTAGGTGGAAATGATGGTGTCTCGCGTCTGCATCGTGGTGGTGTAAAGCTGCTGCGCCTGCTCGATGCGCTGCGAATACTGCGAAATCTGTGCGATGGCGTGGACGCTCTGGGTTGGATCGAAAACGATCCCAGAGCCGAACTGGGCCTGACTCTGGACGCCCCACGATCCCAAACCAATTGTGAGGAACACTACAAGCCGTTTCATGGGTTCTCTCCTGCCTTCATTGTGGAGTTCTGTTTGCTGATTCCTTACTGCTTGTTATTGTTCGGGTTCGTGCCCTGGGTCTTCTTTTTGTCGTTCGGATTGCCGTTGACGTTTGGTGCAACGTGTTTCATCGACTTTCCGTAACCGGAGGTAAGCTGGCGATCTTGCTGCATCGCCTTTTGTTGGTCTTGTTGCATTTGTTTCTGTTCGGCGGCAGTCGGCTGTTGTTGGGGCTTGCTGCTGTTGCAGCCAGACAGAAACAAGATAAAGAGAAAAATGCTTCCTATCGGTTTCATGTATTTCCTCCTAAAACGAACTGGGTATGGTGTGGTTGTCGTAGGCCGGTAACAACAGGTCTTGGCTGATATAGACCTTGACCCGGTGGCCTTCGCGAATCGTGATGGTCGGCGGAATGTTGATGAATTGATCGAGCACGGTCGTGGCCGATTGCGAGACGCTGGCGGCTGCGCCATATTGGAAAGCGTCCTGACCGCTGGGATACACGCTGCCATTGCCACTTGAAATCTCCGCCGCGCCCGCAATGATGCCGAGCGCAATCGATGTTCCGAAGATTTGCAGATAGTGGTTGTTCACCTTGTCTTTCAAGCCAGTCTCGCCCGTCTGGTTCAAACCCTGGAACTGGTCCAGATCGACCGAGTAGCCGTCCGGCATAATCATGCGATGAAAGACGACGGCGATGCGGCGTTGCTGCCCAAAGCCGGTCGCGCCAATCTTACGCGCTTCGCCCAATACAACGGTGCCCTCTGGGACCAACACATGCTGCATGTCGTGCGAATAGACCGGGTTTGTGACCAGCACCTTCACCGGGCCAACGGCATCACCGTCTAGCCGATTCATCAGCACTGTGTCGATCAATGTTCCCTCATAGACGACATACGGCTGGCCGGTCGCGGCATTGATGTTCACTTCCTGCGAACGCTTGAATTGTCCTAACTGCTGCGTAGAAGGCTGGGTCTGTCCGGTAGAAGTGCTGGATTGCAAGAGACTTGAGGATGCGCCAGTCTGTTGGTTGGCAGCGGCAAGATTCGGTTGCCCATTGATCCCGTGACTCTGGCTGTAGGCGAGGTTCGATGCAAAGCGCGCTTTGAAGGCCAACTCCCGCTCCTGCTCCTGAAGTTGCAACTGTTGCTGCTGTTGTGGCGTCAGTTGCGGCTGTTGGCTGTATCCATATGCTCCTGCGGGAGCTGGTCCAGGCGTGCCTGCCGGATTCACAGGCATTCCATTCGCGCCATACAGCCCAGTGCCCGGTTGACCTGTCATCCCTGATGCCGCACCTGCTTCATAAACGTCGGGCGCGGCGCCTGGGTTGGAAGGATCGGCAACCGCCTGCGGATGCGCGGCCTGCTGCGCCTGCTTCTGGAGGTTCTGTTTCATCTCCTCGATGCTGGCGTCATTCGGTGGCTGCACCATCGGTTGCGGTGGCCCTTGCTGCGCCTGCTTGTTCGTGACTGGCTTGTGGTGCATGGAACTGATCGCCGTCGCGATGATGAACAACACGGCGATGCCGAGATAAAGTTGCATCTTGAGGTTGCGGCGGAACACGCCCTGCGGCTCCGTCACCTTGTTCTCAAGACGAGCCTCCGGCTGTTGTCGCGTTTCCTCGGTGGTCGATGGGCTTGTCTGTTCCATCACTGTCCCTGCTTCCGGCTGAACTCCATCCGCTTTTTGCCGATTTCCAGATACCCTTTATCGAGAATTTTCGGCACGATGTATGTCCCGTCCCGCAACTCGTAGTTGATGAGGTTCGGCGCTCCATCACGCACTTCGTAGAGCGCGAACTTTTCCTGTGCGTCGGACTTGATATAGGTGAACTTATCGTCGTGATAGATCGACTGCACATCGAAGGGCGGCTCATTCGCTTTGTAGCTGTAATCGAATTTGAGCTGCGCTGGGTAGCTGGTCTTGTACTGGTCGATGGCCTGCACAATATGCGACTGTAATGCCTGCATTTGGCCTTCGACCGCTGCAACCTCGGAGGCTGGGACATATTTGGCTGGGCCAGCCGATGCGGTCAGTGAAGACTGGTCGGCGGGTTGGACCAGCACCTTCAAGTCCGGCTCAAGGTTTTGGTCGGTCACATCTTCGAGCGTGAATGAGTAGATGTTGCCCTTGTCGGTAATCAGATTGAGATTCGAGCGAATGTCCGGCTTTGCTGGATGGACGAAACAGAAATTGCCAACCACATCGATGATCCAGAATTCCTTGTCGCCGGTGGCCGCTTCGATGATTTTTTCCGTCGGCGGCAATTCAATCAGCGTCGTGTACTTCACCTTGGCGCGAATGTTGACGATGTCTTTGGTGTGATACAGAATCGTGCGCGCCGAACTGTCCGCCCACACGGGCATTGAGAGAAGGGCGAAGCTGAGTGCTATCGTGGCGAACAAGTTTCTCGGTTTCATGGACAGACCTCCTCATGCGGTGCGGATTGCGGGCTGCGGTGACGCTACAGTTGAATTCCTCTTCGCTCCGGGCATCCCGGAAACGCGTGGATATTTTTTGGCCAGACGATCAAGCCCTTCCCTAATGCCATATTGTGCGAAGTAGTCGTTTTTGAGAATGTTGTCGCGTGCGCTGTTCGTGGCCATCCAGTAGGAAAACGGATCGACGTTGAGCCGGGCCTTCTTCGATCCATCCTGTTTGCGGATGAGCATCTGGCCTGGCGGAATCAGCTCGGCAATCAGGCCCAACTCGGTATCGTTCAGCCCAAAGGCGTCGCGATATACGGACGGCTCCATGTCTGGGTTGGCGAGAAATATCTTCGTTGGGCAGCTCTCGGCGACCAAGGTCAACATGCCGGACGTAGCAAGCTCCTGAATGGATTGCGTGGCTAGGATCATCGCGGCATTGTGTTTGCGCCATGTTTTCTGTGCCTGGGTCACATAATTGCGAATCGTCTCGTTGCGAATGAACAACCATGCCTCATCGAGCAGAAACATCTTGAATGTCGCGAGCCGTCTGGGATCGCAGATTTCATTGCTGGCCCGGTGAAGCACGTAAAAGAGCAGTGGCTCCAGCACCTCCGGCGCATCGTTCCAGCCGTGGAAGTTGAAGGTCTGGAAGCGACTGAAGGAAAGCGTGTCCTCCACGTTGTCGAAGACAAAGCCATACTGTCCGGCGTGAGTCCAGCGATACAGCCGGTCTTTCAGCCCGCCGATAATTTCGGCAAAGTTCGTGACCGTGCGCTGTTCACGGTCGAGCACGTAGATGCGCTCGATGGCGCTATAGAGTTGCTTCTCCTCCTGAAAGTCGAGCTTGTACCGCTCGCCTTCAATCAACACGCGGAATAGTGAATACAGAAATTGCTGGTTCTCTCGCGTCGGCTCCAACGCAAAGGGGTTGATGGCGAAGTCACGCGACTCCTGCCCCACGTTCAAGTACGACCCGCCAAAGATGCGTGTCAATGACTGGAAGCTGCTGCCAATATCGAAGATGAAGGTGAGCGGCTTGTACTTCTGTGCATTCTGCACCAGAAAATTCAGCGCGAAACTTTTGCCGGAGCCGGTGGCCCCAAGCATGAGCGAATGTGCGACCTCGCGGTTATGCAGATTGAGGTAATACGGCGTGGCATGGTCGGTTTCAAGCACCGCCAGATATTCCGCATCGAGGTGCGCGTTCCACGTCTCGCCTGGCTGGATGGTGAAGAGAAACGACAGGTCGGCATAATTCGCGTGAAGCAGATACATGCGCCGGAGATTGAATGCGTAGTTGCCAGGAATCGTCGCAAAGTAGGCATTGATCTGGTTGTAGGTTTCGGCGTAGAGGCTGCCGTCCGCCGCCGTGAACACGCGGGTAAAGTCTGGCAGGGCTTTATCGAGCGAGCGCTTGTCCTCGGCGTAGAGCACCAGCGTAAAGGAAAACTCGCCGAGCATCTGGCCTTCGCCGAGCGCTCGCAGGCAGTCGCCAAGATTTTCAATGTCGGCCTGTTTCGATTCGTCCATGATGACGTTGCGCGGGTCATAGCTGGCTGGATCGCATTGTATCGAAGAAATAAACGAAGACTTGGAGCTATTGAAGTGACGCTTGCGCTTGGTGATTTCCTTCCGGGCGGCGCTGTTCTCGATCGGCATCCATTCTGTGACGACATAAAAGTTTGCCTGGATCTCCAGCAACTGTTTGAGCACCAACGGGCGCGTCTCGTGGATGGCCTCTTTCATCGTCAGGATGCGGACGTAATGATTCCCCACACGCAGGTGGTCGCGTTCGGCCTCGATGTCCGAATCCGCAAGTTGGTAGTCCAGGAACTGCGTGTGCTGGGGCCTTCCGGCAATCCGCCACTTGTCGTAATTCAGCAGACGCTTGAAGAAGAGAAAGCTTTCCTCTGAGGCGAGAACTTCGATTTCGACGAAGTCCGACAACTGGCGGAGAAAGCTGGCCACCTGTTGTTCGAGTTTGATCCGATCATGTTCGATCTGGTCGCGCAGCAAGACCTTCAGATTCCCGTTCGAGAGCTGGGCCTTTAACTCATTGAGGCTTCCCATCGGATCGCTTGGAAAGCGCGCGAGCGCCGCTGCAATGCCGGTTTTGGATCGTGTGCCTTCGACGACGATGGCATAGAAAATCTCGATCTCATAGAGATGTTCTGACTTCGCCTCAAAAAACTCTTTGCGCTGGTCGATAGCGGCCTGGACGACCGGATCGTCGTAGGACGCGAAAGGAATGTTGGGCCGGTTGGTTTTGAAAAGATATTGGTAAACATGGAAGCCGGGCCCGAAGCTTTTGAGTGCCGCTTCCAAGCGTTTCACGGCATAGTCCTGTTGGCTGTTATCGAGGCTTTCATAATCCACGCCGCGCACGCGAAGGATGGCCCCAAGGTCGCCGCTCTTGGTCAGGAACGTTTCATCGTTCCAATACCCATACAAATTGATGTGGGCATTGAGCGCTCCCGATTCCTTCCACGGCTTGATGGCACGATCCACGCGAAACATCAGCGCACCTCGACTTTGGGAATCTCCTGCCGGGCCGCGTCATAGCGCGGCTTGAACTTCTCGCTCTGGGCCAGAATGCGCAGCATGGCCGGGTCGGTGTTCGTCACCCAGCGGCCAAAAACGTAGCCGCCAACAAAAACCACAAAGGCTGCCAGCAGGCTTTCAAATAGATTGAAGACGCCGACAGCAGCTACACAGACAAAGAAGAAAATTGTACGGTCTACTCCCAGATAGGTGAGAGGCCGATGCAAACTTTTATAGATCCGATTGCTTCGTTTTGTCTGGATGTTCTGCATGGCATCGCTCATCGCCCGCGTCGGTTGAAAGAATCAGGATTAGGCTTGGCGCACTGTGGCTTATATGCCCCACAGCCACGTCAGTACGTTCACCGCGAGGACAGCGATTCCGGTCCCTGCGGCCACACCCGCAAGGGCTTTTTTCGCGCCCGGCTCGCCATGTGCGAACTGATAGCCGCCGATCACGATGGCGACCAAGCTGGCCACTCGCGCAACGGTTCCGGTAAACAACATCTGGATGGCAGTAAAGCCGTTGTCAAACGGGGAGCCGCTGTTTTGGGCGTGGGCCACCAGCGGAGCCACAATGAAGAAAACGAAAAGAGTGGCGGCAGGGCGTAGCCACTTTGATTTCTGAATGGGCTTGATTGAGTGAGGAAGATGAAATGTAAGGAAACGAAGCACTTGGCACCTCCGGCGACTGACTCCGTCGCGATTCTGGTGCTTACGTTGCACTGCTTCTGGCCAGAAGTCCAATGAGTTTTCGGAATTCGATTATTCCCATTGGGAATAATCGGATGGGTTTCGCGCTCATTCGTCCACCAATTCGGCCTGTTTTATCGCTAGAACTCACCCTATCGAGACCCTGGTTGGCCAACGAAATGCGTGGTGTACGCGTGGGCGGCGACTCGGGTGGAATGACCTGAAGGGAACACATCTGCGGCAGGGGATGGTTCGGTTCATGCCAAGGCGATTTTGCAATAACCGAGAACCATTCCTGGCGACATGGGCGTTTCGGGATTCATCTGTAGTTCCGAGGGCGCCAGTGCGATCCCAAGCCTCAAAAGCGAGGCCTGGGTACCCTCGATTGGTGGCCGGGCGAGGTTCCTGAGATATGGGAACCCGCCAAATGAGAGCCGAAGCGCCAGTGAACCTCCTAATATCGGCGTATCCTATTGGTACTAAGAGGTAATCGGGCAACTTGTTGCGGCCAAGTGCTGCATTCTTGAGCTCAAAGGGCGTAGGGGGATAAATGAAGCTTACGAGCGTCAGGGTTGAGAACTTCAAGAGCATCTTGAATTCAAACGAGGTGGGAATCCAGGACGATGTCACCTGCATAGTCGGAAAGAACGAGTCGGGAAAGAGCGCCTTCCTCAATGCGCTCTATAGGCTCAACCCGGCGAACGCCAGCGCCAAGTTTGAGGTTCAGAAACATTATCCCGCTTGGCTCGAAAAGAGGCACCGCCGGGAAGGCAAAGTCCTCGAAGAGGTCCAGCCGGTTGCGGCGACGTTTGAGTTAACAGACCAGGAAGCTGCCTCCCTCTCGTTGAGGTTCGGCGAGGGGGCCCTAAAATCTACCTCGGTAACAGTCACAAAGAGCTACAAGGGCGACAAAGTCTACAGTTTTGAGACCAACGAGGCACCTGCAGTCGCCTCGATTCTGGCAGGGTTTGACGCCCCGCCAGATTTTGTCGATGAGTTTGCTCGGACGAAGACTTTTGAAAACCTGAGCAAATTGTTGGACGCGCTCAAAGCAAACGGCGGCGAAAAGTACCTGAGAATCCACGCTGAGATATCTGAGAAACAAAAGGCGATGCTTGGGGGCGCGACGGATCTCAGCAAAGCGATCCTCGGAGTTCTGACAGGACTGCTACCGTCATTTTTATACTTTGATGAATACAGTCCGCTCCGAGGAAGCATCAGGGTCAGGGAACTTCTCAGCAAGCCCGTCGATGGCCTGACGGAAGAGGAGAAGACGGCGAGGTCCTTGCTCTCGCTGGCTGGGACGGATGACCAGTACCTCCTAAATGCCGACTATGAGATCAGAAAGCGGGAACTTGAGAATGTCGCGACGTCGATCACGCAAGATGTTCTCAAGTACTGGACCACGAACCCCGAACTGCGCGTGAATATTGACATCGTTCAGACAAATGTATCTATCCCGCAGGGGCAGCAGAGCGTCATAGACGAATTGAAGATTCGCCTCTGGGATGATAGGCATTTTCTTTCGCTAATGCTGGACGAGCGCTCTACGGGGTTTCGGTGGTTCTTTTCCTTCCTCGCGGCGTTCTCGGAGTTTGAACATAGCAATAGGCCAGTGGTCATACTGCTTGATGAGCCGGGGCTTGGATTGCACGCGAAAGCACAGAAGGACCTGCTTGCCTTCATTGACGAGCGATTAGCCAAGCGATGCCAGGTCATATACACGACGCATTCGCCATTTCTGGTTCAGCCGGGGCGTCTGGAGCGGGTTAGGCTTGTAGAGGATAAGGGGCGTGAAGTCGGCTCGAAAATCACGTCAGACGTGATGGCCATCGACAGCGACACGCTGTTCCCTCTTCAGGGCGCGCTCGGTTACGAGCTAGTTCAACACCTTTTTATTGCACCTCACAATCTGATCGTCGAGGGAACGTCGGACTTCGCATATCTGATTTTGATTTCCAAAATGCTATCGGAGGCCGGGCGCGATTCTCTGGATGAACGCTGGTCAATTGTCCCGGTTGGGGGAGCTGATGTGATACCAACTTTCGTCGCACTTCTGGGGAACCACCTGGATGTAACGGTGCTGTTGGATGCTCGGAAAGAGGGAAATCAGAGGCTAGAGAACCTCATTGGTGCTGAGATATTGAAAAAGAATCGGCTGATAACTGTTGGGGATATTGTTGGCAGAAAATCCGCCGACATAGAGGACTTGTTCGCGAAGGCCGACTACGTTTCGCTCTACAATTCTGCCTTCAAAGCATCGCTGAAGGAATCCGATCTGAAGGGGACGGACCCAATCGTGAGCCAGATAGCCCGGCACTTAAAGGTCCCGCGGTTCGATCATGGGAAGCCTGCGGATTTTTTGCTTAGGAACCGGGAAAAGGTATTGCCAGGACTTTTGGGCGAGACCCTAGACAACTTCGAGAATTTGTTCAGGGTTATCAACGCGACCCTCTCCTAACAGGGGGCTGCGAGCATGGTGCCTCAGGAAGAATCAAGTGGGCGATGCGAAGTTCACCGTCGGTTCCGGCGGGCTCACACCTGAGGATGCAAGGCCCGCACGGAAATGGGTGCCCCAGGTCTCGCTTTTTGAGACCTGGGAAAGCAACGTACCCTTTCCCTTCCAATTCCACAGCGGACCACGCCGTCCTGTATACCAAATCTCCAAGGCGCTCACGAAAGGCCGATAGGTCCTCGAATGTCGGCCAGTATTTACGAATCTGCTTGTCCCGCGAAAACATGCGGAATGTCAGTTGGTGGGAACAGGCCATCTCGTGAACTGGCAGGACTGTATCCCGGAACAGACAAGGGATCTCGCCCTTATTGTCGGACAACTCGGAAAGGATGTTGAGCATATTGACATTCTTTAAGACTTTGGTTTGAAAGCGACATTTCTGCACTTCTAATCAATGCGTCTTCCAGAAAGGTTATAGGCTAACGTGGATGTATGAAAAAGATTGATCCGCAACTTACTGTAGAAGCCAAGGCCATAGTTGCGCTGGCATTTCGGAACGGCCCTATCGAGGATGTTCATGCCGGCAAGACTTGCACTGCCTGCGCAGGAAATCCAGAGTTTTCGCACATCACGGACGATGAGATGAAGTCGATTATGAAGGCTGCCGTCAATGCGGTGTACAAGCTACTCTGGGCCAGAGAGCATGACAGAGAAACATTTCGCAAGCAGATGCGCCTGGCAGAACGATACACGAGCCGATGGGACGATCCCGACATAAGTAATTGGAATACTGCTCAATAGTACGGAATATTCAAAGTGTCAGACGTGCTCTCCATCTCTCCGTGAAGCAGTTGGTACTTGCAATCCAGTCTGCTGTCGTGGGATCGATCCAACGTGCGATCTCCAGGATTTTTTTGTATTCCTCTTCCAGATGATTGCCAAGAATAGGCTCATGATGAGCGATCCGGTTTCGGAGATTGCGAATGTTGTTTAAGCGACCATAGAGCATTCGACGGTTCACGCGATGTGCTGGGAATGCTTTATAAATATGGGGAACCCACAGTCTTTTCTCGTAAATTTTGGATATCAGGCCCGTCCAAAATCCGAAGGATAACTCCGCGATGACTTTCCCGCTTTTGGGTGCGGGTGAATGTTTGGCCGCCGCCCGCTTCGCCTTCTGGATGGAATCTTCTTCCCATGGTTCAAATGCAAAATGGTCGTACCAATCATCCCGGCCCAGGTCAGATCGCAAAACGTTATGGATCGAATTGCGCAAAGTAATTTCCAGTCCTTGAAGGACACCATACAAGGCTTCAGAAAGGGCAGTATTTTGTTCGTAGAGCCGAATGGCCTTGCGCCTGTCGCCATTGGAAGCGGTCGTATATCGCGTGAGACGCTCTAAAGAAATCGCTGATTCGAGAGTGGTTAACTGCTCTTCCGTGTAGGCGAATTGGGGTTGACTTTCAGGCATCTTCATCTGCTATACTTAGAAAGTAAGGCCGGGTGTCACCGCTGCGCAAGCATGTGCCCAGGCTACAGACTGAAAGGGGCGCTCTTCGGAGTGCCCTTTTCGTTTTAGTTTAGATCAGCAATTCTGGTCCAAGGAAACAGTTTGAGGGTAACAATTCCGAACCCAGCAGGCAAAACCACTGACCGTTGGGCGTAAAACCCTCCGTGCAAAATCGACTCCCGACTGACTCCCAATAACCTGTCCGATGCGTACTTTTCCGTACTCCGGGATGGCCATCCGTACCGTAAAGTCTGTAACTTACGCGAGTTCCCGGTCACTCATAACCCAAAGGTCGCTGGTTCAAATCCAGCCCCCGCAACCACTTACAGCAACTGCCAACCCAGAATAACCCACCCTAACAGCGCTCGCGAAAACGCCGAGGGTTTTCTGGGACGTTTGCAGGGTCCTCATCATGGTTATGCGCTCCTCAGTGCCATTCTGACCACCTTGCTGTTCGCCTCACGCTTGGCGCCCATCAAAGCGTTCCCATAGACATTCATCGTGGTCGAGACCTGGGCGTGCCGCATCAGCTTCTGCTGCACCCCCACCGGCGCGCCGGTATCGTCGAGCCACGAACGGTAGGTGTGGCGGAAGGTGTGCCATCCCACTCCCTCGTACTTCCCGGCTGCTTCCCAACGCTGCTCATGAATCGGCAGCCGACCACCGTTCGGCGTCGAGCTGTCCTGTCGGCACCAGACGCCGGCCGCAGCTCCGCACTTCGGACACTCCACCAGACAGCATCCGGCAGGCCGGATGTAGTCCTGCTGGATGGGAGCCGTGTGGAAGTGCCGCCCGGTGACGGGGCTGGTAAAGATCAGATCCAACCCAATAGAGTGGGTATTTCCATTGGATTGGGCCTTTTCATTGAGCCGCGTTTGCTCCTGACGCTGAATCTGCCAGTCCAGAAGAATCGCGGCGAAGTCGGGATCGAGCGGGAGTTCGTCCTCCGAATACTCGGTTTTGACGGTCTTGACCCGACCATGGACGACCGCCCGCGCCACCCGCATGCTCAGGTCCTCGAAGTCGATGTCCCGCCATTCGAGCGCCAGCACCTCCTCTGCCCGCAGCCCGGTGCATTGCGCCACAACCACCATCGTGCGGTAGGGCTGTGGCAGCAGGTCGAGAAGCAGGTAATACTGCGCGACGGTCAGAACAACCGGCTTCTTTTGCCGTTTACTGATCCCCTTCACCTCGACCAGTTCCATCGGATTCCGCTGCCATTCGACCATCTCCCACAGCATGGCCTTCTCATACAACCGATGCATGATCGCCTTGAGGTGGCCTTTGGTCTTGGGCGCGGCATCCATTTTCTTCAGCCACTCCTGGACCGCCAGCGGTTTCATTCGAGTGATGCGGGTGGTTCCCCACTTCGCTCGAACGTGTTTGATGACGCTCAGGTAAGAAACTACCGTCGCGTAGCTCAATTCGCCTTCGCCATCGCATTGCTCTCCGGGGCGGCGCTGCTTGATTTCCAGCAGCCGTTCCTCCTCGGTAAAACGGTCCAGAATGGCTCCGAAGGTCGGCTCCAGAATGGCCAGTGTTGGATTTTCCGAATTGAGTTTGAGCACGAAAGCCTCCAGATGCCGCTCGACCGCGACCTGCGTGGGGAACTTTTCCGTGCTCAGATACATCGACCTGTCCTTGCCGGTCGCGGGGTCTTTGTAGCGGTACTCCCACGCCCATTTGTTGTTGGCCCGCGCTACCTTGCGCAGGCTGCCTCGTTGAAAGCGTTGCCGTGTGAACTTCAAGGATTTCGCTCCTGTCCAGTCAGCGCGGCGTGATTGGTTGGGGTCGAGTTTAATCCATTTTCCAGCCAGATGTTCAACGAACTGAGCCGGAACCTCCAGCGCTTGCCCAGCTTCAGGGCCGGGATTTTTCTGTTACGGGCCATGCCCTCCAGTGTCTTCGGGTGCATCCCCAGAATCGAAGCGGCTTGCTGCAAATCCAGCAATCGTTCAAACTGGCGGTCGTCGAGATTGCAGCCCATATGTAGTTCAGTGTTGTTGACCTGCGCTACTTTGCGCGGGCTGCCTTGTTGAAAGTTTTGCCGTGTGAACTTCAAGGATTTCGCTCCTGTCCAGTCAGCGCGGCGTGATTGGTCGGGGTCGAGTTTAATCCATTTTCCAGCCAGATGTTCAACGAACTGAGCCGGAACCTCCAGCGCTTGCCCAGCTTCAGGGCCGGGATTTTTCTGTTACGGGCCATGCCCTCCAGCGTCTTCGGGTGCATCCCCAGAATCGAAGCGGCTTGCTGCAAATCCAGCAATCGTTCAAACTGGCGGTCGTCTATATCGCCGCCCGTGTGAGGTTCCTCCATATTTCCTCCCGTCCGTCCTATTTCCCAAAACTTGTCAAGCGAAAAGTGAAGTTTTTCGCCCCGGATAGAGCTACTTTAAGGCTGAAATTTCTGGCTTACTGGTGCATTGCTGTATGCCGTGGCGCATTTTTGTCATCAGTGGGAAGCCACAGTTTGTTGCAGGACAGCCACACTTGCAAAGGAGGATTCAGGAATTGCCCCTCTTTCCAGAAGCCGGTATGGTCGGAAAGGGAGAGAACTCCGATGGAAGAAGCACCCCAATTCGAGGACCCCTGGAAGCATGAGGCCGACTGGCTGGTGCTGATCGAATTCCTGCGCACCGATGACGAGGAAGATCGTGCGCGCGGAGCGGAAGCCATCGGCTACATGTTCGCTTATGCGTATAGGACGGACACGCGCATGCTGGCCCTGCTCGGCGACGCCAAAGAAGACGTCTATGAGCTGCTGTTTTCCTTCAACTCCGCCGGGAACAAAGCCGAGTTCCTGCGCCTGCTCCAGTCGAACGATGCGACCGCTTGCGAAGAGGATGAAATCCTCGTGCCGCATCCATCCGAGATCGCGGCGGCACAGCCAATCGCGAAGGCGCTCCCGGAAGATGTGCTGCGGCAGGTGTTGGCTGTTGCGGCCATGCTGCTGCCCAACGATACGGAATCGACTCCGTAGCATGCATGCGACCTTCTGTCGCTCCCGGCATGGAAATGGTCCTGCAAAGGTCTCTCTGCCGCACTGCGGATGCAGTTGCCATCTGAGTATTTGATCTCCTGCCCGTGATCTCTGCGCATCGCCCGGACACTGCTTCGGGTCTTTACCGCCGCCCTGCGGACTGCGCGGGTTCTGCTTCGTTCATTCGCCGAGGCGAACGAACGCCCTCAAGGGGTTTCGGTGCCCTCTGAAAAAATCTTCTGCAACGAACACAGAAGATTTTTTCAGCCACTCCCGAAAATGCACCCGCTGGCCTTGGGAGGCGGGACCCTCGCATGGCTTCGCCCGTTGTGTCCCGGTCGACTTCAGAGACACGGGGCCCAAGGAGATTTTGATCATGGCAACCACAAGCGCAGTTCACACGCAGCAGAACCACTTCACCAACACGATCCTTCACGGCGATTGCATCGAGATCATGCGACAAATGCCCGCCGAAAGCGTCGATTTCGTGCTGACCGATCCGCCATATCTGGTGAACTACTGCGACCGCACTGGCCGCACCCTCCAGAACGATTGCGACGCCGATTGGCTCAAACCCGCGATGGCCGAGGCCTATCGCGTGCTGAAGCAGGACCGCCTGATGGTCTGTTTCTACGGCTGGCCGCGCGCCGATGACTTTCTCGATGCATGGCGCAGCGCGGGATTCCGTCCCGTGGGCCATTTCGTGTTCCGCAAGTCCTACACATCGAGCGTGAAATTCATGAAGTGTCAGCATGAGCAGGCATATCTGCTGGCGAAGGGCAGACCGCCGTTGCCAAAGGACCCGCTGCCGGATGTGCAGCGGTTGATCTACACCGGCAACGCGCTCCATCCGACACAGAAGGCCGTCATGTCGCTGGTGCCGCTGGTTCGGGCCTTCACGCTGCCTGGAGATGTGGTGCTCGATCCTTTATGTTGTCCGTAACATAATGGATCTTCTGTGGCGTTGCCCGTTATGTGGCATCCGCTCAGATTGCACAGGACTGCTTACCTATGTTCCGGTTGGACACCACATAACGAAGTCAGTTCAAAGCGCCTGCAGGAATGCCATTAGC
>JAJYSV010000053.1 GCA_021793405.1 Acidobacteriota bacterium
AATTCCTGGGAGTCATCTATCACACCCTCAAAAATAACTGGGTGTTCGAGGACTTCCCCAATTTTGTCTTGGCCTCCTGAAAACAGGCCGCAACTAAAGCATGAGTAGACAACTATTCATGGGAGATTTCCATGTTCCATTTTCCTATTTTCAACCGGCGGATCCAATCGCTGGCAACCATTTCGGCCGCGGCCTTGTGCCTGACGAGCGTTCTCGTCGCCCAGGCGAAGACTTCTGCCGGGACTCCACGCCAAGCCATTCCGGCTCCTCCTCCGCTTCTGCTCGGCTCGGCCTGGTATCCAGAGCAGTGGCCTGAATCCCGCTGGGAGGCCGACTTGGATCTGATGCAAAAGGCCCACATGCACTCTGTCCGCATCGATGAATTCGCATGGGACCGGCTCGAGCCCCAGGAGGGCCACTACGATCTCGGCTGGCTGGAGCGCGCGATCAATCTCGCCGGAAAGCATGGTATCTACGTCGTGCTCGGGACGCCAACCGCCGTACCTCCCGAGTGGATGACAGAGAAGTACCCAGAAATCCTCGCTACTCCGGAGGAGTTTCATCGGCCCACCGGACAGCGCGAGCACTTCAACTTCGCCAGCCCGAAGTACCGGCAGTTCGTTCGTGACATCGACGAGCAGCTTGCCCGCCGATTCGGCCATAATCCGTACGTGATCGCCTGGCAGCTAGGCAACGAGATTTCCTCGCCATCCTACGACGCCGGAACCCAAAAGCTCTTTCAGGATTGGCTGAAGGCGCACTACGGGACACTCGACGCTCTGAACCGGCGATGGCACAATGACTACCATAGCTCGATCTACTCCGATTGGAGCCAGATTCCCATCGAGTCGACTCAGGGCTATCCGGGGCTGCTGATCAGTTGGCATCACTTTGTCAGCGACACCTGGCGCAGCTACGAAAAGAATGAGATTGACGCCATCCGGCGCTATGCCGATCCACGGCAGCGCATCACCACGAACCTGATGGGTTGGAACGAGAGCTTCGATCAATACGTCGTCACCAGGGACCTCGACTTTGCCGCATGGGATGACCCTCTGGGCAAGCGCGGCGCTTTCTACGATCCCATCGACAATGGGGCGAGGAACGATCTCTCCCGGGGCCTGAAACATAAGAACTTCTGGGTCATGGAGACCACCTTCGGCTCGAACATCGCCCGCGGCGAGATGCGCGCGGGCATCTGGGCCGATATCGGTCATGGCGCCGACACCGTCAGCTATTGGCAATGGCGCGATGCTCTGAACGGTAATGAGGAGTTTCACCGCGGCCAGATCGTCAATGTCGATGACACCCCGGCTCCCATTTATGAGGAGATGGCCCAAACTGGCAGGGAGTTCGACAAAGCCGGTCCCATTCTCGCCGGAACCTCTGTCCATGCGGATGTGGCGATCATCTATTCGTTCGACAGCCGCTGGGCCCTCGAATGGCAAAGGAACGGCCACGAGCCGCCGTTCAAGCCGATAGACGAACTCCTCAGCTACTATCGGCCGCTACATGAGCTTGGAAACACGATCGACATTGTCTCGCCAGACGCGGATCTCTCCAGCTACAAGCTCGTGATTGCTCCCGGATTGCAACTTCTCCCAGCCGCGGTTGCCGCCAATCTCCAACGCTACGTGCAGAACGGCGGAAACCTCGTTCTTGGAGAGCGTTCTGGAATGCTCGACGAGGACGCCTCGCGCTGGACGCTGCGACAGCCCGGACCTCTGGCGCCTCTACTCGGCGGCCACGTCGAGCAGTATTTTGCGCTTCCCCGGCCGATCCCTGTCTCGGGCGACTGGGGCGCAAGCGAGGCTAAAATTTATGCCGAGCAGTTGCAGTCCGAAGCCCCCGGAACCAAAGTCCTGATGCGCTTCGGAAAAAGCAATGGATGGCTCGACGGCAAACCTGCCGCTATTACCCGCAAAGAGGGGAAAGGCTCTCTCACCTACATCGGCGTCTGGATGAATCCGGAGGGAATGACAGCTGCGGTCAAATGGATGCTGCAATTGAGCGGCGTCAGTCGCGATTTACCTGTAGTGCCGAAGGGTGTCGAGGCATACCGCCGTACGGGAGATTCGAAGGATGTCCTGATCCTTGAGAACTTCTCCTCCGCTCCCCAGACCATCACGTTTCCATCGCAGCGGACAGATGTCCTCTTCGGAGGCACGGTAAAGTCCGTGACTCTGCCCGTCTACGGAGTAGCCGTGCTAGCCAAAGGCAGGAAATGACCGGACCAGTAGGGCAGGTCGTTGACAACACAACTACAGTCAATGGCAAAAGGGACTCTTCGAAAACCAGTAATGCCAAGAATTCAAATACGCTGCTATGCATACAAGTCGCATGGAAACCGGCCATCAACGCCGCCCATGAACTGACCAAGGTCAAGCTCCCAGTTTGATTCCCCGGTTCACCGACAGGTTCAGAGGCGTCTGTTGGAAGCGCTGCCCGCGCGGATCGTTTCTCTCCCCTCGCGATTGGGTAGAATGAACGCCAACCGAAACTTTGGCATCCTACGGGTTACAGGAGAATCGAATGAAGCGCCAAGTCTGGATACCTCTCGCACTCAGCGTAGTCGCAGCCTATCTGATTTTGGATCATCGCGCGGCCAGGTACGCGGCTGAATATGATGATCTGGAGGCAGCTGCGATTCGAACCGCGGACTGGGGAAGCAAACAGCGCATCACCGGAAAAGGGAGAAGTCTGCTGGGCAGATTGAAGGAAGGTTTGGGCCGACTGACCGGTGACCAAGACCTTGCTGAACGGGGAGTCGTGGATCAGATCGCGGGCGCGGCGCAAGAAACATCGGGCAGAGCCGCCCATATCGTCAGCGACGCAATTCACGATCTCAATCGCTATTAAGATTCGCTTTGCAAATTGATTTGCCGCATGGGAGCGCGGGCCGGGTTCTGTCATCCGGCTGCCACGCAACCACTCCACCATCAGAGTTTGACTCTTTCCTGGCGAAGCAGTCCAGAATGGAGAAGGAGATCAAACCTGTGAAGACGTTTCGTGCCAAAGTGTATTGCGTAGCGGGTTGGATGGTGCTGCTGATGTTTGCTATACCGCGCAGCAGCGGATTCGCGCAAGCGACGGGCGCAGGCGTAGCCGCGGTCGGCCCGCAAAAAATCATTCTCGACACAGATATCGGCGATGACATTGACGATGCTTTCGCATTGGCGCTCGCGCTCTCCAGTGATCGAGTTCAGCTTCTGGGCGTGACAACAGCGTGGGGAGACACGGATCTGCGGGCGCGGCTTGCTGAGCGTTTTCTCACCGAAACGGGTCACGGCGGTGTTCCGGTGTCGGCCGGTCCCAGGACGGAGGCCGGTTCAACGTTCACCCAGGCTCGCTGGGCGAAGGCTTTCTCGGAGCCGGCACAAGGCTTTCCCGATGCGATCGACTTCATCCTCGACGCCATCCGTCACAACCCCGGACAGATCACACTCATCTCCATCGCCCCGTTGAGCAACGTAGGCGCGCTGATCGATAAGGATCCAGCCACCTTTCGCAAACTTAAGAAGGTTGTGATCATGGGTGGGTCCATCCGGCGAGGCTATGGCGATCTTGGTTATCTACCGAATCGTGGCCCGAGTGCGGAATACAACATCAAGATGGATATTCCCGCGGCAAGAAAACTCTTCGCCTCGGGCGTGCCGTTGTATGTGATGCCGCTCGACTCCACGCAGCTGAAGCTAGACGAAGTCCTGCGGGCGACTCTTTTTAGTCGGGGCACGCCTCCCACCGATGCATTAACTCTTCTCTACCAAGAGTGGACGGCTTCCACACTAAACCCAACGCCGACTTTGTTTGACGCCATGGCGGTGGCCGAAGTCATCGACCCGAGTCTGTGCCCGACACAACCCATGCGCATCCAGATCGACGATCAGGGCTACACGCGCTTGGAGCAGGGCGCGCCCAACGCGAATGTGTGCCTGCAATCGGACTCAGACCGGTTCTTCCACTTCTACATTCCCGCAATTCTAGGCGATGGTGGAGTGAACAGGTAGAGGCGGCTGCGAGAGAGTGTACTTGGGCAAGGCTACTTTTTTCCACCTGGTATCGCAGCTCGGAACCGGTCGGCCCAGGTGGGTTTTGAAACGGCGGCCACGGGCTTCGCCAGCGGTTGCGTATCCGTAGAATTTTCTTCGGACTTTGTGCTGTTCCCGAGCGAATCGCTCTGCATCTCGCCAGGCGGTGGCCTGGACACCGCGCCGCCCGCCCCTGTTGAGGATGCGTACAGCCACTGCACAATCAGCGATACGCGCCGGTTGGACGGGTCGAGAGGGTTCGATGGCACGCGCAGCATCTGATCCGCATATCCACGCACTTGCGAGATCTGGTTCGGTCCGACCCCGCTCTGCTGGAGCAGACGACGCGCGGAGTTGGCCCGGTCCGCCGACAGTTCCCAGTTGGTATAGTCGCTACCCTTGGAAAAAGGCGCCGCGTCGGTATGTCCCTCGATCAGCAATCGGTTCGGCAACACCTTCAACTGTGCTGCGAGCAGGGTCAGCAGCTCCACTCCGCTGTTGCTTAGCTTCGAGCTCCCACTCTGAAAGAAGGTGCCCCCTTTATCCTCGATCAGGTCGATCTTCAGGCCTTCGCTCGTGATCGTGATGACGATTTGCTTGGAAAGTTTGCTCAAGTCCGTCTGTTTGAGGATCGCTTTTTGAATTTCCTCTTTCAGCTTTTCGACATTTTTCTGGTCGATCGAAATACTATGATCCGTGCCCTGAATGGTGGTGCCTGTCTCGCGTCCTCCGCTCTTCGGATCGTTGAAATATCCCGCGACCGCTTTCTTGATCTGCGGAGTGGAATTCATGAGCCAGAGTACGATGAACAGGGACATCAACGCGGTCACGAAGTCCGCATAGGCCACCTTCCATGCGCCGCCGTGGTGGCCGCCATGCGCGGCCTTCTTCTTGATAACGATGATCGGTCGAATCGGTTTGCGATCTGCCGCCATGGTCCGGTCCCCTATGCCGCGGTGCCGTCCGCAGGTTTGGCCTCTGAACCGGAGTCGGACTTGGATGCAGCGTGTTGCTTGCACCCCTTCTCCATCTCGTCGAAGGTGGGCCGGACATACTCTGGAATCGCACGCCTGCCCATCTCGATGGCAAGAATCGGGGCGAGCCCCTTCAGAAATGCGAGGATGACGATCCGCAGCACATGCAGATACGCATTGTGCTCCTCTGCTCCCTTGGTCATGCTGGATGCCAGTGGTCCGACAAGGCCATAGCACATCAGGATTCCAAGAAACGTGCCGACCAATGCGGCGGCAACCTTCCTGCCGATCTCCTCCGGCGGACCACCGAGCGAGCCCATGGTGATGACGACGCCCAGCACAGCCGCAACAATCCCCAGCCCAGGCAACGCATCCGCCACCGTCGTGAGCGCTTGGATCGGTTGCAGCATCTCCTTGTGCGCGACTTCCATATCGAGTTCCATCATCTGGTCCATCTCGAAGGGCTCGACTCCTCCAGTAATCGCCGTGCGCAATGTGTCGCACACAAACGCTTCGGCATGATGATCCTTTAGAAACTCGGGATATTTTTTGAATAATTCGCTTGTGGCGGGCTTCTCAATGTCTTCCTCGATGCCTATCAATCCTCCCCTGCGCACCTTGTTACATAACTCGAAC
Organism: Acidobacteriota bacterium; assembly: GCA_021793405.1. Classification (GTDB taxonomy): domain Bacteria; phylum Acidobacteriota; class Terriglobia; order Terriglobales; family Acidobacteriaceae; genus JAKAAZ01. The sequence continues at coordinate 5,639 of JAJYSV010000053.1, forward strand.
ATCATTTTGAGGGTGTCGAGGTATCTCTGCTTGCCGAACTTGGAAGAACCGAACACCCCGAGCAAGCCGGCCATCATAGACTTTACGATGCGAACCGGATTGGCAATGAGCACCGTGCCGACGGCCGCGCCGGCAATGGTCACAAACTCAGCAGGCTGGAGAAGGACGAGGAGGTGTCCCTTCTCCATCAGGAACCCAGCAATGACCGCGCCAAAGACTGCGACTATTCCTATGACTGCGAGCATTCCTCTCCCCTCGCTTCAGTAACATGATTGCCGCCCTGATATTCGCTAGTCTGCATTGCATGGCGCGCCCGGTTCAGCAGGGACTGCAGCGTGTCGGCTTCCATCGCGTAGCTTGTTCCAATGCTCAGAGTCAGGCCGATGCGGTCACCCCACCATCGAAAATCCACAGTACGGGCAAGTCCGGCCAGGCGACGTGCATGCTCGGTCAACAGCTCTGCCGTGCGCTCGTGCGCAACCACCAGAAACTCGTACTCGCCCCAACGTCCGATCGCCTCCGCCGGTTTCAATTGACAGAGCAGGGTGTGTTCCACCGCCCACAGCATGGCTTCGCACGCGTCCCGCCCGTGGGTTTTGCGCAGGGACCTGGCCTGATCGACTGTGATCCACAGAAGGCCGAACGGCATACCGTTGGTCATCCACTGGTGATGCGCGGCATCCAGCCGGTCTTCCATGTCCGCCTGGCTGGCTTCGATGCCCACGCCTCCGCCCGACTCACCTCGAGGCAGACTATCCACTTCTTCCACGGGATAGAACAGCAGCGCGGCACCCGTGAGCGCTCCCTGCGAATCGTGCAGCGCGACTCTGCGCAGCATTCCCGGCACCGGATGTCCGAGTTTATGGCGTATCGATACCAGGGTCGGCCGCTCTAGGAATCGACTGCTTTCCTGCACTGTTCGCACGATCGCCGGTCGATCTGGAAACGTTCCACCGACGGCAGCACCAGCCGCCTGTATATCACCTCGGCCTCCCGCAGTGTTTGCACTTACTTTGTCGCGATGCTCTTCGTCCACGCGGTATAAGTCCTCGGGACACCGCCGACAGATCACGTCTGCAGGCTCATATCCCGTCAGAACTGCCGCCGCCTTATTCCAGTGCAATATGTTCGATCGCTCATCAAGTACCGCGATTCCTTCCTCCATAAGGTCAAGGGTCGCCTCCAGCATCTCCGCACGATCTCTCATACACGCCGAACCTCGGGAAGCTTTCGCAGCCTCCATAGACTGGTTATCGACCAGTTTCGCCGAGACTTCACGACAATGGGCGGAAGAATTACGGAAGGGGAGGGTTCCCGTGTTTCAGAGGAATCAAAGATTCTACAGGCTGCATTTCCCGTTCCTAGAGATGTGCCCCACGACATTTTTGTTTGATCCTGCGGGCGCGGCGGTGGTTTACGGAACTTGGAATAGGCTGGGTAATTTCTCGCCTGCCTTGCCCAAGATTATTTTGGTGAAGCCGTCGGCATTCAGAGGTGCTTCCGGACCGACATAGTATGTTCGAGCCGGAGTGCCGGCGCGCATCCTGGCCCAATGGACAAAGCTTGCCGCGGGATGGACCGCACCGGACGTACCCACTACCAGCAGAATGGAACAGCGATCAATCTCTCGCTGGATACGCGCCATTTCAGCGGAATTTCGCCGAACCAGACAATGTGGGGGCGCAGGACGGGCGCCGCATGCGCAATGCGGGATTTCCGCAATGGAATTGTAACTGTTACTGTCCTCTATTATGGACGCACCGCAGTTCGCCTCGCAACGCGACTTGAAAAGCTCCCATGCAGGTGATCCATGTTGCGCGAACCGCTGCGTTCGTGCAGATCGTCCACACTCCGGGAACAGAGAAAGAGGCGGTCGCCGATTTCCTGTTCCAACTTGGCGAGTGCATAGTGGGCGGCGTTGGGCTGGCTGGCGCGGCATTCTCTTCTGCGCTGAGAGTAGAACTGCCAGACGAGTTCGAGGTTCGCATCCCAGCCTTCGGGGGTGGCCACCGTCTCCACCCTGTGGCCAGCCCACCGTCCGTCGCTATCGCGGAAGGTTTTTAGTCCGCTTTCGGCGCTGATGCCAGCCCCTGTGAGAACGACGATTCGTCACTCGAGTTGATTTCAATCGTGTCCCGCGGAGTACGCTCGGGTTATGCTCTGTCATGGCTTCTGAGCAGCAAGTTTACGCTGGTTGGTGGAAGGGGAGCCGCATGGTCGTCTAGATTCTCCGGATGCATTATGGTTTGGCGTCGTTCCTGGGCCTGGGCTGCCACTTGTTGCGTGCGACTTTCGACTCGGGCGGTTGGTTTGCTGAAGTCTGCAACGGTTCCACGGCTGCCGCGTCGGCACTTTCCACTTCCTTTACCGAAAGTGCATCGGTCGCGATCGCGCTTTTCTCGGTTTGTGCAGACGAATCTGGAACGGGCATGACGGATGGAGAATCGCTCACAACCTTCACTTCCGTACCTACCGGCGGAGGGATTGGCTGCACTCCCATGTTCCTTTGCACGCTCTCGAGCAGCAACTCGGCAACATCCTTGATGACGATTCCATCGGCATCGCTTTTGCCTGGCGTACTGCTCAACATGTTTTTGCAGAATGGGCAGCCGACGGCGAGGGTCTTCTGGTCAGCAGCGGAGATGAGCCGCTGCTTCACTTCACGGAAGCGGTTTTCGGAAATTCGCTCGCTACCGGGCTCTTCCTCTTTCCAGAATTGCGCTCCTCCTGCACCGCAGCAGAATGAGTTTTCGCGAGCGCGGTCCAGTTCCAAAACCTCATTACAGAGCACGCGCAGGACATTTCTCGGCGCGTCATATACTCCGTTGTGCCGTCCGAGATAGCACGGATCATGGTACGTGATGGTCGCGTCCAGGTGGTCGGCGTTCAACTTGCCCGCAGTCACCAGGGATTCCAGATACTGAGTGTGATGCAGGACGGTATACGATCCGCCTATCTGCTTGTATTCGTGACCAAGCGCGTTCATGCAGTGCGGGCAGCTGGCGACAATGAGTTTTGGCTGGATTGCATTCAATGTGGCGACATTCTTATCGGCGAGTTCCCGGTAGAGAAGTTCATTCCCGGCGCGACGAGCACTGTCTCCAGTGCAAAATTCTTTTTTTCCGAGTACCGCAAAGTTGACGCCGGCGTAGTCGAGGAGTTGAACGAACGCGCGCGCGGCCTTTTGCGCCTGCGGATCATAACTCGCCGCACAGCCAACCCAGTAGAGAACATCGGGGTCCAGGTTCTCATTGACGGTCTGAACGTCGAGGCCTTCGGCCCAGTCCATACGCCTTTCGTGGTTGATGCCCCAGGGATTCTTCGACCTCTCCATACTACGGAACGCGGTTTGGAGTTGTGCCGGAAATTCGCCTTCCATCATCACCTGATTGCGGCGGATGTCGATGATGTCCAGCATGGGCTCATCCTGTACGGGGCATACCTGCACGCAGGCGCCACAGGTGGTGCACGCCCAAGCCGCCTCCGCAGTGAGGGCGAACTGCAGAAGCGGGTGTGGGCTGGGTTCTCCAGAAACGAACCCGAAGCGGCTGGATGCGAGATAGTTCAGCTCCATACGCTTGTTGATTTCCAGCGCTGCCGGACTGAGCGATTTTCCGGTCGCCGTGGCGGGACAAACGTCTTGACAGCGATTGCATTGGATACAAGCGTAGGCGTCCAGCAGTCGAGGCCATGTCAGGTCCTCCAAACGCCCGGCGCCAATCTGTGGAATGTCCGTTTCGTGATGTTCTGTTTCCAAATTGATTTCAATCGGCGGCAGAACTCCAGAACCCGCGCGCCGTGCAAAAAAATATTTCACCGGCGCCATAAAAATGTGGACATGCTTGCTATATGGGAAGTAGGCGAGGAACAGCAGCACGCTGCCGAGCGCTCCCCAATAGCCGAAGATGCGCCATGCATACGCATTTTGCGGCGTGAAGAGATGAGAGAGCAGCGTCGCAAAGGGTTGAAATTTATCCGGTCCTTGTTGGGCCAGCCGTGCGCCCGCGCCGATGGCGCGGCTTGCCACGTGAAACAGGATGAAGCCGGAGACCAGAAGAGAGTCGCGACCGATCTTACCTCGTCTCACGTCGGGATGCAGGAGCGTGCTCGAATTGAAACGAAAATCATGGCGTGCGGGGAGTAGAAATCTGCGAACCACCAGCGCTACGACGCCCACCACCACGAGCATCGTAAGCAGGTCTGCGAGCGAGTTGTAGATCGCCCCCGCAGTGGTAGTTGAGGAAATGGAAAAGGACGTATAGCCGGCGATTGCGTCCAGCAAATTCACCAGAATGTAGGCGACAAATCCGTAAAAAATGAATGCGTGGAATGTACTGACAATTGTCCTGTTCTTAAAAGTGCGGGTTTGGGTGAGCGCGGTGCGAAACGCATACCAGAGTCGGCGAAAAACATGATCCGTACGGTTTTCCGTATCCGGGCGCCCACGGCGTATGGTGTGAACGAGACTGGAGAAACCGCGCGCTCCCCAGGCCGACGTTAACAACGCGAAGATCAGGAATGCATACTTCTGAGAAAGTGGAAGCATACAACAAGGCCCCGAAAGAGCGATTCATGGGTAGAACTATCTGCTTAATGCTGCGATGATGGCCGGAACGATCTGGTTCACATCGCCAACGATACCGTAATCCGCCACTTTGAAAATCGGTGCATCCGCATCCCTATTAACGGCCACGATGCATTTGCTTCTCCCCATACCGGAAAGATGCTGCACCGCGCCGGAAATGCCGATGGCAATATAGACCTTCGGCTGCACAGTTTTGCCTGTTTGGCCGACTTGCTCGGCATACGGCCTCCACCCTGCATCCACCACGGCACGTGTTGCGCCAACAGCGGCGCCAAGCCGATCGGCCAACTCATCGACAAGGTTGCGAAAGCCTTCCGCGCTGCCGACCCCACGACCGCCAGCGACCACAATTTCGGCTTCCGCCAGAGAAATGCGCGAGAATTTCTCCGCGGATTTTTCAGTGATTTGTACCCGGCGCGCAGTCAGATCTAGATCCACGTCGAATTGCTCGGCTGCATGCGTGCCTGGCATGGCTGCCGCAAATGCCCCTTGCTTTGGAGTAATGACGGTTACAGGCGCGCGCGCTGTAATCCTCTCTGTAACTCGAGCCAGGTTGGTATAACGCTCTGCTGAAAGCGTACCCTCTTCCGCTGTAACGCTGATGACATCTTCCAGCAAGGGCGCATCCAGCTTGACGGCAACGCGCGGGCTGTATTCGCGACCGCTCCTACTGCCACCGATCAGGATTGTATGAGCGTCGCCTTCGCTGGCGACTTGAGCCACAGCCGCCGACCACAGTTCGGAGTCGTACTGGGCCAGGTCGGCACGATCCGAGACCAACACCTGATCGGCCAACAATGCTACCTCGTTCACGACGGCCATAATTCCGGAACCGAGCACCAGCGCGGTCACCGGGCCTTCCCTTCCGAGTTGGCGAGCGCATGTGACCATCTCATACGTACTCTTGCTGACATTACCGCGCGCATGTTCCACAACCAGCAGGATCATGGAATCACCCGCGCTTCGTTCCGCAGCAACTCCACCAACTCCGCAGCGGCGGCCGGGGCATCTTTGCCATCCAATATTTTGTGCAGCCGCGCCTTCGCTTGCACTGCCGCACCCAGCACGTTCAGCTTCAGATCCACGTGGAATTGGTCCAACGTCTCGATGCGAAGCTCTTTCTTTTTTGCCCTGATGATATTCGGCACGGTCGGATATCTGGGCTCGCCCAGACCTTGTTGCGTCGTGATGACAGCAGGCAGCTGCACGGAAAACATCTCGCTGCCGTCGTCCACATCGTGTCTACCCGTCAATGTCTGCCCGTGAACTTCGAGAGCGCTCACCCATGTAACCTGCGGCAACTGCAGCCGTTCTGCAGTTGCGGCCCCGAGCGCGTGGCTGTCCCAGTCGGACTGTTGACCGCCGCAGAAAATCAAGTCGATCCTTTCCTGCTGCGCAATCTGCGCTGCGACTTTGCTTAGCGGAATTGGATCGAGCGCCAACTCCGTCATCACATGGATGGCTCGATCCGCGCCCATCGAGAGAACGGTACGCAGGGCTTCCTGGTTGCGCTCCGGGCCAACGGCGAGTGCGACTACTTCCACATCGACTCCACTGTCGCGTATTCGAAGGGCCTGTTCAACGCCGTACTCATCCATGGTATCCACGACCAGCTTGCTTCCATTCAGATCAATCTCGCCAGAGCGAATGTGCACGGTCTCTTCCGCATCCAGCACCTGGCGAATCAGAGTCAATATCCGCATGTTGAGTTCGCCGACTTTCTTATCGGTAGCGGCAGAAAATCCGCTCCTATATCTGCAGTGTGTATCGCCCGGCTGCTGTCATCGCTGTCGCGATTTCCCGGCCGAGGGCAACCGTGTTTTCGGGCTCATGCTTCGTGAGCCGCCGGAGGATCGTCATTCGCGTGCGCAACATATCGCCTTCGGCGACGGCGCCGAGAACACGTTCCCCGGCTGTCTCCACTACTCGAAAAGAACGGGCCGCGTAGCACTTCACCATCAGCACAGCCAACGGGCTGCTACCCTGCATCTTCTCCGTGCGCAGAATGGCGGATTCAAGAACCAACACTTCCATTATCATGTCAGCCAGCGCGCCCATGATTTCCTGCTCGTCCACCAAGCCGCTCCCGAATTTTTGTGAGGCAGCGCCGGCGCAGAACAGACTCAGCTTTTTCGCGTTGGCAAGGAGAAAATGTTGATCGGCAAGTTCGCCCTCCCGCTCCTCGCGGGGAGTGGGACCGGCCATGATTTCATCCATCACACGCTGGATGGCGGGCAACAGGGCGAGACGCCCTTGCATGGCGCGCTTCATCATCCAGCCAGTAATGATCAGGCGATTGATTTCGTTGGTGCCTTCGAAGATCCTGTTGATGCGCGAGTCGCGATACGCGCGTTCCGCTGGATATTCCTCGACATATCCATATCCTCCGTGCAACTGCAGCATCTGATCGACAACGCGCTCCAGCATTTCGGAGCACCACACTTTCAGAATGGAACACTCAACGGCATACTCTTCGATGTGCTTCTGTATCTCTGCGGTGTTGTTCGCGGCGGTCTTGTCCCGCTCGGCCAGCGATGCATCAATCGCTCCAATCACGCGATAGACAAGGGATTCGCCGGCAAAAATGCCAGCCGCGCTGTCGGCGATCATCTGCTGTACCAATCCAAATGAAGTGATCGGCTTGGAGAAGGCGATGCGTTCCCGAGCGTAGCGAACGCCGCTGCGAAAAGAATATTTTGCGCCTCCAATGGCCGCTGCGCCCAACTTGTAGCGGCCGACATTTAAGATGTTGAATGCGATGTGATGGCCTTTGCCGGCTTCGCCTAAAAGATTTTCTTTGGGCACATGGCAATCCGCAAGAATCAGCGGACAGGTAGAGGAGCCGCGAATGCCCAGCTTGTGTTCTTCCGGGCCGACGGTGAGTCCGGCTGTGCCAGATTCAATCAGGAAAGCGGCAAACTTCTCTCCATCAATCTTTGCGAATACAGTAAACAGGTTCGCGATGCCGGCGTTGGAAATCCACATCTTCTCCCCATCCAGCACGTAGTGCTTCCCATCCGCGGAGAGCGTAGCCCGAGTGCGGATGTTCATTGCGTCGGAACCGGAGGATGCCTCCGACAGTGCATAGGCCGCAACCCATTCGCCGGATGCCAGCCTGGCGAGATATTTTTCCTTCTGTTGTGCAGTGCCATACCAGATGAGCGGCAGGGTACCGATGCCGACGTGCGCGCTGAACGCGACCGAGAAGCTACCGCAGATTGCGATCTTCTCCGCGATCAGCGCAGACGTCACCTTGTCCATATCGAAGCCGCCGTATTCTTGGGGAACATCAATCGCCATCAGGCCCAGGTCGCCCGCTTTTCTGAGTAGACCTTTCATCACGCTGAAGTCTTTTGCTTCGATGGCGGCAATTTGCGGCTGCACCTGTTTTTCGGCGAAGTCGATCGTAGTGCGCTCTATCTGCCTTTGAACATCAGAAAGATCTTCGAGTGTAAAAATATCTTCCGGAGCAAGATCTTCGATAAGGAAACTTCCTCCAGTGACGCGCCGCATCTTCTCTGTCGCTGGGTTGCTCATGCAATTCTCCCGTACAACGAACACCGCTGCATGTTGCGCTCCTCAAGCTTGAAGATTTTCAAAAATTCCCGCCGCGCCCATTCCACCACCAACGCACATCGTAACCAGCCCATATTTTCCCTTGCGCCGCTTCAATTCGCGCAGTATGGTAGCGGTCAGCTTCGCGCCTGTGCAGCCCAGGGGATGACCCAGTGCAATCGCGCCTCCGTTCACATTGACACGCGATGGATCCATGTCGAGCAGCTTGATGACCACCAGCGACTGCGCTGCAAAAGCCTCGTTCAACTCAATCACATCCATTTGTTTCAGCGTAAGGCCGGCTAAGTTCAATGCCTTGGGAATCGCGTATACAGGCCCAATTCCCATTTCTTCGGGAAGGCATCCGGAATAGGCAAAGGCTACGAAGCGTGCCAGCGGCTTGAGCCCCAGGGAAATCACCACATCTTCAGCGACTACGATTGCAGCGGCGGCACCATCGGAAGTCTGAGAAGAATTTCCCGCCGTCACGACTCCATTGGAATGAAAAACGGGCCGCAGTTTTGCAAGAGCATCAGAGGAGGTGTCGGGACGGGGACCTTCATCGACTCGGAATTCGGTCTCCTTGCGAGTGGGCTTGCCGGCGCCGTTTGGTGCTGAAACGGTCACCTGCACGGGCACAATTTCATCCTCAAACTTACCCGCTTTGATTGCAGCGAGCGCCTTCTGATGGCTTGCAAGCGCAAACTGGTCCGACTCTTCACGCGAGATTCCATAGCGCTTGGCCAGTCGTTCGGCGGTCAGGCCCATGAACATATAAGAGTCAGGATAATGATCGACCAGCCAGGGGTTCATAGAGATTTTGTTGCCACCCATGGGAATGAAGGACATGGACTCGGCGCCGCCAGCGACAATCACCTCTGCGGAGCCGCCGCGAATTCTTTCGGCGGCAAGAGCGATGGATTGCAGGCCGGAAGCGCAGTAGCGGTTGATGGTCATGGCGGCTGCCTCCACTGGCAGACCCGCTCGCAGAGAAATAATGCGGGCCAAGTTCAGGCCTTGCTCAGCCTCCGGCATCGCACAACCGATGATGACGTCCTCAATCCGTTTTACGTCAAGTTCCGGCACGCGGTCCAAAGCTCCGCGAACGGCAACTGCTCCAAGATCATCCGGACGCGTAGACCGCAGCGCGCCGTTGGGCGCTTTCCCAACCGCTGTCCGCACGGCACTGACGATCATTGCATCCTTCATGCGTGGCTCCAGTCGATCCAATCTAGTTCCGCAGTGGCTTGCCGGTTTTTAACGTGGCCGCGATACGCTCCGCAGTCTTGCGTTCTCCGCAAAGCGATAAAAATGCTTCGCGCTCCAAATCCAGCAGATATTGTTCACTGACCGGTGTGCATGGAGTGACCGGCCCCGCGCAGAGCACGTTCGCTATCAGACGCGCAATCTTCACGTCGTGATCGCTGATAAATTCAGCCTCTCGCATCATGTGGATGCCGAGTTTTAGATTCGCGAGAATATTTTCTCCGGGTGCGGAGATCTGAGTGCGAGGCAGCGGCGGCACATACCCGGTATCCGCCAGCCTCATGGCTTCCGATTTTGCGTCGAGGATGAGTCGCTCGCGGTTCATGGTGATTCCGTCGGACTCACGCATAAAGTGCAGTGTCTCTGCCTCGAAGGCTGAGGTGGAAACTTTGGCCATGGCGATCGTTTCGAACACATTTCTGACGGCATCATTCATTTCTACAGAGTCGCCGCGCGGGCTCATTCGGACCGCATTGGCCGCGTCGATGGAGCGCAGCGTCATTTCCTTGCAGCCTCCGCCAGCGGGCAGAAGACCCACACTAGTTTCGACTAAACCCATGTAGAGTTCGACATGTGATTGGCGACCGGCGGCATGCAACGCAACCTCGGCGCCGCCACCCAGGCACATTCCAAACGGAGCAACCACCACTGGCCGCGAACTGAAGCGAATCGCCTGCGTCATCGCCTGGAATTCGCGAACATACCTGTCAATCTCGTCCCATTCCTCGTCTTGAATGGCCAGCAAAACCTGCATCAGGTTCGCACCCACGGAAAAATTCGTCGCATCGCTGGTCACAACGAAAGCCTGGAAATTCCGCATCGCATCGCCTGTGGGCCGCAGCGTGCGTTGCACAAACCTCACGATGTCTTCGCCTAGCGTGTTCATTTTGGAATGAAATTCAATGCACGCAATACCATCGCCAAGATCGATCAAGGAAGTGCCAGGATTTTTCTCGATGACGCCATTTGTCCGCTTGATCCGTGCCAGAGTCATCGTGCCGGGCGTTTCCACCACAGGCCGATACGTGTTCGATGGAGCATCGAAAAACTCCGTGCCCTCGTTGCGGTACCAGGAGGTAACGCCAGCAGCGAGCATGCCTTCCGCGGTTTTCGGAATTGTCTGGCCGCGAGCGCGCATCTTTTCCACGGTTTCGACGAAACCAGCAGCATCCCACATCTCAAACGGCCCCAGTTCCCAGTTGAAGCCAGCCTTCATGGCGCGATCGATTTCGACGATCGTATCTGCGACTTCACCGGTGCGGTTGGTAGCATAGGTCCATAGCTCCGGAAGGATCTGCCAGTAAAAGCGGGCGGCTTTTTCCCGTTCCGGATTGCCGGCGAGCAGCGTGCGAATTCGCGCCGTCGCGGATTCGTTATTCTTGGCCATTTCCAGTTCGGTAAGCTTGGGCCGCTCGGCAGGTCGATATTCCAACGTGTTCAAATCGAGAACACGACGCGACTCTTTGCCATCTGGACCGCGTTCCTTCTTGTAGAAGCCCTGGCCAGTCTTATCTCCAAGCCACTTGCGTTCGAGCATCTGTTCGAGCACGGCGGGAAGTTGTACATCCGTACGCTCATCACTCGCGTTCGCAGAGAAATTGCGGGCGACGCTCACCAGAACGTCGATGCCAACCATATCCGCGAGCCGGAATGTGCCGGTCTTCGGCCAACCAATCGCCGTGCCGGTCAGCGCGTCCACTTCTTCGATGGTCAATCCAAATTCCAGCATGGTGCGAAACGTGTTGAGCAGGACAAATGTGCCGATGCGATTGGCAATAAAGTTTGGCGTGTCGTGGGCGCGGACCACTACTTTGCCCAGATGGACCTGAACGAACTTTGCGACCGACTCGACCGCCTCTAGGTCCGATTCTGGTGGAGCAATGATTTCGACCAGCCGCATGTAGCGGGGCGGGTTGAAAAAATGTGTCCCAAACCAACGGCGGCGGAACGATTCGGGCAGATCCTTCGCAATCAATCCCACGGGAAGGCCGCTGGTGTTGGTCGTTACGATCGCATCGTCTCGAAGGTGGGGAATTACTTTGCCGAGCAGCGCACGCTTGATGGCCAGATTTTCCGCCACTGCTTCAACGATCCAGTCGCAAGTTTTCAGCTTGTCCAGATCGTCTTCAAAGTTTCCGACCGCGATATTGGACGCCACACCTGGATCGACAAATGCCGGCGGTTTGGATTTTTTCAAGCTCTCTAGTGATTGCACCGCCAGACGATTTCGCTCGGACTCGCCGGGCGGAACAATATCAAGAAGCAAAACGGGAAAACCTGCATTGGCGATGTGCGCGGCAATGCGCGACCCCATTGTGCCTGCGCCCAGAACTGCAACCCGGCGGATTGGATAGTTCGCGTCTGCGGACCGCATATCACATTTGTACAGGAGACGGTGTGTCTTGAGGTTCATGGCGACGGAAAAAGCCTTACTTGGGTCGCTCCATATCAAATCTATCCCGAGTGCGCGTGTAGGTGGAACCGGCCATGCGGCCAATGGCGTGGAGTTTGTCGGGGTCGATGCGGAAGTTGTCTAGCAAGGACTCTCGCACATGAAAGCGCAGGACCTCACCCAAGACCAGGCTCCCCCCGAGCGGCTCCGCGCTGACGTGGACAACTTGCTGCAAGCGGCACTCCATCTGCACATGCGATTCCGCGACGCGGGAAGGGCGAACCAGAAGGGTTCGAACACGCTGCGAGCGCCCCGTCGCGTCGTCTCAAACCAGGCTGACACTGCATCGTCTAGCCAGAGTGCAATGTCCTTAATCCCATCGCCATGCTTCGCGATATGGTCGGCAATGGCGTTGCCGGAGCGCAGCGGGGTGGTCAATACAAAACGAATTTGGCCTTGTTCGCCGACATAGGAAGTGCGATCGCGCAGACCTGTTTCCGGACCAGCATAGGCAACCGTTGACAGGCTTATCCTTCGGGCAGCATCCTGAAGGGTTTAGGCACACCTGAATCGCATGCACGCAGGTTGGCAGCGCAGCGGAGGGAAGCCTCGCCATGTGTACCCGCCAGGAACAACTGAACGCTGCGCAAACCAAGAATGAGCTACTCGTCGTTGCGCGTCCATTTCTTATCGAGCAGAACTGGACCGCGTACTCGGCGGACCAGCACGCCACGTGGTCGGAGCTGGTGCGTCGATGTATGCCGCAGCTGCGCCAATACGCCTGCCAGGAATATCTGGATGGATTTGAGCAGATCGGGCTGCGCGAGGACAGCATTCCGGACCTGGCCGCCGTATCGTCGAAGCTGGAGCCGCGCACAGGCTGGAATTCCACCCCTGTTTCTGGCTATTTGCCGGCCGACGCGTTTTTCGAGATGCTGGCAGCGCGGCGTTTTCCTACAACGATCACCTTGCGGGATCGAAGCTCGCTTGAATGTTGGAGCACGAGTTTTCCATCTCCGAGATGCAGTCAGTGTTGTATGCGGTCGAATCCTTCCAGCAAATCTATGAAGCGGCGAAGGAAGCGGAACGGCGCTTGGGCTAAAAGATTCATAGAATCTCAAACTCTTTGAGAGACAATTAGGTGTATTCTTCATGGGCCGGGGAGGAACTGCGTGCCGCGCATCCATTACCAGCAGCAGCTGGCGCAATTGAAAGACAAATTACTGGCTATGGCGGCGCTGGCGCAGCAGACCATGGATTGCGCCATGGACGGCTATCTGAAGGCAGATCTTGTCCTGTTGCATCACGTACTGGAAAATGAAACGGCCATCAATGCGACCGAGCGTTCCGTCGATGAGATGGCGTACGACCTGATGGCAATGGAGCAGCCCATGGCCATTGACCTGCGCTTCCTGCTGGCCGTGATTAAAATCAACGGCGATCTGGAACGGATCGGGGACCAGTCGGTCAACATCGCCGAGCGGGCCGCCGAACTGCTGCAAATGCCCCACGCGGATCTGTCCGTGGATATGCACCAGATGGGCGAACTGACGGAGCGCATGATCCGCTTCGCGCTGCAGGCCCTGTTGGACGGCGATGTGGCCATGGCAACGTCTGTTCTCGCCATGGACGATGACGTCGATCAGATGAACCGTGACGTCCACCAGGCGATGATACTCGCCATCCAGCAGCATCCGGAATGGACAGAGCAGGCGCTGAACACGATTATTATTTCGCGCAACCTGGAGCGGATTGGCGACCACGCGACCAATATTGCGGAAGATGTCATCTTCTGGGTTCACGGCGCGGACGTGCGACACCAGTTGAATCTTGCCACCGACTGACGGTGCCGCTGATTGGCTGCAATGTGACGCCGGAACAACTCCATCCGTGTCTGTGGACCCTCGAAATTCATCTGTTATAACAAGCATAGTGAGCGCCCGCAATGGTCAGCCAGAAAACCTCCCGATGATTGCCCCGAAACAATCGCGAACGCGCGCAGCCAGTCAGGGAACACGCACTACAACCGGCGGCCAGACAGTTCCGGGCCAGTTGCAAAAAGAAATCCACCAGAAGAAATCCTTCGCCAGTATCCATGCTGAGGCATTCCTGAACATCGTGCGCACTGCAGACCGGATGCAACATTTGCTACACATGCAATTGAAACCCTATCGAATTACCGAGACGCAATACAATTCCCTGCGGATTTTGCGCGGTGCCGGCAAGCAGGGCCTATCCTGCGCGGAGATAGGGGAACGACTGATCAGCCAGGACCCCGACATAACACGGCTGCTGAGTCGTCTGGAGCGGCAGGGATTGGTGCGGAGAGAACGCGGCGCGAATGATCGGCGTGTGGTCGTGACGAAGATTACTACTTCTGGATTGGCGCGGCTGAAGGAACTTGACCCAGTGGTAACGAGCACCGTGCATGCGCTACTGGATCATCTTTCCGAGGACGAACTGGGAAGGATGATCGGTTTATTGGAGCGAGCCCGGTCGAGGACCATACCGTCGCGAGCTAGAGCCATTCGCTCTCGCTCGCGACGGTATGGTGAGGAGTCCCCTGCCCCGAATGTCAGGGGCGAATGCGGCCGATGTTAATCTCCTGGACGGTGGCTTTGCCCGGACCCGGGCTGGCAGGCGGCTGTTTCAACAGCTGATGGTGCAGGCAATAAAGTGCCAATTCCAGACGATCCGAGACCCCAAGCTTGTCGTAAATCTTACGCAGGTAGTTTTTCACCACCTGTTCCGTGGTTCCGATTTTGTAGGCGATTTCCTTGTTGCGCATTCCCTGAGTGACGCAGCCAATGATGGAAAGCTCTTTGGGAGAGAGACGCGGCTGCAGCCGGGGATTGGTTAACGTGCTGGCCTCCGCGCGATAGGCATCAATGACCCAGCTGACCGACTGATTGTCGATCCAGGTCTCGCCGTCGGCGATCTTGCGGACGCAGCGAATCAGCAGATCGGGCGAGATGGAACGCGAAATAACGCCACGAACGCCGCGGCGGTAGAGATCGACGATAAAGCCCTCGCTGTTCTCGCTGACCTGGACGACCAGCTTCGCGTTGGGGGCGCGATGCAGCAAATCCGGAATCGCTTCCGCCTGACCGGAAATCATGCCTCCGTCCAGCAACACGATATCGGAGGGAAAGCGTTCCAGCGCAGCCAGCAAGCCGGGATAGTTCTCCGCCTGCGCGACGACACGCATATCGTCTTCGACCGCGAAAATCTTGCGGATTCCCACGCGGTAAATGGCTTGGGAGTCCGCCAAAATGATGCGAATCCCAGAAGACTCTTCGGGAACCCCGGGCGAACTCTGCTCCGGACCCGTAGCGGGCTTGGAGTCGGCGATTGGCTCGGAGCCAAAAAGCGAATTCGGTTTTTTCTTGTTAGCGTCGGCAGAAAAACCAGGCATACGTGCCTCAGGAAAGCATTTCATAGCTATCGATTACGGTGGCAACTTCCACCCGTGCCGGACCTCTTCTGGAGGAACGAATCACCCGTCCACAGCAATGAACGCGTACATCGTCGGGTGTTCCCAGGGCGGCCGAAGGCATGATCATTTCAACTTCAATGGCACTACCCGCCTCCAATATGCGGGAAAAAGTGAATAACAAACCGCTGGCGGAGACGTTAATAGTCTCCGCGTCCTCTTTACCCTTATCCGTTTGAATCTTGACCTTCATCCGCACAGGAAAACGGACCGAATTCCGCAGCTCTATCAATGAATCAGAGTGCGCGTTCTTCTGGACCGATTCATCCACGGGGACGGACTCCAACTTGGATTTTTAAGAGCCGATAGTGCCCGCTCTACAAGTCGTTTCTGCAAATTCAGCTTCAGAATACATGGATAAGTCACATTTGCCCAGTTACTCTTAAGAGTCACTAAGGTAATGAAATGGTTATCTAGCAGATAGACAACTGTGCGGATCTTATCAATGAAGAGACTGGCAAGCTACGCGCCATCTCGTCTAGACAAAAGTGCTTTGCCAAAAATGATTTAGGGGGCCTTTTCCGTTTCCCAGCGGATACGAGTATCGAAGGGCGCCCGTAACATATTCTTTAGCGGCCTTCACGGCCGTCATAGCCTCATCTCCCAGAGCGATTCTGGCGGCCAGTGCGGAAGAAAAGGCGCATCCGGTACCGTGGGTCGAAGTTGTATGGATACGTTCGCCTGGATACCACAGGCACTCATTCCCCATCAGTAACAGGTCATTCGGGGCATCCGCATGACCGCCTGTGACCACGATCTTCAATTCGGCATTGCCCCGTTGCGCGGCCATCTGCTGCAGCCGGTGGGCAGCTTCTTCAGTTTCCGGGCCGGTAGTCGGTACGGCTGTCTCCGTAAGGATCGCGAGCTCCGCCAGGTTAGGGGTGATCCAATCTGCTCGCGGAAGCCAGGCGTCCCGCAGGACATCCAAGCCGTCGCTCTCCAGTAAGTCTTTGCCAGAACTGGATTTAATGATAGGATCAAGCACGACAGGGATCTCTTGCCGCTGGCCAAGCCAGTCCGCAACGGCCTGTGCGATTGTGACGTAGGCGAGCATTCCTACTTTGATTGAGCTGAAGCAGGCATCCTCGGCCAGACAATCGAGCGTCTCAATGACGATGCCGGTGTCCACCCCAACGACCCGGCGAACACCTTGCGTGGACTGAACGGTCAGCGCAGTGATGCATGCCATGCCGTATACCCCAACGGCGGCAAATGTTTTTAAATCGGCCAGCACCCCCGCACCGGCCGACGGGTCGTAGCCTGCGATGGAAAGAACGATTGGAGGCGAGGATGGGGAAGAATTTGAACCCGGAGTGGACGCCAGGGAACGCTCGGTCGCTTCCGCGTTTGAGCATCCCTGGGCAGAAAGCGGGTTGGATGGAGGAAACAAATATCCACCTGAGGAGTAATAAGAAGCTCCCAATGGGCGCTCCGGTGTGCAATTCATGACTAACACAAAGGGAGCTAATTTGCAAGAAAATTCCAAGGTAAGTCTATTTATTTCTTTGACTTAGCTGATCAAGGCGCGTAAACTTGGAGGTGTTTCCAACTATGAGAATCCTTAGCGAAAATACAATATTGAATGTCCACCCCCCATCGTCGGTTCGTCGCATCCTGTCGATTGCGGCGGGCTTGTCCATCGGCATCACCCTCAGCTTGCTAAGCATCCATGCCAAGCGCCCCACGACTTCCGTGGTTTCGGAGTCGATGCCAGCCGGCAAACCCTCTGTGTTGGCGGGAACGTCGTCCGCGCCCGCGACACCCAAAAAGCGATACGATTGGCACCAGATCGGTCTGGCATCGTGGTATGGCCCGCATTTTCAGGGAAAAGAAACCGCTGATGGAGAAACGTTCAACATGCACGACCTGACCTGTGCCCACAGGTCCCTGCCGCTTGGGACGTGGGTCAAGGTGACGAATCTTCACACCCGCAAATGGATCGTGGTGCGGGTCAATGACCGCGGACCTGTTCCCGATACGAGGATTGCCGATCTCTCCTCGGAAGCTGCCCATATGCTGGGTATGCGGGACCGGGGTGTTACGCGCGTCCGGCTCGACGTGATCGATCCCCAGGCTGCGGTCGAGATTGCGCGCCTCGACAGGATACGTACTGCGCGCCTGGCCGCTGAACAGTTTCCCAACGATGCCGGCGATTAGATCAGTATAGGGCGTTCTTATTGCTCTGCGATAGGCCGATCCCAAGCGGCTGGAGAATTTCTCCGGCTCCCAGCCGCATCAGTCCTAGCTCCGTTACGGACTGAAAGAACTGAAAACCCTCCTTGTGAAAACGAAGGACTTCGTCCGCGCTTCGGGCCGGTCGCCCGAGAAATTTCTTGTGCCGCTGCGCGGCAGTCTTGATAGTTTCAATCGCCTGCTCCAGCTTCGGCTCATTCTGCCGACCGCGCAATCCCAGCGAAAAGGAAAGGTCACTGGTGCCAATGAAGAGGACGTCAACTCCTGGAGTGGCGGCGATGGCATCGATATGGGCCAGCGCTCGCTCTTCCTCAATCACGCACACGGTCAACACATGGGCATCCGCGGAATCATAGTAGTTTCCGGGCTCGAACCATGTCGAGGTGGCAAGCCCCGCACCAGACCCTCGCAATCCAGCGGGTGGATAGCGACAGGCCTTTCCGGCGGTCTGTGCCAGTTCTGGGTCGGAAACAAATGGGAAGATGACTCCCCGGACGCCTTGGTCGAGGACACGTTTGGCTGTCCACAGGGCCACGACAGGAACCCGGGCAATCACGGCAGCTTCGAGCCCGCGTGTAGCCAACACAATGCCCCGCAAGGTTTCGAGCGATACCGGGGAGTGCTCCATTTCCACCCACAAAAAGTGGAAGCCAAGCTTCGCGCCCAGCACTGCGGTCTCGAGATTGCTGCTGGTGATGGTCAACCCAAGGACATAGTCGCCGGCCTCGAGACGAGCCCGAAGGCGATTGTCTTTCCAATCTTTCGGCTGCATATCGTTCGGTGTGGTGTCGGCAATTGCCATCACAAAGGCTCCGTTGTAGGGGTTGGGATCAACCAGACTTCGGCCACCTGGCAACCGCGTCCGTTGCCACCCAGTCCTGGCTCGCGCGTCCAAGCCAGCTTCAGTTCCCCGCTGGCCGTGGCGGTGGAAGGGATGGGAAATTCTTGCGGCGCGGGCGGCCACGCGCGCAGCATGTATGGGTGAATCTCGATCGTGTCATTTGCCATGAGACGCATTTTCATGTGCGGCGCGTCGCCTGAGTGCACCACTCGCAAACGATACGGCGTCTTCGGGTCCAAATTTGGATAGTGCATGGTAAGCGGAGCGTCGAAGAGGGATTCTGCCCAACATTTCCAGGCCAGTGGGGCGTTATCCTGGAGCGGGTCAGGATATCGGAAGCCGATGAAAGGCGAATTGCGGAGTTCGGGATCTTGCACAATTCCCCACCCCAATGCCAGACGTGGGCGGCTGGAAACATTTCCTAGCTGGTCGTAGAAACCGCCCGGACCTGGATCCGTACGAAACAGCAGCGAACGAACCGCGGCGATCTGCGCCATGGGATCGGTCATCTTGCGGATGTCCAGGATTTGCCGCCGCAACCACATCGCGTCGCTGATCGGCGCATCGAGCGTGTCCAGGTTCGCGGCGCGTTCCACGGCTTCGCCCTGATATCGCTCCACGGCAAGCTGCATTCGGATGCTCTGGAATAGCGCCGCTGCCAGTTCCATGACTCGCGTTCGCAAATCGCCTGCGGCCGGCTCGGTGATCGTTTCTTCGAGCATGGCTTGAGCCCTGGCAAGCAGCGGGTCCGGAATGCGACCATTCGGAGGCGTCGTGGCCGGCGGATCGCCAATACCCAATGGCACAGCGCCCCAGCCGATGCCCAGCATACTTGCCAGTTGGTCGCGCGCCTGTGCGACCTGCGCCGTTTCATTCAGCAGGCGATGCCGCACGAAGGCGTCGAAATACGCGCGATAGAGTGCCTGCTGAAATCTCCAGTTCTCCATGACGGCCGGCGAACATCTCTGTTCCATATCCTGGAAACGTTCGAGGGTAACCTCGACGCCGGCGTTGGTCGCGAGCGATCCTTGCCAGTTTGACTCCAGATGCAGCAGACCTTGCGCGAAGCCCTCGGCTTCCTGGGCTCCGATAAAGAAGTGCGCAAAATCGCGGAGCACGTCGGTGACCGTCTGTCGGGAATCCCAGGCGAGCGCACTCCAGACAAATTTATTCACATCGTCATTGCATCCTTCGGAATAGGTAATGAAGCCGACCGTTCCCGGCAGAATGCTCCGCAGGATATTCGCTTCCCCGCGCGGGCGCGGGTTGATCACTTCACGACCTTCCGTCAATGCGTAGGCCACATCCCAATCCGGCACAGGATATTGGCATTCAATACTGTGCGTGATGTCGGGATAGCAGCGGATCGGATAGTTTGGGATTGCGTGACGCATTTCCGTGATTGTGACGCGGGACTGCGGGCCGAAGACGACTCCGTCCAGCCACTGCCTGGTGTTCTCTTGTCGCAGAATCCCGAAAAATTCCTGCATCCAGCCTGCGCTGAAGCCTTGCGGCGAGACCCACATCTGCCCTTCCGGATGATACTGCCGCAGATTTTTCTTCTGCTTCTCCAGCAATGCCAGCAGATATTTCGGTTCGGTGTGGCCGGGATCGCCTCCCGGAACAAACACAGCGTCGACGCGCGGCAGCATGGCAAAGGTACGACCCCACTCCTTTACAGCCTTGTCGACCGTCGCAGGATTGTCATAATCGCGATCCATCGCCGGATACCAGATCCACACATCCAATCCATAACTGTCGGCGATGCGCGACATCTCCACCATCATCTGGTCGGGAGGAAGAGGAAAGTGCGGGCTATCGGGAAGATCGTCCGAGCGTGGCGGGATCAATTCGATGGCATTGTTCCCAAAGAGGGCCAGGTCGCGAATGTACTGGTCCCATATTTCGACCGACCACGCATCGTAGGCATTCGTTTTCGGGCGATACCCAAGCTGCTGCCCGCGCAGCTTATATTCAGGATGACTCGTACGATTCAACTGGCTCGCTGAAACGCTTGCTTGCTGCCTGCCGAAGTCGATCAGGCGAAGCAGTTTGCCCACTCCGAACAAAAGTCCACGCTCATCGGCGCCGACTATGGCGATCCATTGCCCATCACTGTCTTGTCCGCTGCGGAGGAGAAATCCATCCGTCTGCAATCCGCGAAGCGCTGACTCCGGGACCAGATTATGCCGCGGCAGCTTGTTCGCAGACTGCCGAGTCGCCAGATACAACGCGACGTGCGCGTTGATTTTTTTGGCGTTGCCGACGGACCATGTAATACCGCAGCGCTTCGCAGCCTCTTCGACAAGCACCTGCGCTGCTTTCGATTCGCGAGCAGTCGCAGAAGAGCTGAGAGCAACTGCGGAACTCCTGATATCGATGAGGTCCGCATTTTGTGCCAGCGCCCAGGGGGGCGTGACTGCGGCCGCAGTTGCAAGCTTCAGAAACTTTCGACGCCTCATAGCACTCAGCTCCTCATTCGTTATTCGAAAGTATATGCGTGGAAAACTCTGAAATGATGATGGGGGCTTGGAGCGCCTCGATCACATCTGGCAGTTCACCCGATTCGCCAGTCGGATCGCGCAGTATGCCCGTATCGACTTGTCGATCGAATACAACGCACGCGGTACGAGCGTCGTGAGTTCAGGCGTTGAGAGAATCGTATGGCCGCTCATGGTGAATGCGTTTGAGCCGCGACCATACGATTCCTCCTTGACACACAACCTTCCCTTGGCTTCTGGGCCGTGCCACCGTCGACCCTTCGCGCCCCGATGGTGCAAGAGCGATCCTAAGTTTCGAGAGTGGAGACGGCCTTGACTTGCGCGTGCGAGCCCTTTGGGGTTTCGATGCGCAGGGTTTTCAGTTCCCATGGGTTCAGAGCAATCTTGCTGTCGAGATGGAGAAGGGAAGATTGCAGGCGCGCCGTGGTGTGTTTCCCGGAACGCTCCTGCACCCGGATGATCATCGCATCGGAAGAGTTTTCCGCCTGCTTGATGGCGAGGACAGAGACGTTGCTCGGGGTAATCTCCAGGAAAGAGTCCTCCCAGCCTTTCTTCCCGCTGTGTCTGGAATCCATGACATATTCGGCGGGCGACTGTAACTCCTCGGCAAGCCGGTCGAGATTCTGCTCCGCATAGTTGCCCGGCCGTCCCACCAGCCAGAAGATTCTCTCCTGCCGCCCCTGGTCCTGCCAGGCATCGAGGCTGTCGGACACGGGAGAAGGATTATGTCGCGCATACGGTGCGGAGCGAATCAGGATGGTGCGCAGCAGACCGTTCAGACAGTCGTAGCTATAGGTGCAGTTGTTCAGCAGCGCCACCGTGTAATCGTTTCCCTGCAGCGCGCCTTGTACGGCGACCCAGTCCTGGTAGGGTTCTTCATTGCCATTCGTGGCTCGCTCCGCAACCGCTCCGGCAACCATGGCGAAGAGTTTTGGATCGGTGAACGCCGTGGGAATCTCCAGCTTGAGAATCTGTTCATGCTGGTTCCAGTTGATGACAAAGTGGAGCTTGACGATGTCGGACTGAGGAAAGGTGCTGATATCGACGGCAATCTCCGATTGCTGCCAGCGCAGCCTCTGGCGCGTGATTCGGAGCACCGGCCCGTCTTCCACCACCTTCGAGGAGATCAGGGTGGGTCGACCGATCTCGTTGCGGAACTGATCCACTCCATGCGACCAGGTATCGCTGGGATCGGCAATGGCGACCAGGCCAATCTGCGATGCCAGCAGCTCGGTTCCATTGGAAGCCTTGAGAGAGGAGATCCCAAAGCCGTTGTCCGATACCGTCGCGAATGAGCCATAGGTTGGAGCCGGCGGTGCGGCGGCATCGAACTCTTCCGAGAAAACTCGATAACCGAAGGCAGGCAGATCGACCCATGCGGCCAGCCTGGTGTAGAAGATGGTCATACTCTCTGACGGCCGGACCTGGACGGGAATTTTCGTGCCGTCCTGCGCTTTCAGATACGTGATGGGCGATTGGCGATGATGTCCGCCGGGGATATATTGCAGAAACGCTCTGCGCCGCCAGGGTAGCGGATTGAAGGCGAACACCACCCCGGCTTCGGCCTGGCTCAGGTCCACCTGTTTGGCGATGGATTCCAGGGATTCGATCTTGACCGAGTTGGCCGTCTGGCAGGCCGTTCCCAGTCCGTCGCGCGCGTCCTGGTAGTCGGAGTAGAGTGCCGACCCGGCCAGTAGATCGTGAAACTGGTTGAACAGAATGTTCCACCAGGCATTTTCATATTCCGCCTTCGGATAGCTCCGGTTCAGGGCGCGGCTGCTGAGCCAGGCGATGCTCTCCGACTCCACCATGGCCCGCTCCGAGCGGCGATTCTGGTACTTCTCTTCGCCGCAGGCGGAATAACATCCACGCGCATGATGTTGCAGCCCTCCCTTGACGACGGGCAGGTTCGCCATGGCCGGCGAGGCTTCCACCGCCTGAAAGAATTCGTGGACGGTACTCCAGCGAAGCTCCGGCAGGCTCTTGTCGTTGCGCAGTTGCAATACCTGCTGGATCTGCTCTTTTGTCACGGCGCCGCCGTGGTCGCCGACACCCAGAAAAAATGCTCCGTGAGAAAACTCCGGAGCAAAGCTGTCCTTGGCAACCGCTGGAATGCGCGACGCGGGGTTGTCGTAGGAATGCAGAATCCTCAACGTCAATACGCGGGAGCCGTCCGGCCCTTCCCACCAAAATAATAGCGGCAAAGGGTTAAGTTTGTTCGACCCGTCTTCCGGCTGCGGGCGCATAAAAACGTAATAGTCATAGCCGGATTGCTTGAGGATGGTAGGAAGTCCAGCCGCGTGGCCGAACGAATCCGGATTCAAGCCGATCTTGACATCCACGCCCAGCGCCTGCTGGCAATACTTCTTCCCGTACAGCCCATGGCGAACAAAACTTTCCGCGGCGGGAATATTGCAATCCGGCTCGACCGGCCAGCCGCCCACCACTTCCCATCTTCCCTCGCGCACCCGCTGCTGGATCTCCGCAAACATCTCCGGATCGGCCTTCTGTATCCAGCGGTAATGGATGGAAGAAGAAT
>JAJYSV010000054.1 GCA_021793405.1 Acidobacteriota bacterium
GACCTCATTACCCTACTACGCAAGGAAATCACCCAACCAACTACGCTGCTCGATCCCTTTGCCCTCAATTGCAGCCCGACCCAACTGGTTCACGCCGCCGCCGCTTGAGAAAATGTAGAAACTCCAGGGCACGGCTGAAGCCGTGCCCTGATACAAAACAGGCTTAATCAGAGTTTCTCTTCTATGGTGATGCTGCGTTGCTCTAGTAGGCCGGGATTCCGGTCACGCTTTGGCCGATGATCAAGGTGTGCATGGTGTCGGTGCCTTCGTAGGTCTTGACGGACTCGAGGTTCATCATGTGGCGCATGACGGGATAATCGTCGGTGATGCCGTTGGCGCCGAGAATATCGCGCGATAGACGGGCGCATTCGAGCGCCATCCAGACATTGTTTTTCTTGGCCATGGAAATGTGCTGGTGGCCCACGGTGCCGGCATCTTTCATGCGGCCCACCTGGAGGGAAAGAAGCTGGCCTTTGGTGATTTCCGTGATCATCCAGGCGAGTTTGTCCTGTACCAGCTGATGGCTGGCGATGGGTTGATCGTGGAACTGTTTGCGCAGCAGGGAATATTGCAGCGCCGTGTCGTAGCAGGACATGGCGGCGCCGAGCGCGCCCCAACTGATTCCATAGCGGGCTTGATTCAGGCACATGAGTGGGGATTTCAAGCCACTGGCACCGGGCAACATGGCGGCAGCGGGTACGCGGACATCCTGCATGGACAGGCCGGAGGTGATCGAGGCGCGCAACGACCATTTGCCGTGCACGTCGTAGGCGCTGAAGCCGGGTAATTTTGTGTCGACGAGAAATCCGCGCACGCGGCCGTCTTCGTCGTCCACCTTGGCCCAGATCACGGCCATGTCGGCGAGGGTTCCGGTGGTGATCCACATTTTTTCGCCATTCAGAATGTAGTCGCCGCCATCTTTTTTGGCGCGGGTGCGCATGCCACCGGGATTGGAACCGAAGTCCGGCTCGGTGAGGCCGAAGCAGCCGAGTTTTTCTCCTGTAGCGAGCTGCGGCAGCCATTCATTTTTCTGTTGATCGCTGCCGAAGGCGTGGATGGGATACATGACCAGCGCGGACTGCACGCTGATGAAACTGCGCACGCCGGAGTCGCCTCGTTCGGTTTCCTGCATGACCAATCCATACTCGACATTGTTCATGCCAGCGCAGCCGTAGCCATCGATGGTAGCTCCGTAGAAGCCGAGCTCGCCCATGGGCCGGATCAGTTCTTTGGGGAAGCGGCCGTCACGATTGCATGCCTCAATGATGGGAATCAGGTTGTCTTCAATGAATTGGCGCGCGGTGTCGCGCACCAGCCGCTCGTCTTCACTGAGCAGCGTGTCGAAGCCGATAAAATCAACTCCGCTGAATTTGAAAGCCATGGAATGTTTCTCCGTGGAGAGACTGGAAAACTCTCCAGCCTAGCAGAGAGTGGAGAGCCCCGCAGAAAATGTCGTGGGGTGGGTGGGTTTTCGCGTAGAACGGTGATTCTGGGTAAAGCTTGCCACCGATAACCCAGGTATTCTTTCCGGCAGACGGCAGCTCTTCACCAAGGGTTGGTGAGGAGCGTGTAAGAATAACAGCGCGGCGCGTGGAGACATTCACGGGCTGGGCCAGGGGACACATTGGATGCGTCGTGTTGCGCTGATTTACAACCCGGCTTCCGGCCAGCGGCCTGAACGGCGAGCCGCGGCGATCGCGGAGGTGGTGGCGGTACTCCGCGATGCAGGCGTCGAAGTGAAAGCGATCGCAACCGAGTCGCCAGCGAGCGCCGGGAGGCAGGCGCAGGAGGCTGCGCGCCATGGATACGACACGATCCTTGCGTGTGGCGGCGATGGCACAGCGCACGAAGCGCTGCAGAGCCTGGTGGGCGGATTCGCGGCGCTGGGTGTGATCCCGATGGGAACGGCAAATGCGTTGGCTGCCGATCTGGGTCTGCCCGCTTCTCCGGTAAAGGCAGTGAAGATGCTGCTGACTGCGACTCCCATGCGGGTCTCCGTGGGGCGTATCTTCTATCGGGATAGCGAAGGCAGTTCGCGTTCGCGCTATTTTATTGTGGCGGCGGGAATAGGAGCGGATGCTCTCTTCATGTCGCGGCTGGATCCCAAGTTAAAACAGCGGTTCGGGTATGCGCTGTACGTGGTGGAGGCCTTTCGCTTGTGGGTTACATACACGTACCCGATGTTTGCGGCGCGGTTTCAGGAGCGTGGAGGGCATGCGCCGCGAGTGGAAGAAGTGTCGCAGATTCTGGCGGTGCGCATCGGCAATTTTGGCGGCGCGGTGCGCAAGCTGGCGCCCGGGGCTGCGATCACCAATCCCAATCTCCACGTGATTGCGCTAGAAACGCGCAGCCGCCTGCGGTACCTGCGATTCATGATCTCCGTGTTGCTGCGGCGGCCCGCGTACTCGGGGCTGGTGGAATTGGTGGACTGCGAATCCCTGGAGTGCTTTGCGCTGGAAGGCTCGACGGAACGATTGCTTGTCGAGGCGGATGGAGAGTTGCTGGGCACATTACCGGTGAGAATCGAAGTGGTGCCGCAAGCCTTGACTCTGCTGATTCCGCAAAAAACTTTGGACAACAGAAAAAAGTAGAACGCGATTCGGGAAGGAATAGAAGCGCGAGCCCGGGGAACCTGGCATGTATTTGCATATCTTCTGCGGCGGCCTGCACCCAAAGGAGAGCTATGTACAACGCAAAGGCATTCTCCGCTGACAGTGCGACATCGCCGCTTGTATCCACCATGATCGCGCGGCGCGACCTATAACTTTCCTGACAAGCACACGGGCGGCGTGACGTATGGAGGCTACTCGGACAGTATTGTCGTCGACCAGCGGTTCGTGCTGAAGGTTCCGTCGAACCTGGATCTGGCCGGGACCGCGCCGCTATTGTGTGCGGGCATCACCACTTTCTCGCCGCTGCAGGCCGATGCGACGTGGGCACGTATCCGTAAAGAGGGAAACATCGTGGCATCCGTCTACGATCCGGAAGTGTTTATTCGGTGCCCTAACGGGGTGGCCTGAATGACTCATTCGGGGAAAACATGCGCTGTTCATATGGTTGCTTTTCAGGCCATCAGGCCGATTTATACTCAAACACATGGCCAAAGACTTTCTGACTCCGGTAACAAGAACGACCCTTACGGCAGACATATGTCGCAAAATGGTGAGTCATCTTATTCGTGGGGACTGGCGCTCAGGTGAACGAATCCCTGCGGAACGTGAGCTTTGTCAAAAACTGAATGTAGGCCGAGCCTCCTTGCGTGAAGCGCTTAAGGCTTTAGAAATTATGGGGATGATCGAGACCCGACTCGGCGATGGCACCTACGTTTGTAAGAGATCGGAATTTTTTTCTCGGCCACTTCTCTGGGCAATAGTGAGTAGCTCAGAAGCAGAAGCACACGAACTTGTGGAGGCCCGCAGGTTGATTGAAGTCGAATTGGCAGGCATGGCTGCCGAACGGATCACTCCCGAAAATCTTAAACACTTGGGAGAGCACCTCGACATGATGGAAAGGTCCAAAGAGAATCCTTTGGAGTTTGCCCAGGCCGACATCAATTTTCATATCGCAATCGGACAAGCGGCCCACAATAGCATCCTGATGAATGCGCTTCATCTGATTCGAAACTTGCTACAGCAATGGATTTCCAGAAGCCTCTCGATCGAAGGGGTTTCAGAAACGGCATTGGAGCAACACAAACAAATCTTCATGGCTATTGCAAAAAAGAATAGTATTGCCGCGCGCGCCGCCATGCAGGATCATCTTAACGAGATGGCGATATCTTTATTGGATGCTCAACAGAAGCTCTCTTCCGAAGATTCGCCAATCAAGTGATTTCTACCGGCGCATCCTGGAAAGTGTCCGCTGCGAGATGATGACCCTCTTGATTCGATCCTTGTTCTGTCCCGCTCATGGCAAACATCTGCTAGTTCTCTCGTCGCGTAGCTCGTATCACGATGTCTTGCCTGAACTGCGGCAATGTCAACACGCTCCTGCCACCGCCTTTTATCTCAATCGCGGGAGAATACTCGCCGGTGACTGGCGAATAGAGCGACACGTTGTAGCTGCCGGGCGGCAGGGAGAGTGAAATACTGCCTCTGATCGCTTTCCCTGCCGAAGGGTCCGTGAGCTCACGGGAATCAGCGAGGTATGCGATATAGTCATCTTCCGAAGCAGACAGGCCCGAAGCAAGTAAATTCGCCGGGTATTTTGCGATCCAGCTTATACCGAGCTTGGAGTGGACGAAATCAAACGAGGCCATGAATTCCGAGAGGTGCTGCATCCATGTGCGAATCTCCCGCTGCGAGGCGGGGGTCCCGCTCTCGCTGCCGACGGTGACCGAGAAATCGATGTAATCGTAATGGCATCCATTCAGCAGCGCGGTCCATGCGCGCTTGCGATGAATAGTCCAGCCGGTGGTGTCGCGATACAGGCTCGCGGCATTGTCTTCATCGAGCACGGTTGGCTTGGCATGTAGATATGCGGCTTTGCAAAAATCCGCAACCTGGCCCAGCCTCAATTCCTTGGACATGAAATTACCCATGTCATATACATGGCCGCCGAAATGGGTGTTCGGCAGCGGATGATCATTCACGATGTCAAAGGTTTTGTCGGCGAAGCTCGCGTCCTCCGGAAACATATTCTTCGTGCCATATGTGAAGGCTTGTTGTCCTGAGAGCAGGTGCGGATGGCCCAGGCGCCGCATCTCGTCACGCATGACGCGCGCCATCTCCTTTTGCCATGCGTCTACATCTGCCGGGGTTACATGCCCCGGAATGCCGCCACCCGGCTCATTACAAACCTCGTAGTACACGTTGTCGTATCCGCTTGTTTCGTCGATGATCTTGCGGGCGTAGGCTTTCTGCCTGCGCACCAGTTCCGGGTCTTTGAGCGATGTGTATTCTTCCCAGCCAATATCTCCCACATGCTGCATGTTGTTCTCCGCGCGGAAGGGGTTCAACGCCCACACTGTGTCCCCATACGTATTGCTGAACAACGTCAGTTCCACCACAATCCCTTTCTTGGAGGCGTCATCCAGAAAGCGGTGCAGTCGCTCAAAGTACTCTGGATTCCACAAATCCAGGTCGTAGATTGGTTCGCCGTCGAGCGCGTTACCCGGACCGCTCCGCACAAATGGAGAGATATAGTCCGGTGATTCAGGTTTCAGGGGAGAGGAAGGATTGCGTGGACTTTGTAACTCGCGAAAGAGCAAAAATGTCCGCGTCATGGTCATCTTGTGCTTAGCCGCATCGTCCAGATATTTTTCGAAGTCGAATGGACGATTGACAACCGAACCGTAATGTTCGGTGGCCGTAATCAGCACGAGTGGCTTTCCTCGAAACAGTAGGTACTTGGGGTTCTCGGAGTTAATTTTGATCGCATCCTGAGCCCGCACCAGGCTGCACGCTGCTAATCCCGCAATGAGTGTTGCCACCCAGATTTTCCGGCCAATCATATGTTTTTCTTGTCTTAGTTTCGTTTTCAGATTTATCTGGTGTCGCATCTCTACATCATGCGCCGCGGCCAAGGGCACTCGATACACGTTCAGCGGCCAAGGGGGCTCAGATGCGGACATCGTATTCCGCTGCGGCAATCAGACCTCCATCGACGACATGGGTTATGCCGGTAATGCCAACCGAATCGTCCGACACCAGATAGAGAGCCGCCTGAGCCAAATCTTCCGGCTTGAGAATCTTGCCAAGAGGGACACGCGACAGGCGCCGTCGAATGTTTGCTTCGCCCTCTGGGCCGCCGCCGAGATGTTCCCGAAGCATGGGGGTATCGGTGATGCCCGGACACAAGCAGTTGACGCGGATCTGATCTCTACCATAGTCCAGCGCGAGCGATTTTGTTAGCAGGGCGATAGCTCCCTTGGAAGCGACGTAAGCCGGCGTGTTCAACTGGCCCACTGTACTCGCTATGGAGCCTGTATTCAGGATGGCGCCTCCGCCACCACGACGCATATGCGGCACCACATGCTTGATCGCGAGGAACGCCGCTTTCAGATTGATCGATAGGACGTGATCCCACTCCGCCTCGGTGGTTTCTTCGAGTGGTTTCACCAGCACTATTCCGGCGTTATTGAACAGAATGTCGATTCGGCCCCATCGGGCAACGGTTTCGCCGACCATTCTGCTGACCTCTGCCTCGCTGGTAACGTCCATGCGATCGAAAAATGCCTCGCCGTCTCGGGCGCGAATTTTCTCGCAGGTCTCTTCGCCGCCGCGCTTGTCGACATCCACCACAACGACTTTAGCGCCTTCGCTGGCAAAGGCGAGTGCACTCGCTTGGCCGATGCCGCTTGCTGCGCCCGTGACGATTGCTATTTTCGCGCGAAGTTTCATGCCAAGATCCTAACATCTGCTTCCAATACACCGCGTAGCAGAATTGCTTCGCTGACATTGTCCACTTCGTTGCAATGCTCCCAGTCAATCCACACGGATTCGACGATGTACGAGCCCGGATACCCACGTGCTGCCAGCCGCGTCAGAAGATCCTGGAAGTCGATGGTGTTTGTCTTTAATGATGCTTGTAGACGCCCCGGGCTGGCGCACCGGGCGTGGACATGCGAGGTATGCTCGATCAATGGGTTAGCCGCCGCTTGGATGTATCCCGCGGCGCACTGTGGCCTATTTTTACGCTGACATTCTCAGCCGAGCGAGTTGTTCGCTCTGCGGTGGCGCTCCTTCGATGACGTGGACACGTTATCGATCACCGAAACTGTCTACAAGGGAACCATTCGGCCCTTCGGAAAGACGGATGGAAGCCTCACGGACGTTCACCTGCCTCCAGGCCTAGCTGAAGAGCTTGGTTTGTGGAAGCAGGAGACCGCCGCTTCGACCGGAGTAGTCTTTCCAGATGCCTTCATCTTTCCGAACTCAAGAGGAGGATTGATGGATGCGGGGAACTATCGAAACCGCGTTCTGAATCCGCTGGCCGAAAAGCTCGGCCTTCCCAAACTGAACTTTCAGGTCATGCGTCGCACGATGGCGACACAGGCGCAGAGCATGGGTTCGCTGAAGGACATCCAGGCGCACCTGCGGCACGCGAAGGCGGACACCCCCGCCAACGAGTACATGCAGGAGTTGCCGGAGAGCGTGAAGAAGATGGTCGGATCGGTCTACGAGATGCTTACGAAAGGAGGAGAATCGCAGCAGGTTTCTGAGGATTTGCTCCCAAACGCTACCACCGTCTCGGAGGAGCTTGCTGTAAGTACTTGAAGATATGGTAGGCACGAGGAGACTCGAACTCCTGACCTCTACCGTGTCAAGGTAGCGCTCTAACCAACTGAGCTACGCGCCTACGAGCGCTTTTTCGATTCTAATGCCAGCAAGAGGTGCGGGCAACCCTGAAGGGGTTCTCGCTCAGGTGCGTTAGGATGAATCAGGAAGATTCTTATTCTCGTGTTCCGCCAATTGCGCGCATTACCGAATCAACTGACGCTGCTTCGGTTGTCCATCGTTCCGTTCCTTGTTTTGTCTATCCTAGATGGCCACTATCACAGCGCCTTTATTTTGATGGTGGTTGCTGGCGTCAGCGATGGCCTAGATGGAGCCCTGGCACGCATCTTTCGCCAGCGCACCGAGCTTGGTTCCTACCTGGACCCCATCGCGGACAAATTGCTGTTGAGCACGCTGTTTCTCGTGTTGACACATGTGGGTCTGGTGTCGATGCGGATTACTGTCATGGTCTTCAGCCGCGACCTGGGGATCATCATTGTCTCGGCACTGCTGTATGCGACCACAGGCACGCGCGACTTTCATCCCAGCCTGGTCGGCAAGGCAAATACGCTGGCGCAGATTCTAGCCGTATGCTCGGTCGTTCTAGCCCAGACGCATGCGACCCATTGGGTATTGTGGATGCGACATGCTGCCCTGGCGGCCACGTTGTGGCTGACGGTGCTTTCCGGGTTTCATTATTTGTGGCGCAGTGGCCGGAAATTGGGATCCCCGGCGGAAACGGGCGTCACGTAGGAGGTTCAACCGGGATTTCCTCCGGTTGGATGGAAGGGCGCGTTGCGAACGCATGGATCGTCAGATCGCAGTGCAGGGCAGCGGTGGTTCGTCCGTCACTCATCACTCTGCTCCGCGTTCTTCAGGCTCTTCTCTTCGATGGCCATATCGGTGAATTCGTGCGAGTCGAAGACCTCGCCGCATTCCAGACATTCGACAAATTCAGCGTCTTCTTCGCGCGTTAGGACGCGCACACGTGGATGTTTGCAGGATTCCATGGCTAGCGGTTTAGATGCGGGAGTCCCCCGATTGCGCCAGTGTCCCGTAAGTACATATTGTTTGTCAAAGAAAAATTTGCAAAAACTGATTCATCGGCCAATCGCTCTGCTGTGAATACCCAACATGGTGCATTCTGAAGCGGCGTGCGCCGAGACGCTATTTCTTGAGACTGTATCCGGTACGAACCACTGGCTCGAGAGGGATATTGGCCGGAGAAAAATGTCATGGCCGACGATGCCGCCTCGGAAGAAAAGCTTGTGGGACTTTGACTTTAGTGTGATTCTCCGGCAGGTTCTGGGCTGTCTCGATCACAACGGCTATCAGTTGGGCCAGGCGTTGCTGCTGGGCAGGTTGATAGGAATTTGGAAAGACTGAGGAGCCGGATGCGCCTGGAAGCCCCGATGCTTTACTGCAGAGGTCGTTCTTGCAAATGCGACTGAAAGAGTCCTATAATCAATTTGTCGCAGGAAACTCCCGCGAAGCGGGTATTTTTTGAAAGCGGCCGCCGAATACGGTTTGGAAAGCTATGCTGCGTCTCACAAAGAAATCGGACTATGGCCTGATGGCCTTGAAGCACCTCGCCGAGCATCCGGGTGCCCCTGCGCAGAGCGCCAAAGACATGGCGGAGGCGTATCACATTCCGCCGCCACTGCTGGCCAAGATCCTGCAAACTCTTGCCCGCTCTGGCTTGGTCATTTCTCATGCGGGATTGCATGGCGGCTATTCGCTGGCCCGGCCCGCGAGCGAGATTACGGCATTCGAGGTGATTCGATCGATCGAAGGGCCGCTGTTCATCGCTTCCTGTACCACGAGCCATGGCGACTGCGATTTGTTGAGTTCCTGCATCGTGAAAGAGCCGCTACGGAAGTTGAATGATACTATTCGTGATTTGCTGAACGATATGCGCATCTCCGATCTCTGTGATGAATCTAAATTGGGAGCATCGGGATATGCACGAAATGTCCAGACGGGTCAGTTGGTTACCTTGAGTCGTTCCACATCCGCGCGTGCGTAGAGGTGGGTAAATATGAAAGCGTTCGATCCAATAGGGGAGTGTCGATGAGTACAGTTTTGAGCGAGCCTAAATTGCCATCCGGAGTCCAACTACCCATTTACATGGATAACCACGCCACCACGCCGCTCGATCCGCGCGTGTTGGAGGCGATGCTTCCTTACTTCACAGACAAATTTGGAAACGCGGCGAGCCGCAACCACTCCTTCGGCTGGGAAGCGGAGAAGGCGGTTGACCTGGCTCGCGAACAGATCGCCAAGCTGATTGGAGCTACGGCGAAGGAAATTATTTTCACCTCTGGCGCGACGGAGAGCGACAATTTGGCGATCAAAGGAATCGGTGAGATGTACCGCGAGCGCGGCAATCACATCATCACCCAGGTGACGGAGCACAAGGCGATCTTGGACACCTGCAAGCGGATGGAGAAGCAAGGTTACCGCGTCACCTATCTGCCGGTGAATGCGGACGGTTTGATTGAGATGGACGATTTGAAGCGGGCCATCGATGACAAGACAATCCTTGTCACCATCATGTTCGCGAACAATGAGATTGGAGTCATTCAGCCCATTGCGGAAATTGGCAAACTTTGTCACGAGAAGGGCATCCTGTTCCATACCGATGCGGTGCAGGCAGTGGGAAAAATTCCTGTCGACGTGAACGCGATGAACATCGATGTTCTGTCGCTGTCAGGCCACAAAATTTACGGACCGAAAGGCGTAGGCGCGCTGTACGTTCGTCGTCGCAACCCAAGGGTGCAGATTGCCGCGCAGATGGATGGCGGCGGTCACGAGCGCGGCATGCGTTCGGGTACCTTGAACGTCCCGGGGATTGTTGGATTGGGTGCTGCGTGTGAGATTTCTCGCTTGGAGATGGAAGAGGAAGCGGCGAAGCTGAGTGCAATGCGCGATCGGCTGCGAGAGAAGCTCGAATCCAACCTGGACTTTGTTCATGTGAACGGTTCGATGGAACATCATCTGCCGGGAAATCTGAACATGAGCTTTATCCATGTGGAGGGCGAATCACTACTGATGGGAATCAACGATATCGCGGTTTCGAGTGGCTCCGCGTGCACCTCAGCGACGTTGGAACCATCCTATGTATTAAAGGCGCTTGGACTGGGAGATGACGTGGCGCACAGTTCCATTCGCTTCGGGCTGGGACGATTCAATACCCAGGCGGAGGTGGATTATGTTGCGGATAAGGTCATCGACGTGGTGCAGAAATTGCGCGAACTTTCGCCGCTGTATGAGATGGCGAAAGAGGGCATCGATTTAACGAAAGTTCAATGGCAGGCGCACTAAAGTTAGCCGGTGCGCCGCCGTCCCTTTTGAAGGTGGCACACAGTTTTTCTGAAGTTCAAGGAATTCGGAGGATGGAATGGCATACAGCGACAAGGTAATTGAGCACTACAACAATCCGCGCAACGTGGGTCAGATGGACAAGAACAGCACTGCGGTGGGCACCGGTCTGGTCGGTGCGCCAGAATGCGGCGATGTGATGCGGCTGCAAATCAAGGTGAATCCGGAAACGCGTGTCATCGAAGACGCCAAGTTCAAGACCTTCGGATGCGGCTCCGCGATTGCTTCCTCGTCACTGGCCACGGAGTGGGTAAAGGGCAAGACGGTGGACGAAGCGCTCGAGATCAAGAACACGGACATCGTGAAAGAGCTGGCGTTGCCGCCGGTGAAGATTCACTGTTCCGTGTTGGCGGAAGATGCGATTCGCGCCGCCATCGGTGACTGGAAGAAGAAAAATGTCGCCCTTGGAGAGCAGGCCGCTGTCCCAGTCGCTATCGCCGCTAACTGAGAAGTCGCAGCAGTCCTTGGCCGGGCACACATGAGACGCCCTGGCTGAGAAACCTTCGACCTGGAGATGACACAGAGATGAGCGCGCTGGAATCCAATGTGATCAGCACGGTAGACCAATCAACGGACCGCACCTGGGGCTCTTCTGCCGGGAGTCCTCCGGCTGCCGTTGAAATTTCGGGCGCGCAGAACTCCGCACCCAAGGGAGTTCACGTGACGGATCGCGCGCTGAAGCGGATCCGGATTGCGATGGCGAAGGAAAACATTTCTCCCGACCAGGGCGGCCTGCGCCTCGGCGTGCAGGGTGGTGGATGTTCCGGGCTGTCGTACAACATCCGTTTTGACACCCAGCCGCGGGAGCGAGATCGCGTGTATGACTACGATGGCGTTCGCGTTTTCGTCGATCCAAAATCGTTTATTTACCTGAACGGCATGACCCTGGATTATGAAGAAACGTTGATGCGCCAAGGCTTCAACTTCATCAATCCGAACTCTACCAAATCGTGCGGTTGCGGATCTTCTTTCTCTGGCTAACTCAGGGTCGCCTGTTGACAGCCGAGGTCGCGGCGCGAGAATGGCGGGCGAGGTTCGGATCTTCAATCAGCCAAGAGAGAACGTATGACAGTCGTAGCCGAACCTTCGAAGAAATTAGTTTGCTGGTCGTGTGGCAGCGACAACGACGCAGACGCGCAATTTTGCGCGACCTGCGGCAAGCTGCAGCCCTACACGCCGACGGACTATTTCAGCTTCTTTGGATTGCCGCGACGATTCGTATTGGATCGCGTTGCCCTGGAAAAACAGTTCTATCAGTTGAGCCGGAAACTACATCCAGACCTGTATGTTCGCGCCGGTGCGCAGGAACAGCAATGGAGTCTCGAAAAAAGTTCTGTGCTGAATGATGCATGGCGGACCTTGCGTGAGCCGTTGGCGCGGACGGAATATCTATTGAGTCTTTTGGGGATTCGACTGGAAGAACAGTCCCGCGACGCTTCGGATCGGGCAGCAGCCAGCGGAACGGTCAAGCAGCAGGTGGTCCCGTCCGACTTGCTGGAAGAAGTCTTCGAGTTGAACATGCAATTGGAAGAGATGCGAATGGCCAAGGCCGGCGGAGCGGACGATCCAGAGCTCCGCCGAGATCTAGAAGCAGCGAGAGAGAATTTCTATCAGCAGTTGAAAGTGTCTGAACAGGATTTGCAACGCTTATGGGCCGAGTGGGATTCGTCCGCGGACAACGAAGCGACGCGGCAGACCACGCAAGAGAAAATGGTCGACTTACTCAATCGCCGCAGCTACATTCGCAACCTGTTGCGCGACGTCGAAGAGGCACTGAAAAGCTAGCGAACGACATCTTTGGAAATGGAATTGAAGAAGCATGGCTGACGAGCGGGTAGTAGGCATTGATCTGGGCACGACCAACTCTCTGATCGCGTTTATGCAGGGTGACCAGGCAGTCGTCGTTCCCGGCGAAGACGGTTTGAATTTGGTGCCTTCGGTGGTTGCATTGGCCGCAGACGACCGATTCATCGTCGGTAATGCTGCGCACAAACATCTACTGGAGACTCCGGATCGTGCTGTCTACTCCGTGAAACGGCTGATGGGCCGCGGTGTTGAGGATGTCCAGGACGAGCTCAAGTTTTTCCCTTTCCGGCTGGTGGAAGACCTCGCTCCGGGTGAGGTACTCCGAATTAAACTCGGTACGCGCGAACTGACTCCACCGGAAGTTTCCGCATATATTCTTCGCCAGCTCAAGCAAAACGCCGAGCGCTTTTTCGGCCCAGGCATCTCTGTAAAGAAGGCAGTAATCACTGTGCCCGCGTATTTCAATGACGCGCAGCGTCAGGCGACCAAAGACGCGGGAAGGATCGCCGGCCTGGAAGTGTTACGGTTGGTGAATGAACCCACCGCCGCCGCGCTCGCCTATGGTTTGGAGAAAAAGAAAGACGGCCTCGTTGCGGTATACGACTTCGGCGGCGGCACATTCGACATCTCCATCCTGAAACTCCACGATGGCATCTTTGAAGTGATTGCCACGAATGGCGACACGCATCTGGGCGGCGACGATATCGACAATCTTCTGATCGCGATTGCGCTCGAGGACATTGCTGGAGATCTCGGACTGGATGTCCGGCGCAACGGGGAAGCCATCCAGGCGATTCGCAAGGCGGTGATCGACGCGAAAATTGCGCTGTCGGTTGAAAGTTCCACTACACTGGATGTCACCTTACCGACCGGGGAGCGCTATCAACGAGAGATCACGCGTGATCAATTCGAGCAGCTGATTCGTCCTGTCATTGAGCGGACCATCGCGCCCTGCCGGCAGGCAATTCAGGATGCTGGAATCAGAGTTGAATCGATCGAAGAAGTGGTTCTCGTCGGCGGTTCTACGCGGATTCCCAGTGTTCGCAATTTAGTCGAGGAAGTTTTCGAGCTGGCGACGCGCGGAAAAAAGCCTCACGCCGAAATGAATCCAGACGAAGTCGTTGCACTCGGCGCAGCGGTGCAGGCCAACATCCTCGCAGGCGATTCCACAGCAACCAACGATCTGCTGCTGCTGGACGTAACCCCGTTATCGCTCGGTATTGAGGCGCTTGGCGGCGTCGTGGCGCGCATCATCCAGCGCAACTCCACCATTCCCGCCTCAGCGACCGAACACTTTACGACCGGGATCGATGGACAGACAAATGTCGCCATCCATGTATTGCAAGGGGAACGTGAGTTGGCGAAGGATTGCCGCTCATTGGCCCGCTTCGACCTGAAAGGGGTTCCGCCGATGACCGCGGGCATGCCGCGGATTGAAGTGAAATTCCTGATCGATGCGAACGGCATTCTCCACGTGACGGCACGCGAGCAGCGCAGCGGCAAGCAGGCAGAGATTGAAGTGAAGCCCACCTATGGCCTGACAGATGAACAAGTTGAAACGATGATCCTGGATTCGTTTGATCACGCCGAGGAGGACTTCCGCGAGCGGCAACTGATTGAGGCCAAGAGCGAGGCTGAAACTATCCTGATCGCGGTCGAGAAAGCGCCATTGAGCCCTGCATGGAAACTTTTGAATCCGGTGGAAGTAGGCCGCATCCGGGAGACGCGCACCAATCTGGAAGAGGCGCGCTGCGGAAACGATTATCACGCGATCCGCAACGCAATTGACGCGCTCGATTATGCAACTCGGAACTTTGCGGAATTACAAATGGATGCGGCCGTCCACTCTGCCATGAAGGGGAAGACGATGGATGCGGCAGGCGAGCAGATGGGCGACGGCCCCACCATTCCTCATCCGATGGCTGCGCCGGAGTTTGAAACTGCGCCGACCGAAATTGAAGTTCAAAATAAGTGAGAGCAGCCTATGGCACATACCAGCAGCATTGAAACCGACAAGCCCATCGATCTAACCAAGCCACCCGCGGCCGGCGTGGTTCGGGTGACCTTTCTTCCTGAAGGCCGTACGGTCGAATTCGACTACGGAACGATGCCGTACGATCACCACGGCAAGCCTATGTCCTTCCTTGACGTGGCGGAGAATTTCGGCATCTTTCTCGATCACGCCTGCGGAGGCGCCTGCGCCTGTACCACCTGTCATCTATGGGTCAAAGAGGGCGCATCCGGAATCAGCGAGGCCGATGACGACGAGCTGGATCGTATGGAAACAGCGGCGGATGTTCAACTGAACTCCCGGCTTGGCTGCCAGGCTGTCATCACTGGGCCAGGTAATTATGTAGTAGAAATTCCCAAGTGGAACCGCAATTACGTCTCCGAAGGCAAGCCTCTTTCCCTGGCAGAAGAGACCGCAAAGTCCTCCAATTCCTAATCGAAATACGAAGGAGTTCTCATGCCGCAGATCACCTGGAGTGATGCTGAAGAAATTGGAATCCTGCTCCAGGAGAAATTTCCTGAGACCGACCCGCTAACAGTCCGTTTTACAGAACTGCATCGCTTCGTGACGGAACTGCCTGGCTTCGCGGATGATCCGCAAAAGTCGAATGAAGGGAAGCTGGAAGCGATCCAGATGGCGTGGTATGAAGAGTGGAAAGACGCTACCAGTTAATCCATTGTTATTCACAGAGTTAATCTCCATGTGTCGTGCTGTGCACACGAGAAGTACACGAATGTCAGTATGACCCATGGCCACGATACAGAAGAATAGTTTTGGCAGCGTCAAACTTTATGCTCGCCATCTTGCAAGCTGTTCGCACTCAAAAGAGAAGAACTACAACGATTGCAGATGCCCAAAATGGCTCTACATTCGCGATGGCAAAAAGGGGAAAGAGCGATATTCGCTGACCACCCCGTCGTGGCATTCTCGACGGTGATCCGTTTCCTCCACTTGGCCACCGTCTTGGGGTTAATCCCATAGTGCGCCGCCAGTTGGTTCAAACTCGGTTGACTATATGCTGTATCGCTCGACGCACTGCCGCTGTCGTTCGGGCGCTCCCATGCAGTACCTGTCCCATAATGCCTTCCACGATGCCAATTGCTCATACAATACTCCAGCACACTGTGGGACTAAATACCTAATGTACGTGGATTGTGACCAGTCTGGTTTGAATCGGCACTCCGCCGGCGATCGTCGTTTCAATTACGGCTTCGAAGGAGCGGATAGTTCCATCGGGACGGCTGGCCAGGTGCAACAGCCGTTTTAGATCTTCCTCACGGCAAGCAAACTCCACCGCCGCCTGCGTCCCCATTGTCGTCAACCCGCTAAAAACTAATGACTTGCGTCCTGGCTGGAGGCCAGGCAGCAAAGCGAGAATTGCATAATCCCGTGTCAGGGGATGATCGGGACGGGAATATATAGTCAGTTCGCCAGGCTTTGGCTGGTGATTCACAATGCCAGAGGAGTCCGTGCCCCATGTAGGAGTAAAGTCCATCGAGGCGGGGATAACGCGCAGGGCTGGATTCTGTTGTACAGACCCGACGAAGATCAGGTTCTTCAGCTTCGCTTCATCCCAGGTGACGAGCAGGCTCCGCTTGAGCGTGAAGGTCGCATGGTGGCTGGCAAAAAGACGGCTCAGATCATAAGTGCTTACGACCTCGCCAACACCGGTATAGCTATCCACATAGTTGTCTCCGATATCAGCGCGCGGATCGTCAGGGGGTGGGGCATACCGCAGTCCGATAATGGCATTGCCTACAAAAAGGGGGTTGCTGTAGATGACAAGCGAGTCGTTATTCGCAAAAAACGGGCCCCAGAAGCGATCGACCGCGGAATTGCTTTTTGCTCGATCGACCTTCCACCACGCGGCCCCCGTAAGACAGCCTGCTAGTAAGACCGCGAGGAGCAGCCATTTCAGCCTACTGTTGCCGGACGTTTTCTCCGAAACGGCGACGGCAGGCAGCATGGGCGCTGCCCGAATCGCGCTATGGAAGACAGGCAGATAGTGTCCCTTGGGAATCTCGATGACTGTTTCTTCCTGGCTACCCTCATTCTGAAAGTATTCCGCCAGTTTCTGCCGCAACGCGCGCGCATGCGTGCGCACAATGTTGTCCTCTGCGCAGTTGTAACCAGGAGTCCGCTGAAAAACACATATCCCGACGTGCTGCTCGGTCGCCTCGTCCGGCGCGTCCCTAAGAGCACAGTCGGCCACATAAAAAAGAAAATCCCTGAGCCTGGCAGAAGGCTGAAAATAGCGACTTGCCGCGACGCGCTCGACCAATGCCCAATGAGGATGCTGCAGCGCAGTCTCGCTGACCTGGTGTACAAGTTGTGAGCGCCTCATCGGAATCAAAGCATATTTCACAGGTGGTGACCTGTCAAATCACTGGAAAACACAGGTGAGACACGTTGACAGGTGTGCCGCGGAACGAGGAGGGTATTTAAGAAACACAAAAGAGATTGGTTTTTGGACAGTCAATATGAATCAACAAGAAACATGTCATGCCGGAATCGGCGGAATCCCGTTCCGGTGGACCGCCGCACCTCTTCCATTCCAAGTTTGGCAGTGGATGGTCGCCTCACTGTGCCGCATTCAACTGAGCCGGGGAGTCATCAACGACACTCTTGCAGACCATCGCGGAGCAAAAATATCAGATCCCAGCGTGGCGACCACAGGGCTTGCCCCCGCCTCGCAGGGCGGGAGATCCAGTCGGCAGGTCTCCAGGCCAGGGCCGTCCCCGCAGTCGTACGACGTTTCTACGGTTCTGCGACCGAGTTGTTCTGCCCGGCCACCAGGAACTGCTGGTGGTGGTCAGCCAACGAACCTACCGCGATGGTATCGTACCGTTGGCTTGGCGCCGGAGAACACGTTGAGGACTAAGACTCGGCTACCACGCGCTGATAATTTCGGCCGAGGTCTCCAAGCAAACATACAGTATGCTGCATCGCGATTCCAGGGATTCTGAAAGCCCTTTTCCTGGACGAGTATCGATCGATAGAGGTCTATGTACCCTTTTGCCGCTAAGCGTAATCGATTGCAACCTATAGAGAATGGAGGCAAAAGTGAGATGGGAACTGAAAAATATCATTTGGAAGGAAGACGCATGACGCAGATAGAATCAGCACGCTCAGCAACGACGAGAGTTTCCTGGAACAGAGCCATTGTGACTTTTCTGTTCTTGATCGGCCTTCTGTCTGCGTGCCACGCGCAGCTGGTAACCACAGGAACCATCAATGGCACTGTTGTGGACCAGAGTGGAGCTGCGGTACCAGGCGCGAGCGTGGTGATCACCGATGTGGGAACCAATACAGTAACCCGAACCGTCTCCAATTCCGACGGCAGCTTTTCTCAAGTGGGATTGCAATCTGGAAACTACGAAGTAACTACGGCGAGTCCAGGATTTGCCTCCTTCAAGGAAAAAGGCATCTACCTGGAACCGACAGGAACTTACAGCATCCACGTCACACTGAAGCCCGGGTCGGTTACCAGCACAGTTACGGTCACTGCAGCCCCAGCGCAAGTGCAAATAAGCACGAGCGAAATTTCGAACACTGTGTCTGGGGAGGAAGCCCAGGCATTGCCGCTGAACGGACGAAACTATGAGCAACTCGGCTCGCTAATGCCGGGTGTTCGCAACACCTCCCCAGTGGCTCCGATGGGTACCGGCGGCTATACCACGACTAACACTCTCAGCGTAAATGGCGGGAACTTGTCTGGACTCGGCGGCCAGGGTCCCTCTCCATCCGGATCTATCTACTATCTCGATGGAATATGGAACTCGGCTTCCGTGGAGCATGATGAACCTGTCGTTTTGCCGAATCCAGATGAAATCGCTGAAGTCAAGGTGATGCAAAACAATTACAGCGCCCAATACACCCTGCTGGGTGCCAGCGTGGTGCTGGTGGAGACCAAAAGCGGCACCAACTCGTTTCACGGAGGAGCCTGGGAATTTCTTCGCAATACAGCTCTCGATGCAACCCCGTATTTTGCGACCAAGCCCTCAGTGCTGCACTGGAACATCTTTGGATGGAACCTTGGAGGCCCCCTGTTCGTTCCCCGTGTCTACAATACGAATAAGAAAAAAACCTTCTTCTATTTCAACCAGCAATGGGTGAGACAGACGCAGGGACAGGTGGTTCGGGGCGTCAGCCCAACTGCGGACATGCGTGCCGGGACATTTCCCATCGCTGGCTCCGATTCTCCTTTTCTAACTAAAACAAACGGCGGTTGGCTGAGAGACCCGACCAAGACCGGCGTCTGCAATGCCACCGTTCACACGGCATGTTTTCCGAACAATCAGATTCCACCCGACCGAATTGATCCGAATGCTTTGGCCATACTCAATGCGTTGGCACCGTTGCCGAATAACCCCTCCGGCGGCTTCGACAACTATCTGAATACGAATTCGAATATTACGGACCAGATGGATGTGATGGCAAAGGTGGACCACAATATCTCATCCAATTTGAGGCTTACGGGCGAGTACTTTGTTGAAGAACAAACATTTACCGGTGCTAATGCGGCAAGGATGGGATCGCCCTTCTCCACCAACTATGATGTTTTCTCTACGGATGATCAGGCCGGCCAACTTCGTTTGACGCAGATTCTTTCCACCTCCATGACGAACCAAACCAGCATCGCCACCAGCATCTTCGATGTCACCCATGACTTTGGAGGCACCCGTTTGCTATCGCAGCTCTCAAATTTCAACCAGGTCTTGCCGTACACGGGAGGATTTCTACAGACCTATGTTCCTCACATTACTTATACCGGGGGCTGGTCGCAATTTGGATCCGGTGCTTCATGGATTATCCCTCGCGCCACAGACCTTCACGATACGATCACGGACGACTGGAGTTGGCTGCACGGGAAGCATTTTCTGCAGGCTGGCTTCACCATGCTTTTCGGAACGGAGAGGCATTGGTCAACGACTGGGCAGACCATGGGGCAATTTCACTTTAGCGGCTATGACACAGGCAACGCGATGGCCGATTATCTTCTTGGAGACGCAGCCACATTCCAGCAGACCAACACTGGAATCCGTACATACGCCCACTATCCGATTGCGACCCCGTATGTTGAGGACCAATGGAGGGCGACGCAGCGACTGACGATTACAGCCGGGGTGCGAGGGTACTATATGCCGTGGCCCACGGAGCAGACTGGTTACATCGTAGCCTTCGATCCCGCGGCATTCGACCCGGCAAAAGCTCCTATCGTCTCGACAAAGGGCATCATCACACCGACTCCCACCTATAGCCAAACGAACGGGATCATTCAAAACGGAATCAATGGAGTTCCACAGAATTTAACGGATGCGCACAAGTATTATGTGGCGCCTGTCGTCGGCTTCGCCATGGATGTATTTGGCGACGGACGAACGTCCCTTCGCGGCGGTTACGGGGTCACCTATAACGAGTCGGCAGGACAGGGTTGCGACGAAGGCGGATGTCTCGGCTATCCGGTCCTCAAGCAAGTCAACCTGATCGATGCCAACTTTAGTAACCCTGCTGGCGCTACAGCGGCAGCAATTTCTGCGCCTGGAGTAAGCGGAGAAGACTTACAAAATTACAAAGCGTCTTTTATCCAGACATATAGTTTGAGCTGGCAACAACAGTTTGGAGTGAACTGGCTGGTATCCGTTGCCGGTGCGGGAAGTATCGTAAAAAATGGCATTCAAGAACCGAATATCAACCAGCCGAAACCAGTCGCCGGGTACGATTTCGATCCGCGCCTCAACACAGGAACCTATGCCAACTCTTACTTTGCGCCTTACTTAGGTTATGCGGGCATTGGATTCTATCAGAACACCGGCAAGAGTTATTGGAATGCCCTCGAGTTCCTGCTGAAGCATCGCGCTGGCCACAATCTGTACTT
The DNA here is from genome assembly GCA_021793405.1 of Acidobacteriota bacterium. Lineage (GTDB taxonomy): Bacteria > Acidobacteriota > Terriglobia > Terriglobales > Acidobacteriaceae > JAKAAZ01. Next base: position 20,294 of record JAJYSV010000054.1, read on the forward strand.
GACAGCGGCGTACACGTGGTCGCATGCCTTGGATAACTATGGCGGTTTCCAAAACAACTATAACCTCCAGGCCGCCTATGGAAACTCCGGCCAGAACATACCGCATGTCTTTACCGCCAGTCTCATCTATTCTCTACCGCAGCTTCAATCGTCTCGCGTCTGGAAACGAATTGTGCTGGGCGGATGGAAATATTCCGACATGACTACCATCCAAAGCGGCGGCTCGGGTACGTTCGGATTGAGTACCTCACACAATGGATTGGCAAGCAGGCCGAATCTCATAGCTCCACTGACCTATCCCAAAAAATATAATCAGTGGTTCAGTACGGGATCTTTTGCCCAGCCGGCCCCTGGGTTTTTCGGGAATGTTGGCAATGGGACATTCATGGGCCCCGGACTCATTGATTTCAACATGGCGGGCTACAAAGAATTTCCTGTTACCCATGGTGCGAACCTGGAATTCCGTGCCGAGTTCTTCAATATTTTCAACCATAGAAATCCAAATGGGCCCAACACGAGTTTTGGCAACGGAAACTTCGGCGTCATCACCTCGGCGAAAGACCCCCGCGAAGGAGAGGTCGCATTGAAACTCATCTTTTGACAACCTAAGCCTTGCGGAGTTGAAAAATATGGACAGAAAGAGCCGGGAAAAACAAGATCGCCATCCCGGCTCTTCTCTTGACAAGGAATCTTATGAATTTCTCAAGAAGAATAGTTCTAGTACTTACAACAACTGCCGTGCTCCTTCCTGCGTGCGCTCAATCCAAATCCACTCCAGTGAAAATATTCCAGATCGGCGTCTTCGATCGTTCTTCGGCGGAGTTTGCCCGGGGAACACCCAGCCAACCGATCCATTTCATTATTGGCAGAAGTCATCCCGAACGGGACTGGTTCGCGATACAACGAGCCGCGCTGTTCCCCTCCGCCGCTTCCGCAAATATAGACAATATCACTTCAGCTCCGCGCACCATCAGCTTCTCGTTAGATCACTCTCCGGCGCATGCGTACCGGCTACGGATTTCTCTCTTGATTGAAGGTCGCAGCGTACCGAACCTTCGTATCAATATCAATGGTAAGTATGGAAAGTTCTATTTGCATCCGCAGCTTGCTTTTACGCGGGGTCATCAACATCCATCGTTCTCGCAGGCAGATATTGTCTTCAAGTTTCCGGGAGGCTATCTACGGCGAGGCGTCAATACCATCACAATGCAAGTCGTCGAAGATGCAACTAAGGCAGTGCCTGATGCTAGTCTGACCTATGATGCAATTGAACTCGATCGCGAGGCGGGTGGCATTCATGGTGCACCATCTTCTGCTGAGATTTTTCCGACCGTCTACTATCAGAAGCAACTCGATCAGCTGGATGAGATTGTGGATGTTATTATCCGCTATGACAAACCAGTGAAACCCGGGAGCAGCGTGGATCTGGAAGTCGCCGGCAACCACGTCCGCAAGACGCTTGCAGGGAATCAGGATTTTGGAGAGGAAAAGTTGGAGTTTCCGGTTCCGGAATTTCCCGCACAGACGCAAGCCAAACTTAAATGGAGCATCGGCGGCCGGCGGCTGCATGACAAGCAATCCATTGCGCCGGCAAAAAAGTGGACCATATTTTTGGTGCCGCACGTCCATCTCGACATTGGATATTCAGATTATCAGGCCAAGGTTGCAGCCATCCAAAGCGGGGATATCGACGAGGCAATGGACATGATGGCGCAGAACCCCAGCTTCCGCTTTAGCCTGGATGGTGAATGGGCTCTGGCAGAGTTTTTGAAGACGCGCACTCCAGCGGACCAGCAGCGTGCGATCGCTGCCATCCAGAAACGGCGGCTTTTCGTTCCGGCCCAATATGCCAACCTGCTCACCGGATTTCCCACGGCGGAGACGTTGGTCCGATCGCTGTACGCCAGCGCCAACTTCAGCCGCATCCACGGAACCCCGTTCAATTACGCCAATATTACAGACGTGCCTTCCTATTCCTGGTCGTATGCGTCGATCCTGGCATCCGCGGGTATTGAGTATTTGCTCGCTGGCAGCAATAATGGTCACGGTCCCGTGCTGCAGCAGGGCCATTTGAACGAAGATTCTCCATTTTGGTGGGAAGGTCCGGACGGTCAAAAGGTCTTATTGTGGTACTCGCGCATGTATCAGCAGATGCAACTGCTGTTCGGCTTGCCGCCCACAGTGGTCGCCGGGTACTACACGCTGCCGATATTCCTTCAGCAATATGAGCATCCTGGCTATCGCGCAAATGCCGTCATTATGTATGGCACGCAGGTGGAAAACACCGACTTATTCCCGCAGCAAGCCACTCTGGCTGCGCAGTGGAACAGTAAGTATGCATATCCTCACTTTCAGTATTCCGGCTTCCACGAAGCTCTAAAAGATATTGCGCAGCAGTTTGGCAACCACATTCCGACGGTCAGCGGAGATGGAGGTCCTTATTGGGAGGACGGCATCGCCTCGGACGCCTACTATGCCGCCATGGAACGCCAGAACGAAAGCCGTGGACTTTCGGTGGAGAAACTGGCCACGCTGGCGTCACTAGTCAACCCACTCCTTGCCGCGGACAAGAAGGACCTGAACCGGATGTGGACCAACATATTACTAATGGATGAGCACACATGGACGTCCCATAACAGCGTGTCTCAGCCGACCAGTACAGAAGCCGTCCAGCAGTTGGCAGTCAAGGATCTTTATGCCCTAAAAGCTCATGCGCTGGCAGATTTTCTGGCGCGCAACAGTATGGAGAGCCTCGCGGACTCGATCTCGGCGGCGAAGAACAGCCTGATTGTCTTCAACACCTTGAACTGGAGTCGCGGCGGCTTTGTCGCGCTCGATCTGAATAAAAATCAAGAGATCGTCGATTCGTCTACCGGCCAGATGGTCCCTTATGAAGTGCTTCGAAGCGGCAATCATTTTCTCCATGTGCGAATTGTCGCGCCGGACATCCCCGCGATGGGATACAAAGTTTTCCAACTACGGACTGCTGAGAAACCGGCTACTGCCGTCGCCATCACTCACACTACGATGCTCGAAAGCCCGTACTATCGCGTGGAGCTTGATCCCACCACAGGGGCCGCGCGCAGCATCTACGACAAGCAATTGCAGCGCGAGCTGGTGAATCAGCAAAGCGCCTATCGATTTGGTCAGTACCTGTATGTGACCGGCGGCGGTCGGGACTCCCATCTGGCATTGCAGATTCATCCCGCCCTGGATGGCAAACTGATCTCCGTTTCCCGCACCCCGTATGGATGGGTGGCGCGCCTGGAAAGCAAAGATACGAACACGCCAGGGATCTCGACTGAAATTCAACTATTCGACCATGAAAAGAAAATCGAGTTTGTCGAAGATGTCGACAAGAAGAAAGTAGACACTAAGGAAGCGGTATACTTTGCCTTTCCATTTGCCTTGCAGCAGCCGCAGTTCCAATATGAGATCCAGACCGGAGTGGTCAACCCCGCCACGGATATGTATCCCGGAGCGGGCCATGAATGGTTCTCGGTCCAGCATTGGGTTTCTGTCCAGCAGAACGGAATCTCGGCCACGGTCATGCCGCTCGATGCGCCTCTAGTTACCCTGGGCGACATCAATCGGTTCGCATGGCCCACACAGTTCGGCCGGCGGCCGGGAACTATCTTCTCTTATGCCATGAACAATTACTGGAACACCAATTACCGTGCTGGACAAGGCGGACACTTTAATTTCCGCTATGTCCTTACCAGTGCACCGTCGACCGATGCTATCGGGCTAAGCCGTATGGGTTGGGAGGAAATGACGCCGCTGGAACACGACCAGGTCACCTCGCAGGATAAGGCTACAAATCTGCCGGGACCACTCAGCGGCAGTCATGATAGTTTCCTCGAAGTAAAAGATCCGAATGTTCTGCTCGATGCTTGGAAACCTGCTGAGAACGGCAGTGGCACAATCCTTCGCTTCCTGGATCTAGGTGGAACCACACGGACAGTTATGGTTGAAACTCCGCTGCTGCAGCTGCGGCAGGCATGGTTGACAGATGCAGTCGAACGAAATCAGACCCCACTATCACTGGTCGGAGCTCACGGCTTTGAGTTGACTGTTCACCCGCATCAAATTGTAACGGTTCGAATAACTGGGAAGAATGCAATGTACCCTCCGACATTTTAACCCTGATTATCATCTGCTTGCCTCGCGAGAGATGTTTCCACTGGAACCCGCGTAGGCGTGGCGAACGGGAGGGCAATATTGCAAAGCTATAAGGAAACGAAGATCACACAGCAAACGCACCGTCAGCAGCCGAGTCATGGTTAGGCATTCATAAACATGGCTAAGGAGAAATGGAAACCGTTCGCGCTTCTCCACAATCTCATTGGAGGCTATCGATCCACCTAAATATCTATGATGAATTAACTATCCAACTCGTGTAAAACATCGAACGATTCACTGACCAACAAAGGAACAACTATAAAACTACATTTGGGAGACAGTATGGAAAGAAGAGTTATTGATATGCTATCCCATGCGCGCGCCGTATGGTTCCTGTTCATAGTACTCCTATTCGTTCTGACTACAAGTCACCCGGCCTCAGCGCAGACGCAATGGACAAAACCTAGCGTCTACCAAGCTTGGATCGGCTATAACAATATGTTTTATGCTAAGGGTGCAAACGGAGGCCATATCGTTACTGCAAAACAAAGCGGGTCAACCAGTACTAGTTTCTGGGAAGAGGCGGAGGAGATCGAAATAGCCGACGATGCCTATGACTGGTCGATAGCTAACGACCCAACCAACGATCATTCCAAGTATGTGGACGAAATCAATAACTTATGCACCGGGTTTGTAGATAATATGCCATCACGTTTTGTTGGCCCAGGTGGAAAATATGATTGGTCGGGGGACCTATTTAATGATGATCTGGACTGGGCCGTCATCGCATTTATCAGGGCCTATCAAATTACTGGAAACTCGAGTTGGTTGGCCGCAGCGGAAACGAATTTCAACACGGTATGGACCCGTGGGCAAGCTCCAGGCGGGCAAGGGAATGGACTGTCATGACTCATCCAGTCGCAGCCGCACGGCAGCAAATGGTCTCAAAATCTAGATTTACCGGTCAATTTTACCTTTGTAATTGCTGGTTATCTCCTTTATGACAATACGCGAGACGTAACCTATAAACAGGAAGCGGACAATGTCTATAGTTGGGCCATAGATCATCTTTATTCAATTAAGGTGAATGGCGGCGTCTGCAATGGCCACCCAGGCCTAACATGCGCGAAGATTTTCGATTCCACAACGGGCCATTCTGACTACACATACAATTACGGAATCGCGATTCAAGCCGCAACTCGCGCGGGTGATAGCATCAAGGCTCAATACATAGCAGACTGGTTGATGTATAACTCGAACAACCCAAATTACCCGTACGCTGGAACCTACACGTTTAGGGGAGTTCAGTATAACGTTCTTCCGAATTACCATCAGGGTGGCAACAACGATGACGGGTACAATGGCATCGCCCTTCGCGGGGTTGGCTTCGGATATTCTCGCGGCACTCTAAACGCTACGACATTAGCTTGGGCGCAGGCAAATCTCCAAGCGGCGTGGGAGCTTAGAAACTCAGCGGATGTGATGTGGAATGATTGGGATAATCAGCCTATTCCCTTACCTGTTACCCCAAACAGTGGTCTGTATTCTTGGGATTGCAGCTCTGCGATAGCAGGAATGTTAGATATTCCCACTCACCCAATGACACAGGCAGACGCTGATGACCATTCTGGAGACACAGCCCCGCAGTAGTGGGGATAGTGTGCAAAGTTGTGGGGTCGGTTAATCTCTGAGGATGAAATGGGCAACTAAGCTGGTAGTTGAGGTGGTTCCAGGTATTTCCGTCGATCTCGCGGGACATGGTGCGGAAGATGCTGCGGTATGCGGTGCCGCCGGGTTATCAGCGACAGCATCCGGTGAAGCGGCCCAAGCTGGGGCGGTGGATGGGTGTCATCGACGCCATTCTGGAAGAGGATAAGACGCAACCGGCCAAGCAGCGACACACCGACAAGCGGATTCTCGACCGGCTCAGAGAAGAGCATGGGTTCACGGGCGGCTACCGCATCGTGCGCCAGTCTGTGCGCGGAGAGCAACAGCGCAGCCGGGAGAGGTTCGTGGCGCTGCTGGATGCGGCAGGGGAGGCGCAGTCGGACTTCGGCGAAGCACTGTAGGTCATTGCCGGAGTGGAACGGAAGGCGCACTACCTGGCGGTGGACCTGCCGCACTCGGACGACTGCTTCGTCATCGCATCTAGGAACTCGTTGAAATTCGCCGCATTGCAGCGTCTGTCCTGCCGGTTCACTTCCGCAAAGAACTGTTGCGCCACATCGGAGGTCAGTAGCCGGTCGCGGTTTTTGGAAAACACCGCATGGTTCCACATCGCATCGTCCATGCCCAGGCCGACACCAGCAGCCGCTCCGAGCCCACCGAGTAAAACACCTGCAACAACAGCGCCCGCAAAATGTACTCCGGCGCAATCGATGGACACCCCGAGTCGGCATACAACGCATCGAACTCCGGGCTCAACCTCCGCTACACCCACGTCGCTGGATAATCGAAAGCTTCAATTCGCCGCGCGTATATCATTCTGAAGTCAGCCTTATTTGCTGCGCCTGTGACAATATCTAGGGCGCGGCTTCCACAGGAAGGATGATCCATGCCTAAAACTTCTCGCCGTACATTCCTCCAGAACGGCGCGACCGTTGCTGCATTTTCCCTGCTCCCGTCACGGGCGATTCCGCAGGGCCGTCCCCGCAAGAACGTGTTGTTTATCGCGGTAGACGATCTGAACACGTCGCTCAGGTGCTACGGCAATCCGACTGTGTCCACTCCAAACCTCGACAGGCTCGCGGCTCGCGGAGTGCGCTTCGATGCGGCCTATTGCCAGTACCCGCTCTGCAGCCCTTCACGAAGTTCTCTGATGACGGGGTTGGCGCCGGACACAACCCAGGTCTACGGCAATCAACGTCACTTTCGCGAGAGCCTTCCGAATGTAGTCACGATCGGAGAACTGTTTCGACAAAATGGCTATTATTCCGCGCGCGTTGGCAAGATTTTCCATTACAACAATCCTGAGGGCATTGGCACAGACGGGCTCGACGATCCGGTCACATGGGATTGGGTCTACGATCCCTGCGGAATCGACCATCTGAAAGAGGAGCCGCTTGTCACGGACTTCACGCCTCATCGTGGGCTGGGTAGTGCGATCGCCTACTACGCCTCTCCCGCGAAAGATGACGAGATCACAGACGGCATTGGGGCCAATGAAGTGATCCGCCTGCTGGGACAACATCGCCGGGACCCATTCTTCATCGCATATGGATTGTATCGGCCGCATGTGCCATGGATTGTTCCGGCACCATATTTCGCTCAATACCCTCTGGACCGGATTCAGGCTCCGGCCTTCGACTCCAGCGAGTTGAAAATCGCTCCACCGCCCGCCTATTGGACGCAGCCGCCCAACTTCGGAATGAACGAAATGCAACGGCGGCTGGCCGTCCAGGGATATTACGCGGCCACGACCTTTATGGATGCGCAAGTGGGCAAAGTCCTGACAGCGCTGGAAACCCTGGGTCTGGCGGACAACACCGTCGTCGTGTTTTGGGCGGACCACGGCTGGCAACTCGGACAACCGGGCAGTGGATGAAGCAGACGCTCTTTGAACACGCGGCCAGGGTCCCAGTTATTTTTGCCGGCGCCGGAATCGCGACACAGGGAGGGACCTGCGGCCACACCATCGAGCATCTCGATATCTACCCGACTCTCGCCGAGTTATGCGAGTTGGATAGAACGCCCGACAACCTCCATGGCGAGAGCATTGTGACCTTATTGAAAGACCCCGCAGCAGCCTGGGACAAACCGGCGGTCACTCAGATTGCGCGTCCCTCTGGAGAACACCCTGAACTCACCGGCTATTCGGTGAGGACCGAGCGTTACCGATACACATCGTGGCAGGATGGATATGCGGGCGAGGAACTATACGACTATCAGCTCGATCCCAATGAGATGAAGAATCTGGCCACCGATTCGAACATGTACCGAACCAAAATCACCCTACAGGCCCAGCTGCATGCAATCGCCGCGTCGCGCGGCAAGCGCAGTTGAAAACCATTTCCACTTGAGAGACCTGTTTCGCCGTTCCAATATCCAGGAATCATGCGTTCGATGGCTAGGGCCACGAGCATCATGTTCTAATCGAAAAAAAGGAGCTAGTTACAATGGGGTTTGACAGAAGAAATTTTGTTAAGTACCTTTCCGCCTCGTTTGCCGCGCCTGCAGTTACTTCGGCCATGCCGTCCCTGGGCGATAGCACTCAGACCCACAAATCATCTAAAGGCCGATCACGGCGCTCGCCCAACGTGATTTTCATGATCTGCGATGACCTGGGTTACGGAGATCTTGGCTGCTACGGATCGAAGCTTCCCACCCCTAACCTGGATGCGATGGCGGCAGACGGGCTTCGCTTTACCAGATACAACTCGGCCCATCCAATCTGCTCTGCCTCGC
>JAJYSV010000055.1 GCA_021793405.1 Acidobacteriota bacterium
GGCGTAGGGAGTTCGATACTCAAATCCCTCTCTTCAGATATTGGTCCTGATTTGCCGCTGCCCCGCCGGGGCGTTTTTAGCGGCAAATCTTCGCGCACGAGCCGCCGCTGGCGGCTGTTCTTAGTGCGCTTTGTGTGGGCCTTCCTCAACCGCGCCGCTGACATTCCCGGCATGTCACTTCGCTAATGTGTAGCGGCCAACACGGAGATGCGTGGCACACGGATTTGATTCTCACGCTTGCGCGTTTGGGCAATGTCATGAGAAGACTGCATCCGCATCAGCGTATCCATCTTTACTCCAAAGGCTTTCTCGATGCGGAGCGCCATATCCCCGGAGAGATCGGCCTTGCCATTGAGCAGGCTGGACAACGTAGGACGCGAGACGCGCAACGCTATCGCCGCCGCCGTGACCGTCAGCCCTGCGGCTTCGATAATCTCCGTCCGAATGAAATCCCCAGGATGGGGCGGGTTCTTCATGGGCATGGTCTCTTCTCCTTTGAACCTAGTGGTAATCCTCTAAATTCACGTCGTAAATCTCGCGTTCGGTTGTGTCGATACGAAAGGTCAACCGCCGATTGGCCGTAACGCTCAGGCTCCATGTGCCCTTGCGGTCGCCCGTCAGGGTATGCACTTTCCATGATGGCAGCACCCGCAATTCTTCCGGGTCGTCCATGTCGTCCAGAAAGGCAACCATCTTGCGGAGCTTGTCCACCGTATCGGCTGGCACGCCCTTGGTGGCGTCGTCCGCGTAGAGCTTCTTCAAACCTTTATGGACGAAGTTGCGTATCCTCACCTGAACAACTGTAGCCTGTAGCCTAACACTTGTCAATCCATGTCCATGGTTTGTCGGGAAGGGTGCCGTGCCCTTCCCGCGCTGCAACCGCCCATAGTACCGGGCGTTTTCCGCTTCCCATCCATGCGGTGCCGTTCCTTCCCCGCAACGCCCCTCCCTAAAAACAATACGGAAGTAAACCTAAATTTCTTCTTTTATCCAGTGCCCCCGCTTCATGCGGCTTTATGGCAGAGCCGGTCGGAACCCGTCAAGGGTGTTCGCTGACGCTCCATAAACGGGCAACGTGCGCCCGCCCTTGACCGAACCTGCCTCGCCTCTGCCCGCCGCACAAGACATGAAGCGGGGGCACTCAACAAAAGAAATTTGGTTGAGAGCCAAAGGCGAAATGCCCTCCTTCCGAATCTCGCCCCACGCGGGCAGCACAGGAGAGCGAAACGTCATGGCATATCGCAATGCAGCCAGCAGGCCAAGCATCTACCAGACCGTCACCGACCGCATTATTTCCAGCCTCAAGGCAGGCGTGATTCCGTGGGAAAAGCCGTGGAAGACGCCGCGCTACGCAGGCGGCCCATTCCCGCGCAACTTCTATACCGGCAAGCCCTACCGTGGTATCAATGTTCTGTTGCTTTGGTCGAGTGAGTACAATTCCCCATTCTGGCTTACCTTCAAGCAGGCGCAGGCATTGAAAGGCACGGTTCGCAAGGGTGAGCATGGAACGCCGATTCTCTTTTACAAGCAGCTTCCCAACCATGCCGAAAAAAACGAGGAAGACACTGGCGAGGGTGAGCGCGTTCCTTTCGTTCTTTGCCACTATACGGTTTTCAATGTGGAGCAATGCGACGGCCTCACGCTTCCTGAAATCTCACAGCCTGCCATCGCGCCGGAGATCGACGAAGACGAGCTTTGCGAGAACATCGTTACCCAATGGGAGAACTGCCCCGCGCTTTATCTCAACAGCCCCACCGAGTACCGCGCTTACTATCGGCCCTCTACCGATTCCGTACACATGCCCGCCCGCTTCCGGTTCGTGGATGCGCCGCACTATTACAGCACCTTATTCCATGAGCTGATTCACAGCACCGGGCACGAAAGCCGTCTCAATCGCACCTTTGGCGACCGTTTCGGAGATGAGCTTTACAGCAAAGAAGAATTGGTTGCCGAGATGGGCGCAGCTTTCCTTTGCGCTATCGCTGGTATCGCTAATGAGCACACCGACCGCAATACCACCGCCTACATCCTGAACTGGATTGAAAAGCTGGAAGAGGATAACCGCCTCATCGTTCATGCCGCCGCGAACGCGCAGAGAGCCGTGGACCTGATTCTCGGCAGCACGTTTGAGGAAGAGAAAGGGACAACCGAAAACGCCGGGGATGCCGCTGTCAGCGGCATCCCCGCAGCCGTTGCGATGAATATCGCTCCGGCGATCTACGGCCATGCTCATCTCTGAGCCGTGACCGGATGCTTTTATCCGGCTCTCAGATTCTCCGAGGGAGTGACAATGCGCGTTCCTTTGTACGCGCCGAGAGTCAACAAATCCTTGTCGCCTGCAACCAGCAAGTCCGCTTTCGCAAGGGCGGCGCACTCCAGAAACATATCGTCGTTGGGATCACGGCAGACCTTTACCGTGCCTCGAATCTTCACGCGGATGCCGCGCGTCAGAATCGCTTGCAGCGCCGATGTTGCCCGATGCTGCTCCCATGAGAACTTTTCCGTCAGGACGCGCACAATCTCAGCGTCAATCTCATCGCAGGTGGCAATCACGTCTTGGCTCATCGCTTTTTCGAGCGCCAGCGTTGGCGTACCGCGACCTTTCGCAAACTGAAGCGCGGAAATCCAGACGTTGGTGTCTACGACGACGATCACCTGTTAGACCGCACCTTGCGGCGGCGCGGCTTCTCGGTACGCACTTCTCTAATGAGCCGGGGCACATCGGCCTCGGTGTAGCCTTTGGGATTGCGGCTCGCCGCGTACTCGCCCAATTCATCCAGTGTCCGCCGCGCCTGCTGCGCGGAGTACGTGCGGAAGGCTTCCCGGAATAGTTCGCTCATGGTGCGGCTGTCTCGCTGTGCCAGCGCCTCGGCCCTCTGTGCGAGTTCCGGCGGCAGGCTGATCGTGTAGACCTTCGATTTCCTTGCAGTCGCAGTAGCCATATCCAGATATTACGCTGTAATGGATTCCATTACAACCAATGGGGCGACAATTCGCTCACTTTTCTCCAGCCGTCCTCCCCGTGAGCAGGCTACGCCTTAAAGGGGTCATAAATCGGCTGAGAGTCATTGTTGAGGGTATTCTTCGGAGTCGCCATCAGTTGACCGCGCTCGCTTAAGAAGCGTATCAATTTCCGATGCGGGAACCGCAAGATTGAGGTTTTGCCCCGATATGCGCGAAGCTGTGGAGATACCAATAACTTCCCCGTATGTGTTGAATACAGGGCCGCCACTGCTTCCGTGAGAAATTGGAGCGGTGATCTGAATAAAGTGATCGCGCAATGCGCTTACGATCCCCTCAGAGAAAGTTCCGATCATGCCCTCGGGATTACCCATTGCGAAAACGGTATCTCCAACAACTGGCTCGCGGGAGTCGATTGGAAGAGATGGAAGATTCAAACCCGGCACGTAGAGCAAGACTATATCGTCTTGTTTGTCTCTCTGAATAACCTGTTTAATGCGTTGCGATTGGTCAGAACCAATCCTGCCCGCCAAACCCAATCCTCCAGCCGGAAAGACGTGTGAATTTGTCACAATTAAATCAGGCTCTACTGCAAAGCCGCTTCCGAATATTATGCTTTTCCCATCGCTGTCTGGCGAAGCGATCCATACGGTGCTTTCAGAGGCGCGCTTGGCGATGGCTTGTGGCGAAAGCGGAGCACTCGTTTGAATATTTGCCGTGTCAGCACTTGCAGAAGATGCAGCAAAAGTGATCCCCTTGTTTAGCAAAGGAAGTAATTCCTTGAGCAATTCCTCAGCAGTCGTGTCGCCCTGCTCGGCGGCCTTGCGGAACCAGACAACTGCCTGCGCGAGGTCCTGCGGCACACCCTTGCCAAAGAAATACATCACACCAAGGCTGAACTGAGCATCGACATTGCCCTGATCCGCCGCCTTGCGATACCAGACGACCGCTTGCGCATAGTCTTGCGACACACCCTTGCCGCTGTCGTACAACGTGCCGAGACTAAATTGTGCATCGGGAATGCCTTGGTCCGCCGCCATGCGCAACCATACTGCCGCTTGTGCGTAGTCCTGCGGCAACCCGTTGCCGTTGTAATACAGTTCACCGAGGCCGAACTGTGCCCAGGCAATACCTTGCTCCGCTGCCTTGCGATCCCAGTATGCCTCTTGCGTGTAGTCCTGCGGCACACCTTTGCCAAGGCCATACGCCACGCCAAGCATAAATTGCGCTTCCGCATTGCCCTGTTCCGCCGCCCTACGACACCAAGCAGCGCCTTGAGCGTAGTCCTGTGCGTTACTCTGCTCAGCGAAAGGGCCATAGATTTCGCAGAGCTTGCTTTGGGCATCTATGTCCCCATTCTCGGCGGCCTTGCGAGTGGCTGCCAACTCAGCCTTGGTGAGGGCTTGCTTTTGCATTCCCGCTTGGGCAGTGACGGGTTGGCAACAAAGGCAAATCAACAGGATAGGAACCATCCAGATTGGCACGCGCATCGTGTGACCCCGTTCCCTGAATCTCCCTGAATTATAGGCAATGCCAACCGAGAATGAGGGACTCCGCCGCAGAAGTCCGTCGCAAGAGGAACGGATAATTTCACGAGGCGTCAACGAGTGAGCGTGAAACAACTAGGAGGCCGCTGAGTTGGGGCCGGAGAATCCTGGAGCTCTTCGTTTCGTCGGCCTTGTTCTCTATCGAGACAATGGTTTCGTCGTGGTTCGGGTCGTGGCTTGCACCGATGTGATGGTGGCAAGCTAGATTTATTGCTCAATGGCATTTGTTGCGACTCCCACCCGCAAAGATCGCACCTCCACAGTCCGCGATGAAAATCAAGCTCAATGAACGTGAGAGCCATCGCCTACCTCCTTAGTTGAAATATAGATCGGTCCTGCATCCGCATTTAATCCAGCCCCTATAAGAAATAGAGCCACTATGCCCATCTCACTGCATCGCTCCGATTTGCGCCATGACGTTCCGCGGATAATTGGAATGATAAGCTGAGGCCATGAGGTCGGGCTGCCAAGGCTCTTGACCGCGGATCAGTGTGCGCTGGTCAGTGTCCTAATTTGCCTTTTCTCTCTCTCTTATGTGTGCTTTGTGTATTCGGGGGGAGCATCCAGTTTTGGACGAAACTCGATCACAGATTTTGCATGCTGCACGCCAATCTGGGCCGAGCAAAAATCGGCGCAGAAGCCAGAGTAGAGAGCGTCCGAGCTGAAAACGCTGGCGTACTTCACATACCCATAGGCCAGGAGGAACAACGGATCGAAAAAGACCACGTCGGTCGTGCAGTAGGAGAACCTTTGTTGCTCAACCTCTTCCGTCCAGAAGGTGCTGAATCTCATAGTGTCGCCAGGAGCCAGCATCCGCATATTCAAAGCAACCGGCTGACGGAATTCGGGGGTTTCTCGCAGCCTTTGAGGCTCTTTTCTGGCATCGCACACGGATTGTGTTTCAATGAGCCGAGCAGGGGTATTGCCGACATTTTTGATTTCCCACCAGAAGAGGGGAGGATTTCCTGCCTTGAGGGGTTGTCCCTCGTTTACAGGAGAGATAAGGAGCCATGCTCTTTCCGAAGAGATCATGTGTTCGGCCTGTTTCAAGGCCGCTTGCGCCGCAGTTTTCGTCTCGCTGCTCTGCCAAATAATCCCGCCCAACGTGAGAATCACAGCCAGTGCGGTAATCCCGTAGGGCCAAAAAATGAGGTCATAGACCCATTGCATTTCGCCTTGGCCCTGAGAAGCTTCATTTGCGGTGTGTGCCTGATTTGCCGTGGATGCGGCTTCTGTTGGTGGCTTGGTTGGGCCTATCTGGTTATGACGTGGATTCTCCTGATGACGGGCAGAGAATACCGCCAAGCCCAACAGAACCACTACGAAAATCAGCCCCTTATACACGTCGAGAATGTACCACACAAACGCCAGATAGAAAGACGCTGCCTACGGCATCGGGTGGAAGGCTGACACGTCACCCCCAAAAGGGATGCTGCCGGTAAACCGGCAGCGTTTCCGGTTTACTCTCGTCAACGCGCTCTGAATCAGTGACTTGGCACTCCGCGATTTTTCTATGGTTCTGGCGTTTACGCGCGTAAACGAACACGGCGCTCCAGAGGTCTGCCGTGTAAACTCGCTGAGGGGCAAAGGTTTCCGGCTTCTGGCGCTTGACGGCCAAAATTGCAGGGTGCAAGCTAATTTCGAGGCGGGTTTTCTATGAGTGTTCCCCGCATCCCGGCTCCGTTGCAGTCTCCAGCCTCGCCGAGTGGCGAAGCGCGTCCGGTTCTCCGTGCCAAAACCATCGCAACCAGGGTCACGCCGGAAGAGCTGGCCGAGGTAGAAACCGCCGCCGAAGGCGCGGGGAAAACCCTGGCCGAGTGGCTGCGCGAGCTGGCTTTGAAAGCCGCGCGGGAGCGTCCGGCAGACCCTACCGGGCTGCTGCTGGCCGAGGTCTCGACACTGCGCTACATGCTCCTGAATCTCTTCCATGCAACGGCCCAGGCGAACGCCGAGGGCAAGCATCTGCTGCCCGATTCCGTGCTCAAAATCCGTGACCAAGCCAACGCGCGGAAGCTGGTCGATGCCCGCAAACTGCTCGCAGAGTTTCTGTCCCAGGAGGAACCGGACGGAGGCAAGCAGTGAGCCGCCCCATGCGTTTCCCAAGCCGGGGCCTGTGGCTTTTGTGGTTGATTTTGCTCTTCGCTCTGGGGCCGTTTCTGGTAGCCCTTCCCGCCGCGCTGTGGCTCGGCTTGACCATGAACCCGGTGCAGAACTTCTACCTCGGAACCTATGCCACTTGCTCCACGCTGAGCAGCTATCCCGGAGCGGTGACTACGGTTCGCTATGCCGAAAAGACGGCTCTGGGGCGGAAGCCGGAGACGCTGCTGCCCGATGATGCAGTGAAGGGTTCAAGTGTTAGCCAGCCTCTCGCCCTCAGCCCCAAGGCCATCGCCGAAGGCTGGCAGGGTGTCAGCATCACGTTGCCGCAGAAAGTCCGAGCGAAGGAGTTACAGGCGTACCTTCGAGACACGATCTACGACGGTGACAGCGCATGGCTAATCTTCCTCCGGCCTGTACTCTATCTGCTGGCGTTGGTGCTTTTCCTCTATGCGCTATGGATCACGTTCGGCCATCGGCTTCGCGTCAGTGGAGAGCAGGAGCAACGTCACGGACGCAGAACTAAAGGCCCGGAGCTGGCATCGGCTTTACGATGGCGCAGCGCAAAGGCGGATGGCATCCGTTTCCGTCTGCGCTTCGAGAACGCGCTTTTGCGCTGGCTGCCCTATGGCCCGAACTACCGTATCCCAAAGCGTCTTGAAGCCAGCCACATTCTGATGATGGGTGACACCGGCAGCGGGAAATCGAACGCCATCCGGCAGCTACTTCGCCAGGTGCGGGAACGCGGAGAGAGCGCCATCGTCTACGACCCGGCAATGGACTTTGTGAGCGAGTTCTACTCGCCCGCGCGTGGGGATTTGATTCTCAATCCGCTCGACCAGCGTTGCCCGTATTGGGGGTTAGGTGATGAGATCGACCGCGACGAAACAGCGGCGACCATCGCCGCCGCCTTCCTGCCGGAAAAGGAGTACGAGAAAGAGTTTTTCACCGATGGGCCGCGGAGGATACTGGACCACTTGCTCAAGCGGCAACCACAGCCCAGGGACATTCTGAGCATGATGGCCGACCCCTCTCGAATCGAGTTTGCGGTGAAAGGTACGCCGTTGGCCGCGCTGCTCGATGCGGGAGCACCGGCACAGCGGGCGGGTGTTCTGGCGAGCTTAAATATGGTGGCTGACAGCTTGGAATTGTTGCCGGAGTGGGAGCATACGAGGCCGACCTTTGCGACAGCCGAATGGTACGCCAGCCGGAAACGATGGGTATTTCTCACGTCCACTCCCGCCTATCGCGCAAAGATTCTGCCGCTTCATGCCGTGTGGCTTGATTTGTTCATCCTTCGCATGATGGGTTACTGCGAAGACCAGACGGCGAAGCCGGTATGGTTTGTGCTGGACGAACTGGCAAGCCTCAATAAACTGCCGCAACTCCACACCGCCGTCACGGAAAACCGCAAGTACGGCAATCCCGTTGTAGTGGGTTTTCAGGGGCGCAGTCAGCTCGAAAAACGCTACGGCCAGGATGCCGAGGCCATGCTATCGCAGCCTGCAACCAAGCTGTTTTTTAAGACCACCGAGCCACGCGCCGCGAAGTGGATTTCCGATGCTATTGGAGAGATCGAGGTCGAACGGTTGAAGGAGTCGCGCAGCATGGGACTGCTACGCAGCCGAAAGTCGTATGCGATGGAGATTGCGACCAAGCCTCTTATCATGGCTTCGGAAATCTCCGGCCTCGAATCGTTGCATGGCTTCATCAAGCAGGAAAAGAGTGTTGTTCCGGTTCACTTTCAGTTCGCAAAGAAGCACGGCAGACAGCCGGAGTTCATCGAGCGCAAGTTGTCGGAAGTTGCGCCCAGGCCGTCACCGCCGACGCCGGTAGCTCGCACAGAGCAACCCAAGACGCCAACAGCGGCGCAGGCCACGCTCCCACTCTTCGATGCGCCCGCTGACAAGCCCACCGACAAACCTAAAGAGGCGTTTGTGTGGGACGAGACCAAGGGGATTGAATGAACTTGTCATTCATTTGCATTACAATAGTTTCAGGAGAACTTCTCATGCCTGCGAACGCATTGGTACAAACGCGGATTGATTCTGCCGTGAAAGAGCGCGCGGCGGCGGTACTCGACGAGTTGGGCATCACAGTCTCGGATGCAGTACGCATCTTGCTGACGAGGACTGCCAACGAAGGTGTGCTTCCTTTTACCCCAACAGCGAATACTGCTGAGTATGACGCATGGTTCCGAGCTAAGGTGCAGGAGGCGCTGGACGACACGCGCCCCGCAATCCCGCATGAAACAGTGAAAGCCCACTTTGCGAAGCGCCGGGCCGCAGCAAGCCGTAAGGCTCGGTAGCTATGAGGTTGGAATGGTCCATCTTTGCAATGGATGACCGCAATGCCATCTTCGATCACATCGAGGCCGACAGTCCGCAAGCCGCTGTTACCGTGGATGACCGGATCGAGGAACAGGTCGAATGGCTGCTCCAATTCCCTGAGATGGGTCGTACCGGACGCATCGAAGGCACACGAGAGCTGGTTATCCAGCACACACCCTATATTGTGGCTTATCGGATTATGGGCAAAATCATTCGTGTCCTGCGCGTTTTGCATGGTGCGCAGCGATGGCCGGTAGAGATGCCGGAGGGTATGGAACAGTCATAGAATCTCTCCAGCGATGGAGTTGCATTATGCTGACCATCTCCAAGCCGCTGTCAGCTTCGCAGGTGCGAACGTACCATGAGCGGGAGTTTGCGTCGGAGCGGCAGAACTATTGGAGCCGCGACCAACAGGGGCATAGCGAGTGGCAAGGCAAGCTGGCCGAGCAGTGGGGTTTAGAAGGTGCGGTTGGCAATGAGCACTTCGCCAGACTGACCGAAGGCCAGCACCCAACCACGGAAGCGCAGCTCGTTCGCCATCAAGTTTCTAAAACCTATGAAGGTAAGTTCGGTAAGGAAGTGACAAGCGTAGAGCATCGCGCCGGTTGGGATGCTACGTTCTCCGCGCCGAAGTCAGTCTCACTCACCGCCCTTGTGGGCGGCGATGAGCGCGTCAGAGATGCACATCGGGAGAGTGTGCGCGTGGCGCTCAACGAGTTGGAGAAATACACGCAAGCCCGCATCGGCAACGTCCACGCGCCGGAGACAACAGGAAAATTCGTTGCCGCAACCTTCGAGCACGATACCGCCCGCCCTGTGGACGGTTACGCCGCGCCGCAGCTTCACACCCATGCTGTGATCTTCAACGTCACCGAGCGCGACAACGGACAGACACGCGCCTTGCAGCCGCAGGAGCTATTCGCATCGCAACGCTATGCCACTAGCGTTTACCGTTCTGAGTTGTCGATGCGGTTGCAGGGGTTGGGCTATGAGCTGGAGCGCGGCAAGCACGGACAGCCAGAGATCAAGGGTTATACGAAAGAGTATCTGGAGGCCAGCAGCCCGCGCCGGGAGCAGATCAAAGATCATCTGCGAGAGATGGGAATCGACGGGGCCGGAGCCGCGCAGGTCGCCGCACACCGGACGCGGGACAGCAAGGAGCTGCTATCACCGGGAGAGGTAATAGCGCGGCACCGCGAGTTGGCCGCACAATATGGACACCAGTCCGACCGGGTTGTGGCCGAAGCGCGGGAGCGTGGACAGCGCCACGTTCACGAACCCGCGCTGAATCGGAGCACAGTGGCCGCGCAACAGGCTGTGACCTATGCCCGCGATCATCTCTTCGAGCGTTCCGCCGTGCTGGATAGGCGCGACATTCTGGAAGCGGCGCTCAATCGTGGCATGGGTGAAACAACGTATGCCCACGTCCGGCAGGAGTTCGAGCAGCGGGCCGCGCGAGGCGAGTTTCGCACGGTCCATCATGCAGGCGCAGGACAGCAGTACACCACCGCTGCGATGCTTCGCATGGAACGCGAGATCGTCGCACGGATGCAGGAAGGCAATCAGCGCGGGATGAATGACCCGATGCTGGTTTCTCCGCAGATTCGGATTGCGACGGAAGACCGACACCCGGAGCTGAATACCTCGCAGCGCCAAGTCGTTGACCAAGTGTTTCTCTCCCGCGAAAAGATGGTGGGATTGGATGGAGTCGCTGGCGCGGGGAAGACCACGACGCTGGCCGTCATTCGTGAAGGGGCAGAGGCGCAGGGATACAAAGTGGAAGGCTTTACACCAACGTCCCGCGCGGCGCAAAAGCTGGCCGATGCCGATATGGAAACATCCACGCTGCAAAAGCATCTTGCACGCGGGCAGCATCTGGACACTGGCGAGCGCCGCCTGTATGTGCTCGATGAATCCTCGCTCGCGTCCACCAAACAGATGCACGAGTTTGTGAATCGCCTTCATCCCAACGACCGCGTGTTGCTGGTAGGCGACCGTAGACAGCATGAGGCAATCGAGGCCGGGCGTCCCTTCGCGCAGCTCCAGGACGCGGGCATGAAAACGGTGAAGCTCGAAGAGATCGTCCGCCAGAAAAACCCGGAGCTGAAACAGGTGGTCGAGCAGCTTGCGCGTGGCGAGGTGCGCGAGGCTGTACAGGGTTTGGAGCGGCAGGGCCGCGTCCATGAGATTGCGGGACGCGAGGAACGCATTGGTGCGATAGCGAAGGAATATGCGAAGTCGCCGGAGGGCACATTGGTTGTCTCTCCCGACAATCGCTCCCGCGTGGAGATCAATGAGCGCATCCGTGCCGAGATGCAGGAGCGCGGCTCGGTCAGCAAAGACGAACATCGCATCGAGGCGCTTGTACCGCGCCAAGACCTCACCGGGCCGGAGCGCACATGGGCCGCACGCTACGAGTTCAACGATGTAGTGCGCTACGCGCGTGCATCGAAAGAGACCGGCATGGAGCGCGGCGAATATGCACGAGTCAAGAGCGTTGACGCTGAAAAGAACCTGTTGACGGTGGTACGGGCGGATGGCTCCGAGCTGACCTATGACCCACGACGGCAGCAGGGCGTGTCTGTTTACCGTGAGGAACCGCGCAGCTTCGCTATGGGCGACCGCATCCAGTTCACCGCGCCAGCCAACGATTTGAAGGTTGCCAACCGCGAATTAGGAACGGTCGAGGACATCGGCCAGGATGGGCAGATGCGCTTGAAGATGGACGGAGGCCGTGACGTGCAGCTCGATCCGCGCGAGCATCCTCATCTCGATCACGGTTATGCGGTGACGAGTCATTCCAGTCAGGGGCAGACTGCCGAGCGCGTCTTGATTCACGTCGATACGGAACTGGCTGCAAAAGACCTGCTCAATAGCCGCATGGCATACGTTGCCGTCTCGCGCGGCGCGGAGGACGCGCAGCTTTATACCAACGACCGCGCGAAACTGCCGGAGGCATTAGGGCATGACGTATCTCACGAGAGCGCCCACACACCAGCGATGAGGCCGGAACAATCCATCAAGCCTCCACAGCCGGAAATCGCACAGGTCATCGACCACGGCACGGGCTTGGGGCACAGCCTCTAACCTATGAATCGTGCCGTAGAATGGTGTCTCGCGTTCAAGAAATGCACGGAAATCGAGAAATCGCCTGCACAGTTCCTACACAGCCAAAAACAGGCTATTTATCTCTCGAAAAATCAGCAATATCTGAAAATCAACTCACCCGCTCAGGATGACAAGTTTTTTATCAGCCGCGGAGACGTTTCGCCGCGCTCAAGAGCCAGAACGACGCCGACTATTCCGGCGTAGCGGTTGGAGTCGGCTCAGAAGCATCCTCCGCGATGGGCCGCACACGGATGCGATCGACCCGGCGGTGAGAAGATTCGAGCACCTCCAGGCGCAGACCAGCCAGGTCGATGACTTCACCGGGAAACGGAATGTGCCCTGCCTCTTCGGTGACCAGACCCCCGACGGTAGTCGATTCGTATTCTCCAGCCGGAGGCAGCGAGACGGAGTCGGCAAACAGGTCCTCGAGTTGCGCCAGCTCAAAATTTCCCGGGACGATGTAGGAGCCGTCGGGCTGCGGCTGCGCCGTTTCCTCGGCGGCTGGGGTTTCATGCTCATCGCTGATGGCGCCGACGATTTCCTCCACGATGTCTTCGATGGTGACCAAGCCGGCGAGGCCGCCATATTCATCGATGACGAGGGCCATGTGTTGCTTGTCGCGCTGCATTTCTCGCAGCAGAGATTGAATGTTCTTGGTCTCCGGCGTGAACATGGCGGGACGGGCTATGGAGCCGACGGTTGCGTTTGCGGCCTCAATGTGGGAGATGTGGAGCAGGTCATGTAGAAACGC
This sequence comes from Acidobacteriota bacterium, assembly GCA_021793405.1. Lineage (GTDB taxonomy): Bacteria > Acidobacteriota > Terriglobia > Terriglobales > Acidobacteriaceae > JAKAAZ01. The sequence goes on from JAJYSV010000055.1 coordinate 12,795, forward strand.
GATACCAACGACATCATCCAGATTGGCGCGGTACACAGGGACGCGGGAATAGGCATGGGTACGCAACTGGTCTAAAAATTCGGCCAGCGTCGTGGTGGCGGGGACGGCAAAGATCGAGGGCCGCGGCGTCATCACCTCGCGAACGATCTTGTCGCCAAATTCCACGGCGGAGCGGACCAGGTCGCGATCGCTTTCCTCCAGGATGCCTTCCTCCTTGCCTGCTTCGATGAGCGCCTCCACGGCCTCAGCGGAATCCTCTTCGGCCGGCGGCTGGTCGGATTCCGCCAGCGCGGCGATCGAAAGCAAGAAACCCAGCACTAGCGTAATGGGAAAGACGAGATAGAAAAGGATGCGCAGCACGCCGGTGAGACGCGATGCCCATTGGCCGCGCGTGCGGGTGAAAAGCAATTGCGGAAAAAAATCATGGAACAGCAGAATGGTGAGAACGACGGCGAGCAGCGTTTGCGCGATGCCGTCCGCGCCAGCAGAGGAATTTTCCCGATGCGCGCGCAGCGCGATGTCCGCAAAGACGAGCGCCAGAGATGCCAGGGAAAGCAGCGCAAGAATGGAGGCGGACTGCGACGCGTGTTCGCGAGTCATCTTCAAGCGGGGTTCTATCTGCTGCTCCCACACATCAATATTTTCCTGGAACTCGCGTGAGAGAAATTTTCCCATTTCAGAGTAGAGGCGGTTGACGTAGGAGACGAGGGTGAGGATCGCGAGCAGCAGCAGAATGAGTAAGAATTGCAGGACTGTCATGGGCGGCCAGTCCGTTTCCCGACGATTTTTTTACGGTGCAGAATTTTGCCCGGCTCGATTGCGCGAGGCAGAGTTTCGCCTTTCAGGCTGCGAGCGATGAGGGCGCTGGGCAGTCGAAAGCGGCGGCGCAATTGTTCTTCACGCGTGGCCATTTCGCCTGCGTCAGATTCGTGGTCATATCCGGCCAGGTGCACCAGGCCATGCAGCATTAGAATTTTCAGCTCGATGAGCAGTGGATGGCCGAATTGCGCAGCCTGTCGCGCGGCGGTTTCAAGCGAAATGGCCAGATCTCCCGCCATGGCTGGAACACGAGTCCGCCGGTTGGCAGTCGGGCGAGAGGTTGGGTTCTGCGTGGGAACGGCGAGCGCAGGAAACGAAAGCACATCGGTCGCTTTGCGAATGCCGCGAAAGATTTGATTGAGCCTTTTTATTTCGGCATCCGTGGTGAGCAGGACAGAGACATTTCCGTCGACCGGAACGGCGCGGCTCGCCCGACGAAGGAATGGCCGCAGTGCAGGGAGAGCGAACTCGGCACCGAGCCCTATGTGTTTCCTGCTGTTGGCTTCAGGGTCGACGGTAATCATCGCATGAAGCATGGTATCGCAGCCGCATCGATTTTCACATGAGTCGCAGGAATACATTCATGCGGATATTCGTGAATCCCACTCTTGACGGCACAAACGCTGTCAAGAGTGGGGCAGCCAAGTTCCCAACCGCGGATTCTGCTACTGGGTTTGCAGCAGCGGTTTGTCATTGGTTCCATTCTGCAACGGTTCGGCGATTCCGAGGGGCAGCTCCCGCTGGCCGCGGGTGTAGCCGTCGTAAGCGCAGACGATGCGCTGCACCAGTTGATGCCGCACCACATCCCCCTGCTCGAAATAGCAGAAGTCGATGCCGTCGACATTCTTCAACACATCAATGGCTTCGATGAGCCCGGACTTGCGCGGGTTGGGCAAATCGATCTGGGTGATATCGCCAGTGATGACGGCCTTGGCGTTGTTACCCATGCGGGTGAGGAACATCTTCATCTGTTCGCTGGTGGTGTTCTGGGCTTCGTCCATGATGATGAAGGCATCGTTGAGGGTGCGACCGCGCATGAAGGCCAGCGGAGCGACCTCAATCACGCTGCGTTCGAGCATTTTGTCGACGCGTTCCGGCTCCAGCAGATCGTACAAAGCGTCGTACAAAGGGCGCAAATACGGATCGACTTTTTCCTGCAAGGTGCCGGGAAGAAATCCCAAGCGCTCACCAGCCTCGACGGCGGGGCGAACCAGCACGAGACGCGAAACTTTTTTCGCGGTCAACGCGGCCACCGCCATGGCGACTGCGAGATATGTTTTACCGGTGCCAGCGGGGCCGATGCCGAACACCATGTCGGAGCGTTCAATCGCCTCCAAATATTGCCGCTGATTCATCGAGCGCGGCTGCACCATGCGGCGGATGCCGGTCGATCGCTGCTTGCCGCTGTCGACCAGGCTGCGCAGGGTAACGGCCTTGTCGGCAACGACGAGTTTCAGCATCCCATGCAGCTCACCATTTTGCAGTGTCACGCCGCCGCGGCGCAGGGCCTCAAAGTCGGCGAAGATCTGCTCGACGCGAGCTATGACGTCCGGCTCGCCTTCGAGATAGAGGGCGTCGGAGCGGAGATCAATGTGGACTTTCAGGGAATTTTCGATGAGGTGGAGGTTCTCGTCGCGGGTGCCGAAGATGGGCTCGATATTGGGGGTGATCTCGATGGTTTTCTTCATCAATAAGACTATTTGCCTCCATGAGAGTCTGGTGCGCCAAGGCGGCAGGCAGCGCGGGCTGCCCGAGGACGGTACATTCTGTTGGATTGCGGGAAGGATGGTTCGGATGGCCGACGGGCAGGCGAAACGGCGGACAGAAGCGCATCTTTTCGGGCGAGTTGTGGCCCTGGGGAGAAGCTTGCCGGCCGACTTGTTCGCACTGCGTCCGTGAGCACAAGGATGATGGGCACAGAGTAGCGCCGAAGCAAGATGTCGTCAATCGGCAAATGAAAAATATTTGTGACGTGATCAATCGCGGCAAGCGGCGACGACGTGGCGGACTGTTATTGCGCCGACTCGCCGGCAACGGGGTAGCCGTGGGCGACCCAATCCTGTCCGAAGCTCGACTTCAGCATCACCACGTGCAGATGAGTGAAGCCCATGGCTTTCAGAGCCTGAAATGCGGGACGAATGTTCGGGCATTTCTGGATGGGACAGCAGCCGCAGTAGATGTAGATGTCCGCGTTCCTGGGGAGTTTGCTGGCTGCGTTCTTGAGCGCTTGCAGTCCGTCGGGGGTGGAGGCGGGTCCGGCATAGACGGAGCCGGGAATGTGCTTGCTGCGATAGAGAACTTGAAAGCCGACTTGCAGGATGACCGGCTTCGCGCCAGTGCTGTTGGAGAGCATGGTAGCTAGCTGGCTGGGTTGGGTCGTCTGCGTCGCCGTCCAGGGATTGGCAGGGGCATTCTGTGCGTGGGCGGGGATGGCTAATACGCCGATCATCGCGAGGATGAGGGCGGCCGCGTACAGAAGAGGCAGGCTTCGCCGGGTCATTTTCATATCGTTAGTGTACTGCGAAGGGGGAGATAAAGTCGTTGCGGGCGGCCTCCGACAGGAATGTCAATTTTCTAATCAGACGGCCACTGCACGCATCGCACAAAGTCGGAGTGCATTATTAGTTCCGGAGCAACTTTTCCGTTTGGCGGCTCAATGATAACAACTTGAAGTCCAGCTTTTCGGCCATACTTCATCGCCGGGACACAATCGGTGTCGTTTGTAACGAGAACGATTCTGTCCACCGCGCCATTCACGGAATACGCCGCTATATCGAGTCCAATGCGCATATCGACTCCTTTTTGCTCAAAATCTGGATCGAAATCAATATCCGCAGGAGTCCCAGATGGATGAATCGGTGTCCGTTTTGGCTTGTAACCGCGAAATTTCAGAATTCCACGCCTTACTGCGAAAAGGTTCTTGCAGGCCAACTCCTCCATCCATTTATCAGAACCAGCAAAAGTGTAATTGGTTCCAGAGATTGGAAGCTTGACGGTACCGGAAAATGGAGCGCAATCGTAATACAAGACGCGGAAAATCTCTTCATCATGTGCTTTGCATTTTTGGGCAAATTTTTCAATAAAAGCGGGATTGTATTTTTTGTTTGCCTGTTGAGCTTTTACCCGGAGGTGACCGCCGTCAATGAGGATAATGATTTTCTTGGCCATAAGGCTTGACTTAATAAGAAAGCCTCCAGCGAACTGGAGGCTTTCTAGAAACATGCTCGCCTACGAGCGTATCGGATATGCATCGACTTTAGCACCATCCACGAATTTGTCAATCCGTTAACGGAACAATAGTAATCGATGCGATAACAATAAGCATTGCCTCTCGTTATCACCCTAATAGATGCGGACTCGCGCAAATAGGATTCTTCGCACAAGTTGGTATTATTTTAACCAACAGAATTAATCATTTGCCACGTTCCCGGGTTAGAAACGGTAACCGGCATGCACAGCGGCTGGTTGCGTTTAGGCCCGAGTAGCCAACCAGACATAGGAGCCCTAAGCTCGTGAAACATAATTGACCCTTGGAGTCCGTTCACGTAAACTAAATGCTTGCGCAGGGTGGTGAATTTCCCGCTCGTGCGGCAACCTGGCCTGCTGGCAATTTCAAGCTCCCGGAGAGCGCTGATTCGCGATGAGCGCAGATTCCGGTGGATGGTTGAGAGAGCCTAAGGCATAGCAGGCAAACAGACTTCCGATTCAGCGAAAGAGAATTTTTTCATGGCAAATCATGTTTCGTCTTTGAAGCGCGCCCGGCAGACCGTCAAGCGCACCGCCGTTAATCGCGCCAACCGCAGCAAGCTGCGCAATGGCCTGCGCGCCATGCGGGAGGCTCTGCAACAGAACGACGTGGCCGTCGCGCGCGCGCAGTTTAACGAGACCACTTCCATGCTGGACAAGAGCGTGCAGAAGGGCATTCTGCATGACAACACCGCTTCCCGCTACAAGAGCCGCCTGAATGCTCGGCTGAAGGCCTTGGCGACGAAGACCGCGTAGGTTTCCTGATCCCACCCTTCGCTGCGCGAAGGATGACCAATTCCACTTGATCCCACATCTCCCCGCACACGACGCGGGTAGATATGGGGCACCCATATTTCTGCATATCTCGATCCCCGTTCGCTGCGCGAGGCTGAGGGTACCGGCTGTTCTTCATCGAGGCGGGATTCTCTGGATTCTTCCCTGCTGACGCTCGCTGCGTCGAGCGTATTTCGTTCAGAATGACTCCCCTGTGAGGTTCCGCACGCGAACCTGGGTACAGAAATCCCTATTGCATTGCGGCGGCGGCGACCAGCGCATCCAGTGCCGAGGTTTGACGGGTGGCATCGGCTGAATCGAAGGGTCCCTGCCACAGAGCGCCGAACTGATACTTGGGGCCTTGATCGTTGGTCCAGATGCTGTTGGCATTGGAATCGACAAACGTCTTGAACTGGGGATTGGGCGCGGCGGCGTACAGGGCCATGAGATTGCGGACGAAGACCCCTTTGAACTGGGGCGTATCGCCGCCGGAAACGGATGGGTCGACCAGAATGCCATTGACGGTGAGATGGGCGATGGCGGCGTTGGCGATGGATTCCGCCTGCGGCAGCAGGGTTGGGTCCTGGTCGGCCTTCGCGAGTTCGACCAGGCCGCCGAGAATCACTCCCTGGTTATAGGACCAAGTGGTTCTGCCATTGTTGACGCAGGCGGTTGGGTTGGTCGAGGTTAATCCGTCATTGACGAGATTTTGCGAGTTGATCATGCCGGATGCCTTGAACCAGGTCCACTCTTTCTGAGCCCAGGCGAGGTAGGACGCCGATGCGGTCCCGGTGGTTCTGTTGGCCAGGGAAGCAGCGACGGCGAGGAAGAGTTCGTTGGCAATGGCGTTCTTGTAGTCGGCGGGTTTTTTCCACCAGACGCCGCCGCCGCATGTGGTGGTGTCCCATTCGGTTGAGATGTCGGCGAAGATGGTCTCGGCCATGGTGAGGTAGGCGAGATTGCCGGTCAGGTCGTAAGCGTCGATCCACGCCAGCGCCCACCAGCCTTCGTCATCGTCATAGAGATTGAGGAAGTTGGCGTGGGCAGTCTGCGCCTGGGTGAATGTGTTGGCGATGGCGGGGAGATATTGTGTGCTGGCGGTGACTCGGGAGTAGTTGGCGAGCACAGTCATCGCGTTGGCGGCGTTCCACCAGCCGGATGGCGCGGCATAGAGGCCCGAGCCTTGGACGTACCACTGTTGCAGGGTCTGGACGCCCTCGGTTGCCTGCTGCGCGTAACCGGGCGCGGAAGCAGCATTGCTGCTGGAGGAAGGGCTAGTGCCGGCACATGCCGGCACGATCAAAATGCAAATGGCAGACAGAAACACAGTTTGCCGGATCATCTTTATCAACATGATGTTTCCCTCCCATGCCGTGGGCCGACCCGGGGGAACTGCCAGTCTATTCCTGTCAACGATGGTTCAAACCTCGGCCGGTCGATGCCATGCGAACAGCTTTTGTTTGAGGCGCGCGACCGTGGCTTGATATTCCGGTTGACCGGCGAGGTTGTGCATTTCTTCAGGATCCGCGCGCAGGTTGTACAACTCGGGGGTGTCGTGGGTCCAGTAGCTGTACTTGTAGTCCCCATCGCGGATCATATATTTGGCGCCGTCGTTGCCCAGGCTGAACTCAGCAAAAACGGGACCGCGGTCGGCACGGGAATCCGGCTTCCGCACCAGGTCGGCGAAGCTTTTGCCGTCGCTGGGTCCGGGGGCTGGGACGCCGCACAAGTCGGTCAGGGTTGCAGAAAGAGAAATCAGGCTGACAGGCGTGTCGCAGACTGCGGGAGCGCCGCCGGGCATCCGGACCATGAGGGGAACACCGCAGGAACCTTCATAGAATTGGAACTTATCCCATAGTCCAAGGTCGCCGAGCATTTCGCCGTGGTCGGAAGTGTAGACGACGATGGTGTTGCGATCCAACCCCAGCCGGGTGAGCGCGCCAAGGACCTGCCCGACGCAATCGTCCGTCTGTGCGAGGTTGCCGTAGTAGGACGCCATTCTCTTCCGTGCTTCGGACGGATCCTTCCGACCGAGGCCCAGTTCCGGCGTCGGCGGGCACAATTCGATCGAGCGCCGCACTCTTTGCGGTAATTGCTGCAGATTCGCCTTGCCCCAGGTGGGCGAGAGTTTCATCTGCTCGGGCTGAAACATTTCCGCGAATCGCGTGGCCGGCATAAACGGTTCATGCGGCTTGAGGAAGGAAGAGATAAGGAAGAACGGCTCGTCGTTTGGAGCGTGGTCTTCCAGAAAACGGATGGATTCCCGGGCGACAAAGCTTTCAAAGTGATCCCCTTCTTCCATGATGGAAGGTCGTCCCACGGCCACTGGACCGAGCCGATTGTCGTGTTGCCGGTGACCTTTCCAGGGATCGCCTTCTTCGCGCCATAAGCCTGGAATCTGCGGCAGGCCTGCTCCGGAGTCCGGATGGCCCACCTCATCTTCATACAAATTCACCTTCGGCCCCAGATATTGCCACCAGTCGTTGAACTGCAGCTTGTAGTCGAAGCCGTGTGTCTGTCCATCCAGAAAATGCATCTTGCCGATGAGGGAGGCCATGTAACCGGCGCTGTGAAAGCGATCGGCCATGGTTTTGTGTTTAAAGGAGAATGGGATCGAATCGTTTTTAGTCTTCTTGAGGATATCGCCGAGCAAGTTGTGCGTGTAGAGCCCAGTCAGCATCGAGGCTCTCGACGGCGCACAGACGGGGTTGGTGCAGTAGGCGCTGGTGAAGCGAATGCTTTCGCCAGCCAGACGATCGAGATTTGGAGTCCGCGCCGTAGTGTCTCCGCAGACACCCATGCAACTGCGCTTATGCTGGTCCGACATCAAGAGGAGCACGTTGGGCCTGCGCGAATTTGCCGCATGTGCAGCGTCCGGGTTGGCGTCCGTCGTATTGAGCGCGGCGGAGCTTTCGACGTTTATGCCGAGAGCGCCGAGCGTGGTGGCTGCCATCGACAAGAATTTTCTTCTGTTCATAGCTTGTTCCTCTCCTTTTCGGGCGTGCAAAATCGTTGCAGTAGATCAGCCCAGCGATCGCCGTAGCTGTTCCATCCCCCCAAGTGCTGGACGCGGTCGAGCGCGGCGGCGCTCATTCGCTGTTGCAGCGCGGGGTCGTCGGCAAGCTGTTGCAGACGATCGGCGAGCGCGACAGCATCGCGCGGGGGGACGATGAAACCTTCCACGCCGTCGCTGAAGAGATTTTCCGCGCCCGAATTGGATGTCGCGAGGACGGGACAGCCGCAGGCCATCGCCTCGCCCTGCACCATGCCAAAACCTTCATCGATGCTGGGCAGCACCAGCACGTGACTGCGGCTGAGATATTCCAGCAGCTTGTTCTTGGGCACGGTGCCCAGCATCTCGACCTGGCCGGTGGGAAGTTTCGCGAGCACAGGCTTCATCTCGCGCAGAACGCTGCCGATGAGGCGCAGGCGCTTGCGGGGATGGCGAACGCGGGCAAATGCCTCGAGGAGATAGGGGATGCCTTTGTGCAAACTGATCTGGCCGATGAAGATGACTTGGAATTCATCGGGCGGTGGAGTGGCGACGGGGCGGAATGCGTCCAGGCGCACGCCATAGGGGATGATCTGGATTTTTTTCGCGGGGATACCCTCGGCGATAAAGCTGCGCGCGGCGAAATTCGACGGCACGGTGATGGCGTCGGCCATTGCGTATTGGCGCTCTTCACGTTCCGTGTCGCGAGGATCTTCCGTTTCGAGGGGAATGTTCCAGCGGTCGTACTCCTCCTGCATGACGCGGCCGCGATAGCGCGCGTGGGTAGAGCCGCGGTCGCAGATATATTTTCCGCCGCGTGACTGGACGAACTGGCCGGCAGTGAGACCGGCGCCGGAGATGGCAATGAGCGCGTCGCAGTGATGTTTGGAACGGGCGATGCGCCGCGTCATCCATGTGTCGAAGGCAAGCGCGTTCCAATAATCGAGGCCTTCGGTCCAGCGTGAGGGGTAAAGACCGTAGCGGGCCAGCAGGGCGAGGCCGCCATGAATCCAGGGAAATGTCTGAACGTATTCGTGGGGCAGGCCTTCGCGTTGCAGCCGACGCCAGGGATAGGTGGAGTAGACAGCGTCTAAATAGTTGTAGCGGCGTAGTTGATGCGCCAGTTCGAAGTGGTGGAAGACACCAAAGACCGCCTGAGATACGCGCACTGCTTCTCCGTCCGGAAAAAGCAAACCCGGTTCTTGCACCTAAAGTATCAGGATGCGGGGCGCGGCGCGAAGTCACCTCCGCCAGCACCCTCTGGATTCTTCGCTACGCTCAGAATGACTCATCTCATTTTTGAATGCGGTATCTGTGCATTCGCCATCAGTGCGCGAGGGCGTAGTAGCCTTGGCGGGCCTGGACATGGAGCGGTTTGCCGTTTTGCCGGCACGTAACGCGAATGCGCCGGTAGCTGCCATCCTGGACGCTGTTGGAAGGGGTGTAGCTGGCCAGGTATTCGGTGCGCAGCTGGCTTTCGATGGCGTCGAACGCGGCGGGCAGATTGCGTCCATTCTTGCCGATGGGAAACACTTCGCCGCCAGTGGCTTCGACCAGCTTGCGCATGGCGCCGGTGCTGGAGAAATCGAGCGTTCCGTAGATACCGGGATCGCTGATCAGCAGGACGTACACGATGGCGTCGGCCTTCTGAGCGGCTTCGATGGCGGATTGGAGTTTTTCCTGGCTGCCTTCATCCTGGCCGTCGGTCAACAGGATGAGCGCCTTGCGCCCGGTTTCCGGACGCAGTTTGTCGTTCGAGGCGAGGTATACGGCGTCGTACAGGAGCGTTCCTTTGGGCTTGGTGATGGAGGGAATCGTGCCGTTGGCGTAGTTGCCGGAGCTGGAGTTGATCTGGGCGGAGTCGAGCGCCCGCTTCAGGTCGCCGGGATTGCTGGTCCAGTCGGCCAATAGGTCGACGGTCACGTCAAAGGAAATAAGGAAGGCTTCGTCGGTGGGCCGCAGGATGCGCCGCAGAAAGGCGGCGGCGGCCTGTTGCTCCTGGGGCAGAACTCGCTCCTGGCTGAGGCTGGTGTCGAGCAGGATGCCAAGAGACAGGGGCAGGTCGCTTTGCGCAGAAAAGCTCTTCAGCGCCTGCTGTTGATCATCTTCCAAGACATTGCAGTCGGCGCGGGTAAGGTTCGGGATGAGCTTGCCATGCCGGTCATGGACAAGGAAAAAGAGGTCGACCAGATTCACGCTGACGTGCAGTGTGGTCAGAGGGGGTGAAGGCGGCGCCGACGCGCTGGAAGGTTGGGGCCGCGAGCTGCGGCCGGGGTTTTGGGAGTTCCCGGGTAGCGATGGAGATTCGGGCTGCGGTTGCGACTGGAATTGAGGTTGCGGTTCTGGCTGTGGCTCGGGTTGGAGGGGATTGGCCACAGCTTCGCTGGGCGGCGCGTCGGGCTCGGGGGCCAATTGTGCCAGGAGCGACGGCGTCGCCGACGCAAGGAACAGGAATGTCAGAACCAATGCGAACGACGGTAGACATCGCGCAACCCGGCGCGTCCATGTCGGGCATCGATTCCAGCAGTTCAAGAATTTTCCCCAGATCGGCGCGAGCCAAATTGCAGCAAAAGGAGATATAAGAACTCTGGAGGGCTGGGTTCTCCGCAACCGCCGGTTGGGGGCGTGATCGGATATGCGGCAAGAAATAGTTTCGCGCTGCATTGACAACTCGGCTGGGCACTTTCTGCTTCCCACCGTACAATGAAAAGTACAAGAATGGAAGAGAACCAGAGCGGAAATTGAGAAGAGATGGGAATTGATGCAGCCAGGATATTTCATGATTGGACGTAACAGCTTTGCCCGAATCTCCGGGAGGGATTCGGTGAAATTGGGGGCCTTATTGTTTGCGTGCCTGCTTTGGGTTGCAGGGCCACAGGTCGAAGCGCAGGACGGGCAGCAGGTGCCGAATGCGCCGAGTTCGAGTCAATCCAACTCATCTGGCGGCGGCGCAGCGGGAGCGCAGGAACCTGGGGTCGCCAATCCGTCTCCATCTTCGCTGAGGCTGCCGAACCTGTTGCATGACGTGAGGCCGGGGGAAGGCGCTGTGCCGGGTCCGACCAGTTCCTCCGCCGGAACCTCGACTGGGGCGGACCGGCCCGCCACGCCACCGGCACAGACGCAGGCCGCGCCGTCCAATGTTCCGCCTCCAGTGATACCGGCGCAGGGCCAAGGGCCATCGGTGGCCACCTACACCCTGCGCACGCGGGTGAATTTTGTTCTTGTGCCTGTTACGGTTACGGACTCCCATGGCGCGCTGATCCCTGGCCTGACGTACCACGACTTCCAGATCTACGAAGACGGCGTTCAACAGCGGCTGACGTTCTTTACCGAGGATCCATTTCCGCTATCGGTGGCCTTCGTCATCGATCAGAACCTGCCCGCCGATACGATGAAGCAAGTAAACGAAGCGCTGAGCGCATTCCAGGGTGCATTCGCGCCGTATGACGAGGTCTCCGTCTACACCTACGCCACCCATGTCAACCAGGCGACTGGTTTTACCGGGGCGCAGAGTGATCGGCTGACAGCCACGCTGGACCGGGTCAAGTCTCCCGGACGATACATGGAAGTTCCCACCGATACCGGTCCGCTGGCAGAGGGGCCCATGATCAATGGCCAAATGGTGGATCCGAATACTTCACCGCTGGGTCAAGGCAACTTTGTCGGCATCCTTCCCAAAGAAAGCTATGTCCTGAATGATGCGATTCTGCGTGCGGCGACCGACCTGTCACAACGCGGGCGGGGACGCAGAAAAATCATTTATGTCATCAGCGATGGCAAGAATCAGGGGAGCACAGCTTCTTTCAGGGAAGTTGTCCGCTACCTGCTGACGAACCAGATTGCCGTGGATGGGACGCTGGTGGGCGAGTCGGCTCTTCCGGTGTATGGTTTCCTCGATCGCTTCCACATCCCCTGGCAGATGGCCGACAATTTACTGCCGAAATATACCCAGGCCACAGGTGGCGTGCTGGACGCAGAGGTGTCACGCAACGCGATTGAGGCGAGCTTCGCGCGGGTTGCCGGCCAGGTCCGCAACCAATACACCTTGGGGTACAACAGCCATATTTCCACGCTTGACAGCCGATTCCGCAAGATTGAGGTTCGAGTGCTGCTGCCAAATGTGACGGTGCTTGCCAAGCAGGGTTATTACCCGACTGCCACAGCCAACCAGTAGGGCGGCATGACGGCAGCGGCAACCACCAGCGTTCTAGGCCTGACGGCAGCTTTGATCTGGGGCGCGGCGGATTTCAGCGGCGGCATTGCTGCGCGTTATTTGCGCGTGTACTGGCTGCTGGTGATTTCTCATGGGTGCAGCCTGGCGGCTCTTGTGCTGCTGGCAGGTTTGCTGAGCAACCCCGTTCCGAGCGCACACATTCTGGAATGGGGCTTGATCTCAGGCTTCGCGGGCGGGAGCGCGCTGCTAGCGTTTTACTACGCGCTTTCGCTGGGAGACATGGGGATCACGGCCGCCATTACCGGCCTGCTGACGGCGGCGCTTCCAGTGCTGTTTACGCTGGCAACAATTGGCGCGCCGAGCCGACGCCAAATGATTGGGTTCGTGCTGGCAGCCGGAGCCATCTGGTTGATCAGCAGCCAGCCGGGCCAAGCGGGCGAAGCCAGCCAGGAAGCAACCAAAGAGCAGAGAAAAAAGCTGGGATTGGCGATCGTCGCGGGGCTTGGTTTCGGCCTATATCTGATCGCTCTGCGGCAGGCCAATGGCGGCGGACTGCTGTGGCCGCTGGCCGCGTCTCGTGTCGGCAGCCTAGTGCTGGCGCTGGCTGGCGGTCTGATTTTAAGCCGCGACCGGTTCATGGTGGAAGCGGAACCAGAAACGCACACTCCAACTCTCGAAAATCCACGACCGGGTCAATGGAAGAATAGCCTAGGACGAGCGAAGATCGGCATTGCCCTGGCGATTCTTGCCGGCGCCTGCGACACAAGTGGCAATTTCTTTTTCGTCGCAGCGACCCGGACCGGCAGGCTGGATGTTGCGGCCGTGCTGGTCTCGCTCTACCCAGCTTCGACGATTCTGCTGGCCATCTGGCTGCTGAAGGAGCGCACCACTCCTCGCCAAGCGGTCGGCATGGCCACCGCATTGGTCGCGGTGGCGCTGATTTCCTGATGTGAATTTCTCTTTATCCGCCGCTACCCCTCTTCGGCCGACCCGGAAAGGGGATCCGGCTTGACAGTGGTCCGCTGTCCACACCACTCCAGGGGCGAAGAGCGCCTTAAGAGGAGGGCGCGCACTTCATCCAGAAGAAGTTTCAGACCAACAACGGACAGCGAAAAAACGCCAGGATACCGATGCTTGACTTTCCAGCGAAGCTCGCGCTGAGTGCGCACCGCGCCATGGTCCGACTCGACAAACAGGGGCAAATCCGCAAATGAGCCGTGGGCGCGCACGGCATTTCGTACCCGCTCCGTGTAGGCAAGCGACGCAATGATTTCAACGGCAATTCTGTCGTGCGCCTCCGAGCGGAGGAGGCCATATTTCAACTTGAAGTCATTCAATTTTTCCAAGCTGGCGTACATCGTCTTCACAATCTGCTCCCGGTCCAGCAGGTCGGTTTCGTAATTGAGAATGAACTCCCACGAGGGCGCGGAGAAATGGCGGATGTGGTCTTCGAGCGTTGTGGCGAGTCGCTTCATCCCAAATTTTTCCGGGTGTTCGAAGGCTCGGCTGGCCGGGTCGAGGAACGGGGCCAGCGGCGCGACGAAATAACAGAGGCGCTTGTCAAGGCCGCAGGCCTGGTGAATTTCCTCGCAAAACTCGATGTTCCTCAGCGCGCTTTCGCGGGTTTGATGCGGCAGGCCCACCATAAAGAAAATATCGAGTTTTCTGCAGCCGTGGTCGAGGGCCGAGCGGATCAGTTGGATGATCTCCGGATTCGAGCAGGCAAATTTCCCGTTCTTCCGGCGGACATCCTCGTCCGCGCTTTCAAGAGTAATCTCCAGGCTGTACTTGCGGACGGTGCGTTCAATCTTCGAGAAGAAGTCGTCGTCCGCGCCCCAGAACAGCTCGAAGACAAGTTCGTTGGTGGGCCGCAACTCGGAGACCCGTTCCAGGAATTCGTCGACATATTTGGTTCCACCCTGGCGGATGTCGCCGATCACGAAGATAGGCGTGCGGCAGAAGCGCTGGATGCCCTCGATGTCGTATATGAGCTTTGCCGGTGACCGCATGGACGGCTTGGTCCGCGCGCAGTTGAATGCGTATGCTGAGCGCGAGCCACCGCAAAGCGCGCAGTCCTGGGTACAGCCTCGGGTCGTCAGGAGGGCGCTGAGGGGATATTCCAGCCAGCCCTCATAGGGTAATGCATCCAGCAGACTGCGGTATTTGAATACGGAGCGCATCGCGTAGCGGTAGTCGGGAATATCGATATCGTCCAGACTGGCGGGGGAGGGACTGATCGGGTTCACAACTACTTGCCCATCGCGTTTCCAGGTAAGATTCGGCACGCTGGAGAAATCCTCGGCTCCGGACTTGATTTCCTGTATCAGCGTCAGCATGGCGTTTTCGGTGGAGTCGCCGCGCACGACAAAGTCAACACAGTCATGCTGGATCAGTTCCCGGTGATAGTAAGTGGCGGAGAGGCCACCGAAGATGACGGACACCTTGGGGTGATATTTCTTGACCAGCCCGGCAATCTCGATGCTTCCCTGGGCATGCGGCAACCAATGCAGCGAGATGCCGAAGGCGGACGAATGTAGGCCGCGAATTTTTTTCTCGACGTCGAAGCGCCGGTTATGCAGCATCCGGGCCGCCAGGTTGACAATCTTGACGCTATACCCAAACCGCTCCAAATAGCCGGCGATGCTGGTAAAGCCGATCGGGTACATGTCAAAAATGGAACTGGAAGGGACGACATCGCTGATCGGGCCGCGAAACTGATTGGTCTGCCTGAAGTCGTAATAGCTCGGCGGATGCAGTAGGACCAAGTCAAATTCCATCGTGCTTATGCCCTGATGTGTCGCAGACAGAAAATGTAAATCAGTCGGACAATTTCCCCTGAAGCAGAAAAACGAAAAGCCGCACGCTGGCGCGCGGCTCTTTGCGATAGAAATCGAAGCTAAGAACGCCCGGATTGAACCAGGCTATCCTGACTGGATTTTTCTGGATGGCGCGGTCTTCCACCAGGGAACTACTTGACTTCCGGAGTCGTCTTGGTCGGGTCCGGCTTCTCGGCGTCGTCGGAACTGCCGATGCCTTTGATGCCTTCCTTGAATCCCTTGATTCCCTCACCCAGGCCTTTGCCGAGACCGGGAAGCTTGCTTGGTCCGAAGATCAGAAGTGCCACAACCAGAATCACTACCAAATGCCAGGGCTGTAATAAGTCACCCATACAATTTTCTCCCGCAGGCAAACTGGCGCCTGCCTAACCTATCCAATGGTATTGTCGCACACTCGCGCGCGCCTTGTAGATGGGGAGGCGAGGCTGCCAGGGCAAACGCATCTTAATTGCTATATGCGTGAGGGGTTTGGCGAGATGAGATGGGGAGATGGACAGTCCCATGAAGTATTTTGCCGAGATGCGCGATCCACGAGTAGAGCGGACGCGGGAACAT
>JAJYSV010000056.1 GCA_021793405.1 Acidobacteriota bacterium
ACTCCGACTATCAGGACGCGCGCGACGGCCTGGGAACGGCCTGCCAGACGGCCAACTCGGTGAAGATCGAATCCCTGGAATCCATCGCCAAACAAGTGGACCTGAGCCAGGCCGAAGCCGGGGTGGTGTTCGCCTTCAATCCGCTGCCCTGGCGACGCAAGGCGTTTCTGCAATATATTCCCGGGGATCGAGAATCGCCGATCACGTATTTAAAAGCGCAGGATGGCACCAAAATCCCCGTTCAGGTATGGCCGCGCTTATCCGCATGGGTCGATCTACCGCCCTTCGGCTATCGTGTTTTCTCTGAAGAGTTCGATGCGGCGGCGCCGGCGGCTCCATCCTATGGCTCATCGGCTACGGTTTCGGACAATGCCTTTGGCATTTCTTCCCTCAAGGCTTCCAATGGAACCGAACTGCTGGCGTCGCAGATTGGCCTGGTCGCCATTGCCGATCCCAGCGATACCTGGGGGCATGGCATCGCTAGTTTTCGGCAGGAGATCGGCCGGCCATCGTTTGTATCAGCAGAGATTATAGAAGATGGGCCTGTCATGCGTATCACGAGCCAAAAGCTGCGCTGGCAGCAGTCGGAGATTGCCGTCGATGTCACGACGTTTCCTCAGTTGGACATCGTCAAGCTGCACTTTGTCATCGACTGGCGCCAGCATGAGCAGATTCTAAAGTTGGAGATTCCCACGGCGTTCACCGATCCAAAACTCTTCACCATGGTTGCCGGAGCGGTTGCGGAGCGGGCCACGAATGGCAACGAAGAACCGTATCAGGACTGGGTGGCCGTACAAGGCACGCTGCAGGGAAACAATTATACGGTGGCGCTGCTGAACAACTGCACCTATAGCTACGACTGCCTGAATGGCCTGTTGCGCACCATCCTGATTCGCTCCGCGCCATACGCGCGAGACAATTCTCGCAGAGCACAGCGACCGAGTCTTGAAGCATGGCAAGACCAGGGACGGCAGGAGAGAATTTTCTGGCTGGTCGGACGGCCGGGCAACTATGCGGAGCAGAACCTCGACCGGCTTGCCGAGGAGTTACAGTCGCCCGCCGAGTATGTCATGGATTCCAGGCACAGCGGCAAGAAAGGCTGGGAGGACTCTTTCCTGGAGATCACCCCGAGCAACGTTTCTGTCCTCGCCATCAAGCAGGCGGAAAACTCTTCCGATGCCATGATCATCCGGGTGCAGGAGCGTTCCGGGCAACACACCACGGCACATCTTCAATCTTCCCTTCTCCATCTCGACAGCCAAATCGCTCTGGACCCATGGGAACTGAAAACCCTGCGCATCGAAACCCCAAAGGGCTCGCACGCGCAACTCAAGGCCGTCTCCACTCTCGAAACTTAACCCAGCCAATGTAGTGCCGGCGACATTGTTTGCAGTACTCACACGCAGTCCGCCGCAGTAGTTACTGCTTGCGCAACTAATCGAGGCGCTGCGACATAGACCCTGCCTGATCGTCGAACTTCACCTTACCAACGCTTCGACGAGGGCCTGCCATTCTTCCCCGAGTGTAGGACGATGGAACGCGCGGCCAGCACGCTGGTACCAATAGTCTGCGTTCGAGATCTGGCCCTCCTTGCGGTGCAGATAGGCGTGCACGGCCATACCATCTATGGTCTCCAATTCATCCACGAGTGCGTGAGCGCGGGTCCAATCCCCCTTTGCATCCCACCACAGGGCCGCAAGCGGGACTGGCAGACCCAAAGGCGGCTCCCGTTCTGCAATCGATGTTTTGAATTCCTCTAGGTTCATATTCGCCTCCAATCTTTTGTCACTATGCAAGGCATCGGCTGACGAGCAGTCCTGCCAGGCTGAAAGACACGAGTAGCAAGATTGTCAGCAGCTCAAAAAGCCAGTTTGGTAGGTCGTAAATCCAATACATATTCATGGACTCTCAACGATCTTCCTACCTGTCCTGGGATACTTCTATTCATGTGTCACATCGATCATGTTGTCGTTGACGATGCGGTCGATGAGCTTGTTATACGGGTCGATCCCCGCGCACGTCGGTTACTGGTCAACTAGGATGGTGAAAGTCTGATGTTCCTGCGTTATTTTTTCCTTCTTCATATACAGGGGCTTTTCCTCATCCTTGTTGCCGGTAAAGACGCCTATCTCAATGTAGTCGGCCGGCGGCGCGGGAGTTTCCACACCATTTCCGTCGGCCTGAAATTTGCGCGTCACCTCAGTAATTTATGTATTTTCTGGTTCGCTGTCACGTCCTCATTGAGAACGCTCGACCTACTCTAACTCATTTTGTCTGCCAGCTGGTTGCAGAGAGCGCGGCTCTTCACCCCTAAGGCATTCGAGCGAAAGCGCCGCCACCAAAGAAGCGAGAGCGAAAGAGACATAGTTCTTTCCCTCCCACCCGGCCCACTTGAAATGGTCCACGCGAATCAGTTCCCCGATACCGATCGGCACGAAAGCGGCAGAGAAGATAAGCCAGTTGAAGATGAGCCAGCTTCTGGGGTGCGGCTTAATCCGTCGAAACATTACAAACAGGAGGATGAGCGCCAAAAGCCCTCCGAAGCCAGCAAAGACCGGACCCGCACCCGTGGAAGCGCGATGGAAAAGATGAAGCGGTTGGTAGAACCGATGGTCGTGCGTCGCCCACGCAAAAAAGACAGCGTTGATCAAAACGGCGCTCCCAAGAGAGATAGTCCCGAACCACACTGCGGCGCGAGGACGACTCCTGTGCAGACCCACTATGATTGGTAGAAGTGCCCCGATCATGGGTGCCCTAGCGGTGGCTGCGGCACCTGCCAGCACTGCCAGAAAAATGAGAAGGTTCAGCCGATCCCGAACCAGGTATGCCATGCAACTAATAAAGACAAACGACAAGCAAATGGCAAACAAGTCATGACCGACAAAGCTCATCTGTAGAAAATCGAGTTGCACCAAAGTTAGAAGTGTGAACGCCGTGGCGGAAGACGGTTGCAGCCGGAAGAGGCCAAGCGCAGCCAATGCAAACCAGAACGGCACCACCAGATCAACTTTTCCCATGGCTACCAGCGGTGCGTTGAGAATAATCCATCCCGGTCCGGGACTTAGAGCCTCTGGCTCTCCGGGGAGAGAGTTATAGGGGTCGCTCCCGTGCATTAGCTTGGCGGTCGTCAGATTCATTGCTACTGCGCCGCCACTCGGAAACGACTCATTGGCCGTTTTTGGATAGAAGTAAAGGTTAGCTATTGCAAGCAGGACAATGAGCGTACTAGGAACTACAAGGGTACGTCCCCATCCTATAGCCGACAGGTGCAGCACAGTCCGTGCCCCAATGACCAAAACGATAAAGTAAACAACCACCAATGCCGGCCAGAAGCCATAGTGGACATGACGCGCAAAAAATGGCGTGGAAGCCAAAGTAGCAAGGACGCAATAGGCGTAAAACATCGCTTGCTGAAAGGCACAGCGGGAAGTCTCTTCTGAGGTGTGCATAATCTATCTTTGAACATTAGCACACGGAACCGCAGCTCGAAATGGTAGAGGCTAGCGCCTGGGGGAAAATAGTAGCGCTCGACTTTGGCCCGAGATCAGGGCGCAAGTAACTCGTCTCCACAACTTTTGGTCTGCATGGCTGCTGCTGATGATAAGTAAGACACTGACTCTCGGACAAAGCTCGCGAACATCGTCGACGATGTGGGTGGACAGGATGACAATCACATCGCGGCCAATCGACGAGAGAAGATTCGGTAGTGGGTCAACGACGATGATGAAGGTCTCGTCTTCCTGAGATATTTTTTCCTTCTTCATATACAGGGGACCCGCACCCGTGGAAGCGCGATGGAAAAGATGAAGCGGTTGGTAGAACCGATGGTCGTGCGTCGCCCACGCAAAAAAAGACAGCGTTGATCAAAACGGCGCTCCTAAGGGAGATAGTCCCGAACCACACTGCGGCGCGAGGACGGCTCCTGTGCCGCGCCTCGTCGTCAGCAATATCACTGCCCCTCATACAGAAAGCGGATGCTGCGTTCTTTCAGCACAGCCGCACGATTGTGGCTGTAGTCCCGGTGGCTGCGGGCCGCAGGATAGGGTAAGCCTTCTGTCAGACCCTTCCAGAGGATGCGATTGAAAAGCACCGGCGGTATACGATCCTCCGTCGTCCAGTCGAAACCGCGAGTCTGCCTCGCCCAATAGGCGGCGGGGTGCGCTTCGTGAAACACCGGGTCGAGATGACTCACCTGCCGAGACGGGGTAATTTCCATCGCGATGGGCTTTGGGGTGACGGCGGTGTAGGTCCAAGCTGACTGATTGAGATCGAAGACCGCGGTCATCGGCGGCTGATATGCATCATTGAGATTAAGATGACCAATCCCCAGCACATCCTCAATTGTGCGCACGATATTCACGGTCGAGTAGCGCCGATGGACGACCATGCCCTGCTTGACATATGGACCTGCCACGAAGGCGATGCTGCGGTGGGCATCGACATGATCCGGACCGGCCTGCGCATCGTCTTCGATGACAAAGATCAGCGTGGAGTCTGCGTAGGGGCTATGAGCGATCCTCTCAATCAGTTTGCCGACTGCGTAATCGTTGTCTGCGGTTTCCTTTTCCGGAGTATTGATGCCGTCAATCGCGGTTGCGAAATTGCCCTCGTGATCGTGCATGAACCGGACGAATTCGAGACTGGGAAGATTGCGGTTGGCGACGTACTGATTGAATTCATGCTCCCACTCAAGTTCGCGCCGGAAATCGGGATAGCCATTGTCGAATGCGCGAAAATATGGATCGGTGATTCCTATGAGTTGCGGCCTGATTGGAACGTCGACTACGGTATGGCTGGCGCGAGGGTCCGGAACTTCTGGCGTGTGCGGCGGAATAATCGACTCGAAACCGTAGTTCCGTACTGTAAGGCCATGCCTCAGCGCAGAGTTCCAGAGATAGCCCTGCTGCTTCTGGCCTTCCGGTCCGTCCGGCGACTCCTCGTTGTTCAACCCCGGGAGCAGATTGGGATCGTTCGGGTAGGCGGCGTTGTGGGCCTGACGCTCAGCGACCGTGGGCATATCTACATTCACACCGCGAGGCGAACCGCGGCCGGCATAACTCAGTGGAACCGTCTTGACGTTGATGTCCGTCTCGCGCGCCGATGTACTCCATGGCCAGCCGTTGCCACTCACCTCGCCGCTACACAGAAAGTTGTCGAGATCCACGAATTGTTCCGCCAGCCTGTGCTGATTCGGGGTGATGACGGTTCCAAATTCAGCCAGCTGAGGATCGCCATCTCCTCGATCCAGGTCGCCCAATACCTGATCGTAGGTGCGGTTCTCTTTGACAATGTAGATCACGTGCTGGATGTGCTGGTGGAGCGCCGCCATCACTTGCTCGTCCGATTGATCCGGCAAACTGTTCAGGTAGTCATTGGCTGCGACTCGCTTCGTAAGCCGCGCGAGTTCGCGTCGATCCGGCACCGGAAAGGATTGCAGCCCGGCTTTTTCGAGCTGCAGAATATACTGGTTCGCGGACTGATGGGCGCGAAAGACCCCAGCCGGAAGCTGAGTTCCGTCATAGAGCAGATTGGGACCGGGGTCGCTCTTACTATTCACGTCATACAAGGTCTTGCCATCACGGCTTATTCCGATCGATTGAGGGTACCAGCCGGTCGGGATTAGACCGACCACCGCGTGCGCCTCGCCCGGCGAGAGTGAAATCACCGCGATCGCATTCATTCCGCCGTTGGTGACGTAAAGTGTCTTTTCATCCGGCGACAGGACGAGGCCATTCGGCGCCGCACCCGGGAGATGTTGGGGGCCGCGCAGAATGTTCGCGGGCGCGGTTGTGCGAATGGTCTCGATGATTCGGTTCGTCGCTGTGTCGATTACCGAGATGCGATCACTATTGTCAGCGGCGACGAAGAGACGCGTTTGGGCGCCGTTCAGGACCATGCTGTTCGGATTGCCTTCGACGGGAATGCGCGTCAGCAGCTTCGGAGCAGCCGGGCTGGAAATATCGACCACATCGATTTCCCGGTCGCGCAAGCTCGAGACATACGCGGTGCTATTCGCTTTGATGGCGACGCCAAACGGAGATTCGCCGCCAGCGACGCCAGTTTGCGCAGGATCGATCACTCCTGGCCGGAGATCGAGCTCGCCCACTTTCGCGCGGCTGCGAAGATCGACAAGTGAGATCGCGTCGTTATAAATATCGGCGGCGACGAGAGTCTTGCCATCCGCCGTTACGGCGACATTGGCGACGGTTGGCTTTTGTCGAATGCCCACACCGTGCGCATGACCGAGTGCCACCGGTGCACCACTCTCGGCCCACACGCCGCTGGTTCGGACGAAGACGTGAACGTCATCGTCGACTCCGCCAGAGACGAAGAATTGATTGCCGCCGGGCGAGAAAGCCAGCCCGACAAATGTATTCGGCACCTGGAAAACCTGCGTTTGCCTGAGCCCGCCGTGCGCCACATCGAAGACGAACACATACTCGTTCGAGTCGGCGGCGACCCGGACGCCTTGCGCGTTGTTGAGACGGTTATAGCCGCTGGTGAGTACCAGCAGCGTGTTTCCATCCGGACTGATCACAAGCTTGATGGCCTGACCCACGGTGTAGGCAGGGAAATCCTTGAGGTGTGGATTCAGCCGGGTGAACACCGCGCCCGTCGGTGCCAGCGGCGTGATGATCTGGCCGGACGGCATGGGTCGCGGCAGGCTATCTGTCTTTTGGGCAGTGGCGGGCGAAGCGAGTCCAGCCAATATTATTGCGGAGAGGAAGCTTCCCATCAGCACGCCGATCCAACCTTGTCGATTCATCAATTCATTCTCCAATCATGGAAGTATGCGCAACTCAAATCAAAAACAACCGCAGCAGGGATGCTCCACCTTTTTACACCCGGGACATGACGCTCGCATGAACCGTCGATTGCGGGATATGGTCGGTGGAGGTGGCAAGCCCTAGAATTGGGATATAGGTCCGGCAGCGATGGATGGCCAACCGGTTTGAATTTTAGAGCGTGAGGGATACATCGACATGAGTGAAACTGCAATGGTGACGGAACAGCGGACGCACGAACAGAAACTGGACTTGCTTGCGGAAGTTGCGGTGCGGGTTGGGCTCGGCCTGCGGACAGGTCAAGAACTGGTGATGACAGCGTCGCTGGATGCGCTGCCGCTGGCTCGGCGCATTACGGAGCAAGCCTACCGCGCAGGCGCTTCGCTGGTGACAACCCTTTACAGCGATGATGAAGCAGCGCTGATGCGCTACCATTTCGCTCCCGATGAAAGCTTCGACCACGCCGCAAAGTGGTTGTATGACGGAATGGGCGCGGCATTCAAAAGCGGCGCGGCGCGGTTGGCAATCGCCGGCGGAAATCCCATGCTGCTCTCCAATGAAGACCCCGAAAAGGTGGGGCGAGCAAATCGCGCTGTCTCGCAAGCCTATCGACCGGCGCTCGAACTGATCACGCGCCACGAGATCAACTGGACCATTGTCGCCAGCGCAACTCCCGCATGGGCGGCGGCGATGTTTCCCGGAGATGCTCCAGACGTGGCGCTGGCGAAGCTGTGGAATGCCATCTTCCAGACGACACGGATCAATGCCGAGGACCCTGTTGCCGCGTGGAAGACGCACGATGCCGGGTTGCATCAACGCGCCGCACGATTGAATGAAAAGCGGTACGCCGCACTGCAATATCGCGGCCCTGGGACCGATTTCCGGCTGGGGCTCGCCGAGGACCATCTTTGGCTGGGCGGCGGGACAACGGCGGGTAACGGCCTCTACTGCATTCCCAATATGCCTACGGAAGAAGTGTTCACCACGCCGCACAAGGACCGCGCGGATGGCACGGTGACAGCCACCAAGCCGCTCTCGCATCAGGGGACGATGATCGAAGGGATTCAGGTGCGCTTTGAAAAGGGACGGATCGTAGAAGCGCGCGCCAGCCGGGGCCAGGAAGTGCTGCAACGGCTGATCGACACCGACGAAGGTGCGCGCCGTTTGGGCGAAGTCGCGCTCGTGCCGCATTCCTCGCCAATTGCAGCCAGCGGAATGCTTTTCCTGAACACGCTATTTGATGAGAATGCCGCGTCGCATATCGCGCTTGGACAGTCGTACACATCGTGCCTGCGCGATGGAGATACGCTGACTCCGGAGCAGCTTGCGGCGAAAGGCGCCAACGATAGCCTGATTCACGTGGACTGGATGATCGGATCCGGCAAGCTGGACATCGATGGCATTACGAGCGCGGACACTGCGGAACCTCTGATGCGCCAGGGAGAATGGGTCTAAGCCAGGTAATTCACGCCCGAGCAGCGCAATGCCTCCAGCGCTTCGAATGGATCCTGGGGGCTAAAGAATTTTCACCATGGATGTAGACCGAAGCGGCGATCTGGGAGCAGCTTTTCCGTCAAGAAAAGCTGCTCTTCCTTGAACGCCGAGAGTTCAAAGCAATAGTGAAAATGCTGCATATTCGCCAATCGCGGGTTCATAGCCAAAGACCGCGCTCAGAAATAATTATGCCGATATGGGCCGATTCCGCTGGACCTCCGTCAACGGGACGCGGACGGTTTGTAAAATGCCTCGCAGAATGGCGGTCGGCGTGGGCGGACATCCAGTCACCGTAAAGTTCACGGGGAGAATGTTGGCCACTCCGCCGCGACTGGCATAGCTTGTTCCAAAGATGCCACCGCAGGCGCCGCAATCTCCCACAGCGATCACAAATTTAGGGTCGGGGATCGCGTCATAGGTGCGCCGCAAGGCCTCTTCCATATTTACCGAGACCGGACCGGTCACCAGCAGCATGTCGGCATGACGCGGGCTGGCGACAAATTGAATCCCTGCTCCTTCCAGATTGTAATAAGGATTGTGCAGCGCCTGGATCTCCAACTCGCAGCCATTGCACGAACCGGCATCCACGTGACGAATGCAGAGTGCGCGTCCGAGGACCGCCAGCAGCTCTGACTGCAACGCTGTCAGCTCCGGCGATGAACCATCCAAGGCCGGCAATGGTTCGGTCAGCAGTCCTGTGCGCGCCATGCGTGAAAGTGTGTTCCACATAATTCCCTTATCCGTCTTGTCCGCTATAGGACAGGTTGAATGATTTGTTGATGAGCGGAAAATCCGGCACGATGTCGCCAATGACCGCGTATTCGATGAGCGGCCAGTTTTGCCATGAAGGGTCGTGCGCATGGCAGCGCCGGATGGTTCCGTTGGCCGCGTCCGGGCCGGTTTCCAGAACAATCAGCACCGGGCCACGCCAGGATTCAATCACTCCCAGCCCGAGTTGATAAGGCGCCGCAGCGGGAACGGGGATATTGACCTGTCCTGCGGATGCAGGGACAGTGCCAGCGGAAAGCTCCTGCAAAAATGCGCGGCAGAGACGCAGAGATTCGTAAACCTCGTCGAAGCGTATCTGCACCCGCGCGGCAACATCACCGGCAGATTGCACAATACATTTCGCGGCAATATTGTCATAGGGTGGCCAGGGATTGTCGACTCGCAAATCGCGCGCAATGCCGGAAGCGCGCGCAACCAGGCCCAGCGCGCCCAATTTTTCGGCGACAGATTGTTGCAGCCGCCCCGTCCCGCGAAAACGGTCCTGCAGCCCTGCGTGCTCGTCATAGATCGAGCGCAGGTTGGTGGCGGACTGCTCCAGATCGGCGTACAACTCCAGCAGACGCGCGGGTGCTTCGGCGGGCAGATCGACGGCCACGCCGCCGGGAACCACATAGTCGAGCAGATACCTCGCTCCAAACGCGGCAGCGTTGCTGCGCAGCAGGTCTTCTTTGAGGCGCGAGAAATGCGTCAGTCCAAAAGCAAAGCCGGCGTCGTTGCCCAGGGCGCCCAAATCTCCCAGATGATTGGCCAGTCGCTCGTGTTCCAGTGCCAGGGCGCGCAGCAGCGTGGCGCGGGCCGGACAGGTGGTCCCGGTGATGGACTCCAGCGCCGCGCAGTAGGCCCACGAAAATGCGACGGCGGCATCGCCGGAAATCCGGGCCGCCAAACGATGGCCTCCGGACTGTGGCATCGTCTCAAAGAGCCTGGCCACTCCCTTGTGGGTGTAGCCGAGCCGCTCCTCCAGCCGCAACATCTTTTCGCCCACAACGGAGAAGCGGAAATGTCCTGGTTCGATGGTGCCTGCGTGGACTGGGCCGACCGCGATCTCATGCACACCGCTGCCCTCCACCATCACAAACGGATAAGGCGCGGAGATGTTCGGACGTTGCTGGCTGCCATCCACATCGCGGCGCAGAGGAAAAAAGTTCTCCGGCCAGCCGCCATGACGCAACCATCCGCGCCTGTCCGCTTCGGGGCCCAGGCTCTCCTCGGCTGCGATGCCCAACAGATCGTACACCGCGCGCTGCATTCGCTGCGCGACGGGAAAGATGGCCGCAAGGCTCGGATACACGGGATCCGCCGTCGCTTCCGTTGTTTCCATCGCGTGCTCGGCCAGCAACACGCCTTCCGTCAGAAGGTAGGCCGCGTAAATACGAAAGCAGCCATCGCGGTCGCGATCATCCGCTCCCCACAGTGCGAGCAGGCGCGCACCGGATTCGCGCAGCGTTGCGGCAAGTTGCAGCCATTGCCGACAGTCTGCGCGCGCACGACCGGCTGGCAGGTTGGCGGGTAGCGGGAGAAGTTGAAGTTCCAG
Source organism: Acidobacteriota bacterium (assembly GCA_021793405.1). Taxonomy (GTDB): domain Bacteria; phylum Acidobacteriota; class Terriglobia; order Terriglobales; family Acidobacteriaceae; genus JAKAAZ01. The sequence continues at coordinate 10,603 of JAJYSV010000056.1, forward strand.
GAATTCAGGTAATTTCATCCTATCAACCTCGCAGCGGCGCGAAACCACTCTGCCAGAGCAAACGGCATATAGATGCCCAGCGTCAGCACCATGGCAAGGTGAATGAAGACCGGGACCAGCGCCGGCGAATGCGGCAGGGGAGGCGCATCGCTTTCCCCGAAGACCATCGGCTGAACTTTGCGGAAGATGGCGGCGAAAGCGACTCCCAGCGCGACCAGAAGAAACGGCGTCGTCCAGGGATGCTCCCGCATGGCAGTGGTCAGGATCAGGAATTCGCTGGCAAAGACGCCGAATGGGGGCATCCCAAGAATGGCGAGCGATCCCAGCATCAAACCCCAGCCAATGGTTGGGCTGATGCCGGCCAAGCCTCGAATCCCATCCATCTGCTGCGTGTGCGCTGTCTGCGAGGCATGTCCGGCGGTAAAGAAGATCGACGATTTGGTGAGCGAGTGGACGGTCATATGCAGCAGCGCGGCAAAGTTTGCAATGGGTCCGCCGATTCCAAAGGCAAATGTGATGATGCCCATGTGTTCGATGGAGGAATACGCAAACAGCCGCTTGATATCGCGTTGTCTCCACAGAAAGAACGCGCCAACCACCGCGGAAAGCAAACCGAAGGTCATCAGCATCCGGCCCGGGAGATACGAGCCGATCGATCCCTCGACCAGGACCTTGCAGCGGATGACCGCATAGAGCGCGACATTCAGTAGCAGGCCGGAGAGCACCGCCGACACGGGTGTTGGACCTTCGGCGTGAGCATCGGGCAACCAATTGTGGAGTGGGGCCAAGCCGACTTTCGTCCCATATCCAACCAGTAGAAAGACAAATGCCAGTCCCAGCACACGCGGCTCGAGTTGACCCTTCACGGCATTCAAGTGGGTCCACAATAATGCCGTCATGCCTTCGCGGCCCAAAACCCTCTCTGCCGCAAAGTACAGCAGAATGGTGCCGAACAGCGCCTGCGCGATGCCGACGCCGCAAAGAATGAAATATTTCCACGCCGCTTCCAGGCTGGCGCGGGTACGGTAGAGCGACACCAGCAACACAGTCGAGAGCGTGGCTGCCTCCATCGCCACCCACAGCAGGCCCATATTGTTAGTCAGCAGCGCGAGAAACATTGCCGCCATAAAGAGCTGATACATGCTGTGATAGAGGCGCAGACGTTGTGGACTGAGACGTCCTCGCTGCTCTTCGATGCGCATGTAAGGCCGCGAAAAAAGCGCGGTTGTGAACCCAACGAACGCCGTCAGCGCGACTAGAAACACGTTGAAGGAATCGACAAAGAACTGCTCATGTAAGGCGAGCAGTGACCCGTGCCGGAGAACGCGCAGTACGAGAAATGCGGCGGCGACCAAAGTGGCGAAACTCATCCCGGCATTCAGCTCAGCGGCAAAACGACGCGCTCCAAACAACGCCAGAAGGAGTGCCCCGAGCAACGGCAAGCCCAGAACGATCAGTATCTCCAATTCATTCCTCCTTCAACGCTTCCAGATGGCGCAAATCGAGACTGTCGAACTGCTCCCGAATCTGGAAGAAAAATATTCCGAGGATAAAAAATCCAACCAGAAGATCGAGCGCAATGCCCAGCTCAATCACCATGGGCATTCCGTAGGTTGCGCTCGTGGCCGCAAAAAACAGGCCATTCTCCATCGCAAGAAATCCAATCACCTGCGTAATCGCTTTGCGGCGTGTGATCATCATGAGAAAGGCGAGGAAGATGACCGCAAGCGCAATGCCGATCGTGTTGCGGGTAATGGTCGTAGCCATCAAGCTGATGGGTTGCGCCAGCCCGAAGGCGAAGATGACCAACACCAGCCCCACCAGCATGGTGGTGGGAATGTTGACCAGCAGTTCGCTGTCCCATTGCGCGCCCAGGCGCCGAATCAGGCGGTGGAGTATCCACGGCAGTGCGATCACTTTCAACATCAGGGTGAGCGCCGCGGAGTAATACAGTTCCTTGTGGCCGGAACTGTACGCCACCAGGCAAGTGGAGGTGAACAGGATCGCCCCCTGCCAGGCAAAAAGTGTAATCAGGCGTTGCGTGCGACGCCGCGAAAGCATGGCGAAGGAGATCAACAGCAGGAGGCTGGCCAGCAGGTTGAGCGACGGGACAATCCAATGAGGCGAATGCGGCATAGTCAGGATCCCAGCAAAAGGTGGACGAGCAAGCCCAGCACGGCAAGCAGAAATGCCGTTGCCAGATATTCCGGGGCGCGAAAGATGCGCAGCTTGGCGGACAACGATTCAACCAGCGCCAATGCCGCGCCAAAAACGATCAGCTTTCCAATCAACGCGCCGGCGGCCAGCAGCAAGGCCCATCCTCCATCGGCCCCATGCGTCGCGATCCCCCAAGGCAGAAACAGCGCAAACCCAATGCAGGCGTAGTTGAAAAGCTTCAGGCTGGAGGCCCACTCGATCAGGGCCAGGTGCCGCGCCGAATACTCCAGCAACATCGCCTCATGGATCATAGTGAGTTCCAGATGCGTGGACGGATTGTCGATCGGGATGCGGGCATTTTCCGCCAGCAACACCATGACAAACGCAACCCCCGCGAAGGTAAGACTGGGATTGATGGAAAGCGGCCCCGCGGAATATGCGTCCACCACACTGGGCAGCGCGGTGCTACCGGATAGAAGAAAAGCATTGAACAGGACCATCAGCAGGGCAGGTTCGGCCAGGAAACCCACCATCATCTCCCGGCGTGCCCCCATGGTGCCGAAGGCGGTGCCAATGTCCATGGCGGCCAGCGACTGGAAAACGCGCGCAGTGGCAAACAGACCAATCAACGCGATGGCGTCCGCCACCCGCGCGAAAGGCAAGTCCGTGGCAATGGATGGAATGATGGCCGCCGCCAGCACCATGCTGCCAAACAGAATGTACGGCGTCATGCGAAACAATGGCGTGGCGCCCGCGGCCAGCGCAACATCTTTATGGAAGAGCTTGCGCAGCATTCGATACGGCTGCGCAAGCGGCGGCGCCGTGCGGCTTTGCAGCCAGGCCCGGCATTGCGCGGTCCAGCCCACAAAAAGCGGCGCCAATGTGATGGCCAGCAAAACCTCGCCAAATTGGCGCACCATCGTGATCGGGCTCATAGGACACCCGCCAGCAGGCCAAGCAGCGTGAGAAAACTGTAAAGCAGATAGATGGCCAGCCTCCCTCCCTGCAGGACGCCAATCGAATCCGACAGCCGCTGTACGGCGCGCGCAATTGGCACATACGCCATCCGCCACAGACGATCTTCAACGTGGATGCGATAGCGCGGGGCGCTGTCGGAGGGAGATGGCAGCTCGCGCTCCATGTCGAACGCAGAACCAAAGATATGCCGGATCGGCTGCCCGAATCCCTCGGCGGTGTCCTGCATCCGCGAAGTTTGCCAGGGATAGCCGCAATCCCAGGGAACGGTACGGCGGAAGCGTCCGTGAGCCAGAATACGCACCGCCACAAACGTAATGCCCACCACGCAGATGATTCCAGCCAGCAGCAACAGGCCGCTATAGGAGGCCTGTTTGGCGCCGATCGGCGCGATCCACCAGATGCGGGAACTGAGATTCACCGTCTGACCCAGCAGCAGGCCAGTGACCGCACCCGTCGCCCGCAAGGCGATCTGCGGCAGCACCCCAATCGCGATGCAGCCCAACGCAAGCCAGGTCAGGCCAATCCGTTCCAGCCAGTTGGCGTCGTGGGCCTCCGCCAGCGCCGGTTCCCGCGGCTGGCCCAGAAAGATGATCCCGTAGAATTTCACCATCACGTAGGCCGCCAGCGCGACCGTCAGTGCCAGCACCGCCGCGCCCAGCGGCACCAGCATGTTGATGAAAGGGTGTGGAATTCTTGGGGTGAACAGGAACGCCTGCAACAGTAGCCACTCGGAAACAAAGCCGTTGAGCGGCGGCAGACCGGCAATCGCCAGCGTACCCACGAGCGCTAGTGTCGCCACCCAGGGCATGGTATGGGCAAGCCCGCCAAGCGCCCCCAAGCTCCTGCGCTTGGTTGCGTGCAACACATTGCCGGTAGCCAGAAACAGCAGGCTCTTAAAAAATGCATGGTTCAGGGCATGAAGCAACGCCGCGCTGAGGGCTAGGGCTGCAAACAATGGCAAATGACACGCCGCAAACAGGATCGCCAATCCAATCCCCGTAAAGATGATGCCGATGTTTTCAATTGAGGAGTACGCCAGCAGCCGCTTCATATCCGTTTTCACGCCCGCAAAGATCGCACCGTACAAGGCGGAAAAAAGGCCAAGAACCAACACCAGAACGCCCCATTGCCAGAACTGGATGTGCAGCAGGTCAAAGGTGATCCGCAACATGCCGTACACTGCGGTCTTCAGCATCAGTCCACTCATCATGGCCGAGACCGGCGAGGGCGCGGCGGGATGCGCTTCCGGCAGCCAGCCATGCAGTGGGACCAGCCCGGCCTTGGCGCCGAAGCCCAGCAGCGCCAGCAAGAATGCCACAGTCGCCCACAACGGCGCGAGAGGAGCGCCCCGCATCGCATCGAAGGTGAATTGCCACTTTCCGCCTTGCAGCACACCAAAACAAAGCAGCAGACAGAGGGCCCCCAGATGCGCCATCAACAGATAGAGAAACCCGGCGCGCCGGATCTCCGGAAGCCGGTGTTGCGAGACCACCAAAAAATATGAACTGAGCGCCATCAGTTCCCACGCCACCATAAAGAAATAGGCATCGTCCGCCAGGACGACCAGAGCCATGCTGGCAAGAAAGATGTGGTAGTGCAGGCCGAGCAGTCCGGGGGCGGTACCTTCTCCGGAGCGGAAATATCCGGCGGCAAATATCGAGATTCCCGCTCCGGCCACGCCCATCAGCAACAGAAAGAAACCGGACAGCGCGTCCAGGCGGAGATGGAAAGGCAGGTTCGGCAATCCGAGCGGGAGCACCATCGCCTGCGGCGCTTGGCCTGCCAGCAAAGCCACTGCTCCCAACAGCGCGACGCCCAATCCCAGCACGGCTCCAGCGGGGAAAAGCCCGCGCGCGACAAATCGCAAACTGTGCGGTCGCAGCAGTCCGATCGCCCCAAGAAACAGCCAGCCAAGCACCAGCAGCAGCACCCAGTGCAGGTCATGCCGCTGCAACAGCACAACGCCGCGTGAGACCCAGCCCGGGTGGCTCACTGAAGGGCCTCGAACAGGGTCGATTGCGTCAAATAGTAATCGTTATATTCAGATATCTTCATATTTAAAGACCGTGCAATACCCTTGCGCGACGCCCACCTTACAATTGGCGAAGCATGTTGCGGACGCCCACCAGTTGCCGGTTGAAAATCTTCTTGGCTGCGTCCAGCAGGCGAAAAATCTCTGGATCGCTGACCGAGTAGAAAACATTCAGCCCCTCTTTCCGCGCGGTGACCAGGTTGCGTCCGCGCAGAATGGCAAGCTGCTGCGAGAGGCTGCTCTGCTCCACATCCAGCCTCGAGCCGAGCACGTTCACCCCCACTTCCCCCCGGCGCAATTCGTCCAGGATGCGGATGCGCAACGGGTGGGCGAGCGCCTTGAAAAACTCCGCCTTGAACTGGGCCAGTTCTGACATGGTTATATGATTATAATACGATATACGAATATAAATTGGACAAATTCATCTCCATCCTGGCGGCTCGCCGTGTCCGGCGCGCGGGACTGGCTGGCTTCGCAGCGGGAGATTGGGCGCGTTACGAACAAGGGGCCACGCGGAGCACGGCACTCCCAGGGTTTCACGGTCGGACGGGAAAGCGATCAAACGGAATCCCCGCGGATGCGTCTTACAGATGTATACGCGATAGGCATTTCCTTGATGTACCGGACCGCCCGCATCCTCAACTAGTTCAAAACATCATCCAGGAGAAATTCCCCGTGGCCAATGCCAAGACCGCAAAGTCAACGCGAACCAGGAAATCAATCCCAACGAAACAGGAGAATGCGATCGGAATCGATCGCGCCAACGTAAGCGCCGATGCCTTGAAACGCTCCTTCCTCGATCATCTGTACTACACCATGGGGAAGTATCCGGCTGTCGCCAATCAGCACGATCTCTACATGGCCCTCTCGCATGCAGTGCGCGATCGCATGATGGAGCGGTGGATCAATACAGTCCAGAGTTACCGGCAGAAGGACATTCGCGTCGTTTGTTATTTGTCCGCCGAATTTCTGCTTGGAAAGCATCTTGCCAACAATCTGAACAAGCTCGACATTCTGGAACCGGCTCGTCAAGCCATTTCTGAACTCGGATTCGACCTGGAACAGTTGGTCGAGGCGGAGCCCGAGCCTGGCTTGGGAAATGGTGGCCTGGGACGATTGGCCGCCTGCTATATGGATTCTCTCGCCACCTTGAATATACCCGCCATCGGCTATGGCATCCGCTATGAGTTCGGCATGTTCCAGCAGACCATCGAAGACGGCTGGCAGATCGAACGGACCGATAAATGGCTTCAGTTGGGCAATCCATGGGAGATCCCTTCCACCGACTCCGAAATGGACGTGAAATTTGGCGGGCACACGGAGGTGTATCACGACCCACAGGGTCGCTACCGCGTCCGTTGGGTACCGGACTATGTCGTCAGCGGGCTGCCCTACGACACCCCTATCCTTGGTTTTCGCAATAACATGGCCAACCGCCTGCGACTGTGGAAGGCGCAAGCGACGGAGTCCTTCGACTTTAAACGATTCAATGTTGGCGACTACTTCGGCGCTGTCGATAAGAAGGTCGAATCGGAAACCATCACCAGCGTACTGTATCCCAACGATGAGCAGACGCAAGGCAAACAGCTCCGCCTGGAACAACAGTACTTTTTCGTCTCCTGCTCGCTGCAGGACATGATCCGTATCCATAAGCTCCGCGGCCGCAGTCTGGAGGATTTCGATACGCAATGGGCCATTCAGATGAACGACACGCATCCTTCGATCGGCGTTGCCGAACTGATGCGCCTGTTCGTCGATGTGTACGACATGGATTGGGAGCCAGCGTGGGAGGTCACCCGGAAGACCTTCGGGTTCACCAACCATACCCTTTTGAGCGAAGCGTTGGAGCGCTGGCCGATATGGCTGTTTGGCAAACTCCTTCCACGACATCTGGAGATCATCTACGAGATCAACCGCCGTTTTCTTGCGGACGTCCGCGTCGTCTATCCGAACGATGACGCGCGGGCCGCCAGAATGTCGTTGATCGATGAAAACGGAGAGCGATACGTGCGCATGGCGCATTTGGCGGTTGTCGGCAGCAATGCTGTCAATGGAGTCTCAGAATTGCATACCCACCTGCTGGAAGAGGAGCTTTTCCACGATTTCTATCAGTTATGGCCGGAACGCTTCAGCAACAAAACCAATGGGGTCACTCCCCGGCGGTGGCTGCTGCTGAGCAATCCACAGTTATCCAGCTTGATTACGGAGCATATCGGGCCCAAGTGGCCCACCGATCTCGAGGAACTGCGAAAGTTGGAGCCCTACGCCGACGACCCGCTGTTTCTCCGCCGCTGGAACGACACGCGGGAAGAGGTGAAGACGGGCCTGGCCTCGTATATTTTCGAGACAACCGGCATCGCAGTCGATCCGGCCTCAATGTTCGATATCCAGGTAAAACGCATTCACGAGTACAAACGCCAGCACCTGAATGTCCTCCACATTCTCACGCTCTACAATCGCCTACGGCGGAACCCCAGCCTTTCGATTCCGCCACGCACCTTCATATTCGGGGGCAAGGCCGCTCCTAGCTATCGAATGGCCAAGCTGATGATCAAGCTGATCCATTCTGTCGCGGATGTGGTCAACAACGATCCAAGCGTGGGAGACCGGCTGAAAATTGTTTTCCTCCCCGATTACTGCGTTTCCCTGGGACAACGGATTTATCCGGCCGCGGACCTGTCCGAGCAGATTTCAACTGCGGGAAAAGAAGCCTCCGGTACAGGCTGCATGAAATTCGCGATGAATGGCGCTTTAACAATCGGCACCCTCGACGGTGCGAACATCGAAATCCGCGATGAGGTGGGAGCGGATAATTTCTTCCTCTTTGGTCTGACAGAGGAGCAAGTGGAGCAACTCCGGGCTAACGGATATACCCCGCGCCAGTACTATGAGAACGATCCCGAACTGCGTGAAGTCCTCGATCAGCTCGTCTCCGGTTCGCTTTCGCGCAACGATATGTCGCTGTTCCGTCCTCTCCTCGATTCCCTCCTCGATCGCGATGAGTATATGTTGCTGGCGGATTATCGCTCCTACGTCGACTGCCAGGACCGTGTCGGTCAGGTCTTTCTGGATCGACAGTGTTGGAACCGGATGTCTATAATGAACGTGGCGCGTATCGGAAAATTCTCCTCCGACCGCGCAATCCGCGAATACTGCAGCGATATTTGGAAAACTACATCCATTGAAGTCCAGCCATTTCCCTAATTACCGCCCGTCATTCTCGACCATGCGCTCATGTCCTATGCTCGTTTCGAATGGCAGTCTGTGTGATCCATGTCACATCTCCAGCCCAGCCTCCGACGCAATCGTATCGCTATTGCCATGTCCGTTCCGTTGACGCAAGCGGCAGATGGTTGGAAAAGGATAGCTATCGATGCGCCGGATGACAGCCCCGGCGGCAGTAGCATTGGAGTATTCATAATCGCGGAGGTAGTTAGTCCGCTATACTTTTTGTTCCTAGCTTAAAAGGATGGTCAATGCAAAAACTGGTGCGAGTGGCGGTCGTGGCGTATTTTCTTTTGGGCTTGGATAGCGCCTATGCGGTCCCAAGTTTTGCCAGGCAGACAGGGCTTTCCTGTAACGTGTGTCACAGCAACCCTCCGGAATTGACCGCCTTTGGGCGTAATTTCAAGCTGAAAGGCTATGTCCTGACGGACATGACCGCCAAAGACAAGGTGGGGAACTCGAAAGACTTGCTACTGTCCAAGTACATTCCGCTGTCTGCGATGCTTCTGCTTTCAAACACCTCTTTTCAGGCAAATCAGCCGGGCACGCAGAACAACTCCGCGGGCTTTCCGCAACAATTGAGCATATTTCTTGCGGGTGGGTATGCATCGCACTTTGGAGGTATGGCGCAATTCACCTACACGCACTCAGACGACCACTTTGGCATGGACAACACCGATTTGCGTTATGCCAATGAGGGAAAACTCGCCGGGAAAGAGTGGGACTACGGCATCACGATCAACAACAATCCCACCGTGGAAGATATTTGGAACAGCACGCCCGCCTGGGGATTTCCGTGGATATCGACTGCTTCCGGCGTAGACCCGCTCGCCTCTCCCATCATCAACGGCAATCTTGGGCAGGATGTCGCGGGTGTCGGCGGCTTCGGCATGTGGAACAACCACCTCTACGGGGACGTTACTGCGTATCGCTCGGAGCACGCAGGCGCATCGACGCCTGTAACCGGGGTCGGCCAGACATACAACATCTCGGGAGTCGCTCCGTATTGGAGAGCGGCGTGGCAACAGACCTGGGGCAGCAATTATCTGGAGGTCGGCACCTACGGGATATATGTCAAGTCCTTTCCCAATGCCGTTTCCGGCCCTGAGGACACGTATGTGGACCCTTCTTTCGACTTTCAGTACGAGCGGCCCTTCGGCCCCAACCTGCTCGATATTCATGGAACCTATATCCATGAAAAATCGGACCTGGGCGCGACGTATCTTGCCGGGGGAGCAAGCACGAAATCCAACTATCTGAACACTGTCAAGCTGGACAGTACCTACCACTGGGCAAGCAAATATAGCGCCACCGGGGCGCTCTTCTCCACCACCGGCAACGGCGACGCGCTGCTCTATGCGCCCGCGCCGCTAACCGGCAGCAACAACGGCAATCCCGACACCAGCGGGTATATCGCGCAGTTCGGTTACTGGCCGGTACAAAACATTGACGTCGATGTCAATTACTCCGGATATTTCAAATTCAATGGCGCCAGCGCCAACTACGACGGCGCGCAACGAAGCGCTTCCGACAACAACACCGTGTATTTGGCTTTATGGCTGATTTTCTAGGAGAGAAGTATGGAGCAGCAGGAAGAGATCCAGAAAATTGTTTCAAATAAAGACGTCATCGTCATCGATCGCCGCTCTTTTTTTGGAGTTCTGCTTGGCATCGGTAGCGCGGGAATGGGGGCGCTGCTTGCAATTCCAGTGCTTCGCTACGTCCTATATCCGCTCTATGCAAAATCCAAGAGCACATGGTCTCCCATAGGCTCCATGGATGAGTTTTCCAATCTATCGCAGCCAATACTAAAACACCTCACTCTCAAGCAGGTGGATGGGTGGCGTGAGGTCGATTCCTCCCTGACCGTTTATGTGACCAAGGGCATGAATGGAGCGCTTACTGTGCTCTCCGACATCTGCCCTCACCTGGGGTGTGCCGTCGCCTGGCAGAAAACACAGGATGAGTTTTTCTGCCCCTGCCATGGAAGTGTTTTTGAGCCTGACGGAAAGCATGTCTCTGGCCCGGCGCCACGCGGGATGGATCCGCTTCCGCACAAAATTGTGGACGGAAAGCTCATGGTGAAGTTCGAGTATTTTCGCGAGAATGTTCCCAACCGTGAAGTGTTAAGCTAGGTGACCCTGTGGATGAACCAGTGAAGGCCGATATCCCGCAGAAGAAGATGCCAGCTCGTTTCTATAGTTGGTTCAACAAACGCACTGGCATACGCAACATCATGCGCGCGTCTTTGGACGAGCCCGTTCCGGGTGGCGCGCGCTGGGCCTATATATTCGGTTCCGGCCTGCTCTTCATCTTTATCTCGCAGGTAATTACGGGCCTATGTCTCGCGCTCTACTATGTTCCCTCGGCGGGATCGGCGCATACCAGCGTCGCCTACATTACCAAAGAGGTGGCCGCCGGCGATTTTTTACGTAGCCTGCATTACTACGGCAGCAGCGCCATGATCATCGTGCTGCTGCTGCACTTTCTACAGACCTTTCTCTACGGGTCGTTCAAAGGCCGTCGCGAACTGCTCTGGATTTCCGGTGCGTTCCTGTCCTTCCTGGTTCTGGGCATGGGTTTCACCGGCTATCTGCTGCCGTGGGATCAAAGCGCCTACTTTGCCACGGCTGTCGGAACGAACATCGTCGGGGAAGTTCCATTTATAGGGCAATGGCTTACGGACATGCTGCGCGGTGGCGACACACTGGGAACGCTCACGCTATCCCGCTTTTATTTTGCCCATGTGTTTCTGATTCCGGCAATGATCTTCGTGTTCATCGGCTTCCACATCGCGCTGTTCCGAAAAGCAGGCGCAGCCGGTCCAATCAATGAAGATCCCATCCATCCACAACTGCCTCCGGAGAGTTTCTATCCTCGGCAGGTCATCATGGACATGGCGTTTGCGATGCTCCTGATGGTCGGTCTCGGATTTCTGGCATACTTCCATCCTGTACAGCTTGGCCCCATCGCCAATCCCGCAAATACTCAGTTCATTCCGCGGCCTGAGTGGTATTACCTACCGATGTTTGAATGGCTGAAGTTCTGGCCAGGCCGACTGGAGGCACTTGCAGTCATTGGGGTTCCAGGCACCCTCGCTCTGCTGTTTTTTCTGATCCCGTTTTTGGATCGCAAGCTGGAACGTAGACCATGGCGAAGGCCGATTCCGCTTCTGGCAGTCACCATCGTTTTAGTCGGAACGATCTTTCTCGGGATCAAGAGCCACCTGGACGATATACGCGACCCCAGTGTCGCGAACCAACTCGCATTCCAGGCCAAACAAGCGGAAGAATATACCAAGTCTCCGTTCCGTCCCCGCATGGAGTCTTCGAGCGGGCAGCTTCTGTCATCGGGCCCCGTCAATCCTTTGGCTGCCAAAGGGAAGGAAATCTTCGATACCAAGGGATGCTCCGGTTGCCATGGAGCATCTGCCGCGGGCACGGCCATTGCGCCAAGCCTTGTCAAAATTACATCCACATTTTCTTTGCCGCAGATTACAGCATTGCTGCACCATCCAAATGCGAAGATGCGCGCCGGCGGTATGCCTGCGTTCGATTTTGCCACTCCAGACATGACGGCGCTGTACGCCTATCTGAGCAGCCTGAATGGGGGCTCACCGAGTTCGTCCTCCGCGGAGTCACCGAGTTCGGCGCCACCCGCTACGGCTCCGCCCATGCCTGCTGCTGCTACTCCGCCGCCAGCTACCTCCAGCGCCAATACGGCCAACCGTGCTTCGTCGCCTTCCCCCAAAGAGACTGCTGGAGCAACCTCGACTTCCGCAGCCGCTGGAGAAAAGGTCTTCGAAGCGCATGCCTGTTTTGCCTGTCACGGACAAGCAGGTGTGGGGACGGCACGCGTGCCCCCGCTCGCCGGTTTAGTTGCAGGGCTGTCGGACCAGCAGCTATTGAAACTTGTGGACCATCCGAACGCGAAGATGAGTGCCAGTGGCATGCCCCCATTCACGGGATCGCAGGCTGAGGAGAGTTCACTTATCGCGTATATACGGAGTCTCGCTCCAGCGAAACAAGTCAAGGCCACGCAGAAGCCTGCCACCACCGCTGCGCCCGCGAAGAAGGCGGCAGCAGCTACGAGTGCACCTGCGCCTTCCGCCAAAGCACCCGCACAACCCGCCGCCAGATCCACACCGTCAGCGACGGCGACATCCCCGGTTACGGAGGGCCGCGCTGTTTTTGTACAAAACGGCTGCTCCGCCTGTCATGGCCCGACGGCCCAGGGAACACGTTTTGCCCCATCGCTCATAGGGGTTACCAAGAAATTTCCAGGGGAAAAATTGCCGTATCTCATTCACCACCCCAACGCCAGAATGCGCGCCGGGGGAATGCCCACCTTCAACTTAAGCGACACGCAGATGCAACACCTCGTCGCGTATCTGGGGAGTCTGGGCACGGCTCCTGCGGGAGGTGGCGCACCCGCGGCCAAAGCTGGCCCAGGCAATACTCCAGTTCAGCCCGCGCAGGCAGGAAACAGTCCGAACCGAAATGCCTCTGTAGGCGCTCAAACTGCAAGCGCACCGAAGCCACTCACTCCGTTGGAGCTGCGCGGTCAGCAGATATTCCAGCAGAACCGCTGCGAAACCTGCCACGGCGTGGGTGGACTGACCGGCACCGTCGCCGCGCCGCCTCTGGCCGGCACCGCGTCGCTGCTACCCGCGGACGTGCTGGAGAATCTGCTCCGGCATCATTCGATTCGTATGCAGCAGGGCGGCATGCCGCTGACCAACATGAACCCCCTGGACATGAAGGCGTTGGTGGCCTTTATTCGCTCCATGCCCGCCCCCGCGAACGCCAAATAATCCCGGGTTCATCGATTCGTTGCTGGGAGATTCCGGGCCGACAGGCAGCCACCATGTGCAACCCCCTCGGACGGTGTAGTGAACGCGCCAACGTTCGGTGATCATGGCGGTGGCTCGAGGCTCCAGCGAACCCCTCTGTAAAGTTCATTCCCTGCTAATAGGGAATGAACTTTACAGGAAATTTTGCAAGCTGCGTTCAATATTTGATAAGCAGAAACTGCTCGGCATCAGCAAACGCGGCAACTCTTATTTGCGAAGACTGTTCGTACAAGGCGCACGCGCAGTGATGCGGTTCCGGGGGAAACAGTCTTCCGGGCTGAATGCGTGGCTGGAACAACTCACCTCGCGCACCCACCCCAATATTGCGATCGTGGCGCTGGCCAACAAGCTGGCCCGCATGGCCTGGGCCGTGCTCGCCAAGGATGAGCCATACCGGCCTTCGATACTGGCCAGGGCAGCAGCAGCTTGACTGGCCTGCGGATGACGCCTGTAAAGCCAGGCTTGGAAATCGTTGGCGCGATTCCCACATCTACAGACCGGCGACGACTACGGAGTTTATGATTTTCCGCCAGGGTCTGCTGGCGAACACTGAGATGACACAACGGTCGAACCCGGCGCTCTGAAAAACCTGCTTTGTGTAAAAGCCCTGACAAGGCTGCACGTTTAAATAGGAGCAGAGCGCAGCGCATTCCATCATGGCCAGGAGTCCAAGTCTCCAACAAAGGCCGTATACATTTGCGCAGACCACCTTCATTTTTAGCTTGCATTCACGCGGCGGACCATACATAGACAAAATGATTTACACCCTCTCAGGCTCATTTGTTCTCATTAGGAAACTCCCTGTAAAGCGATTGTTTGGCAAGCAAATTAACGCAGCAGCGTGATCGCGTTGCTGCCCGGCAGCCCCTGCAGCACGGCGTTGTATTGGCCTTTGGAGTTGCGCTTGAGCACCAGGTCAGCCGGTGTGCTCAGGCTCAGTATTTCCCTACCGTCGCGGCGCAGCGGGCGGCACTCGCCGCAGGCAAGCTTCTCAATCGTCCCGTCGTTTGCGGCCTTTAGCGCGAATACACCAACGTACGCGCCTCTGAAGCTGTGCCCGTTCACTTCTACCGTGAATGTCTTCGGCTGGCTTCTTTCCAGGGAATTCAAGTCGGTCAAAATGATGCTGCCATCTTCCAGTTCCCCACCGATGCCGTCCAGTGGCGACTTTTGCACGTCCAACTCCGGCAGTTTATCCATGCTGAACCCGCGTACTCGCGCACGTGCCGCGATCTTAGCAAACTCGCTCCTGATGGGCACTCCGTTAAAGTCGCGCGTCGCATTGCCTTCCAACATCAGGGCGCCCCCGCGTCGCGTGTACTCGCCGAGAAAATGCAGCGTGCTCTGCTTGGCGTATTCCGGATAGAGGTAAACGATTGCGCGGAAGGTATGCCCATTCAACACGGGTCGGTCGTGCGCATTGAGTTTCAAAGATCCGTTGTTGATGAGATCACTGGGCACGACTGCACAGCGGTATCCCGCATTCCAGATGGCGAGCACTTTTTTCTCAATGTGCAGGGAACCATTGATGTCGAAGACATTGCGCGCGCTCTGATCGGGATACCAGTTAAGCAGCCGCGGCATCCCGAAGGCTACCAGCAGCGGCAGTTCAGGGGCCGCCGGATTGAAACGGTTCAGCAGACGGATCTTCTGCTCCACAGGATTCAGTTGCGACAGGAAAGCCTGACTGGCAAGGTTCACGCCCCAGCGTCCCGTGTCGTTATAACCGTGGTAGTGGATGCGCGCATCGAAGCGCGCATCTTTCATCGCCTTCACAGCAAAACGGTGAATATCCCAGCCGTAAAACTGGTCATACATCATGTTGCCACGATGCGACACGAGTAGCCCCATGCGCAGAGGCAGCGACAAATCTTCGTCGCTCATACCGTACTGGCGCGGAATCGTCCACCAGTCGATGCCCGTTGCCCACGCCTCGTCGTTGGTCAGGTGATTGTGGAAGGTGTCGTGGATCCCTGCAAAATTCTTATCGCCAAAAACCTGGCGCGAATAATTGTAAAAATCGTGCTCTTCATCCAACGGGCCGGAGCGCAGGAAAGCCAGGTACTGGTCGATCGCGCGAATGCGCACCTCCGGATGCCCTTCCGGAGCGTAGCGCGTATCGAAGAGGGTGCGCGTCAGCTCCATGCCTGTCACCGCGCGAAAGCGCTCGCCAAAAGCGCGTCCCGCCAGATGGCCGCGCCACGGCGTAGTAGGGTTCATGGGAATCCGCACATACCCGAACTCATCCAGCGCCGTGCCGTCCAGCGGCACATCGCGGTACTGGTCAATGGTGTTCCGTAACCAGCTTTTGAAAGCGGGACTGAACATATCCATCACCGGATACCAGTTCGTCGCCAGCACAAATGCGGTGTAGCCGGCATAGCCAGGTCCGAGCTTCAGGGTCACCACCAGTCTGCCTGGCTGGGGCGATATGCTCTTTACCTTAGCGGTCACGTTCATGAGCGTGGCAGGATCATACTCGCCAGGTCCGGTCTTGCGAAAGACGTACGCGAGTAGTACGGTATGTGTGGCCTTGACACTGCGGAGTACGGCATTGGCTTCAACCGTGCCGTTGCCCTGAGCGTCGAGGATCGCCTCGCCGTTGGCAATTACCGTCTGCTCATCCGCGGCCACCGAAGTCTTTGCAGCACCAGATCCTCCACCCAGCAGCGTCACGCCAATCCGCAACCCATTTTCGTGTGCGTCCTTTACGATGCCGGCCACAGCAGCGTGCGCGGCGGGATTATTCAGGAAGCTCACGCCCTTGCGCGCCGTCAGAAATGGAAACGTGAACTTCGTATCATGCGCGATGTGCTGGATGTCCTTCTGGTACTGCGCCGGCGCCAGTGTCTGCGGCGTCACAAACCAGTACACCAACTCCGGGAAGTTCTGGTTGGGGATCGGGCTCTGATACTCCACCTTTATGTGCGTTGCACCGCTTCCAGCTTGCGCCACGCAGAATGCAGCCGCCGCCGTGAACATTGTTGCCAATCCCACTCCGCGTAGCTTCCCCTTGATCGTCATCCTTGTCCTGATTTGTATTTCCGAAAGCCATCACCACGGACCTTTGAGGCTAGCCTATTTTGGCAGCATCCATCCCTGCACCATTGACATAGCTCAGTGCTTTCTGCCCTTTAGGAATCGAGTTGCTCAGGAGCTCGATGCCGGCGGATTCGGTGCCGCTGACTTGGGCAAATATCTTGCACTCTTCAGGCGATCGCATGCCGGTGAGAAAAGCGCGACGGGTGCTTTTTAGCTCGATCAGTGGCGCACCGCCCTCTGGAGCAGATAATTCGAGACCGCCCAGAATGATGTCATTCACATCGTCGCATACAATTGCCGGACGTCCATCCGGTTTGTCGGTGATGTACTCGATGTTGCGCAGGCGCACGCGATCTGCGTGGCGCACAAAAAAGCCGTAGGCGGGAAGACGGCCCATCATCCACGATTCCGGGTACTTGTCGACGGCTTCGGGGATTTCTCGGTGCGCCCAATCGGCCTGCCCTTGCGCTACGGTGCGCATGCGGCAGTTGCTTATCGTGACGTCTGATGGACGAAGGCCCGGAACTCCGGTAATCGAACTGGTGACAATGGCACCTTCCGCATCGACTCCTTCGATGAGTACGTTGCGGAGATAGGAGCCTTCTTTTGTGGTGCGCTGCCCAAGCCGCACGAAGATGGGCGCGCGAACATTCTGCATACGGATATTGGATACAACTACGCCGTCTACGCTGCCGCCGTCGACGGTCTCGATGTTGATGCCCCCAATAACTCGGTTCATCATTGGACTGCCGTTGTCACTGTAAATCACAGAGTTGCTGAAGACGATGTTCTCGAAAGCTCCGCGAGTCGCAGTGCCCATTTTGAATCCGTTACTTGCGCTGGAGACCGCACAGTTGGTAATGGTGATGTTCTTTGAAGGCGGCACATCGCCGCCATACGGATTCTCACTCTTGAGGCAAATGCCGTCGTCACCGCCGATGATGTCGCAGTTGCAGACGAAGACATTGCGGCATGCGGTGATGTCCATTCCGTCGGTGTTCCGCCCCCAAAAGGGATTACGGATGCGGACTCCGTCGATGAAGACCGATTCGCAGTCGATGGGGCGAAACGTCCAGCCGGCGGAGTTCCTTAGAGCAATTTATCTGATGGTGTAGAGTAGTGGAAGGCGATGATCCGCGACATGAGCTCAGATGGCGCGACCGTATTCGGACGATCTGCGAAGGAAGTTGTTGGAGGCGCACGACCAAGGGCAGGC
>JAJYSV010000008.1 GCA_021793405.1 Acidobacteriota bacterium
CCTCACGTGCGCATTGTGGACATGCACCCAGTGCAGCGCGCCGAAGGGGTGGTCGTACTGGGGGAACTTCTAAATGAAGACGTTGTGCCCGCTTATGTTTCGGTCAGGGCGACCCTGCAGTCAAAGAATGGATCGCCGATCGCCAGTGAAGGCAGCTTCGACAAAATTTCTCACATTTTGTTGCCAAAACAAGTGACGCCATTCCTCATTAATTTTCCAAATGCAAATTTGTCCGAAGTCGGCAGCATTCGGATGGAGCCTTTGTCGAGCTTGGTCTCGGCCTCGGCAGACCCAGTAATCGAGATTGAGAACCAGCAATTGAATCCGGCGCCAGGAGCATCGGTGACCGGACAACTGGTGAATCAAAGTGGTCAGGTAGTGAATATCGCGCATGTTCTTGAAACTCTCTACGACAAAACTGGCCAGGTAGTCTGGGTGGCGGACCAATATACTGATCGCGCACTCTTGCCCCAGACCCCGGTTCCGTTCGATATCCATATTCCTGAGGATCTCGCAAGGAAAGTCAGCAGTGAGCGCACGATTACCTCGACCTATAGCGTCGGAGGTTTCCAGTGAGAAGGAGATTCGCACTCCTGATCGTCTGCATGGCTTTCGCAACTATGCAGTGGGCTCGTGCCGAAGGCGGGAGCATAAGTCTGAGGCCGCCCGGAACCGTGGAAGCCGGCAATGCGTTCGCGATTCAGACCACGGGTAGTGGGCAAGCGATTCTATATATCGTTGGGCTAGGGCAGGTAATTAGGCGCAATGTGCAATTGGGAGAGACGACGTCTTTTCCTGCTGGAGTCCTCTACAATGCGGGTCATTACGTTGCGATCCTGGTGGCGGGATCCAATACGTACAACACCGCGTTCGACGTGGTGCCTGCAAGTCGACCTACAAGCCTGAGTTTTCTTGCGAGACCTTCTCGTCTATCAGTCGGCCTGCATGATGGCATCAGCGGTTGCGTGTATATCTTCGATGCCTATCACAATCTAATCACAGCGCCCACATCGGTTTCATTCAAACTATCGAACCCATCGGGAGCTGCACAGGAGCGCGCAGTCGTCACACATGATGGCGCCGCGTGGACAGCAGTGGACTCCACCGCCAAGGAAGGCGTCGATAAATTTGAGGCTCAGGTAGACGGAGTTTCCAGCACGCGAGTCGTGGAACAAGTTCCGGGCGATCCGTGCGGGTTGAAAATGAGCGCGACACAATCAGGGAAGGAGCTTGAGTTGGCAACGAGTCCGGTGCGCGACTGTAGTGGCAATGCCGTCCCGGACGGAACCGTTGTAACTTTCACTGAGACCTACAACGGCGCCCAATCGACGGTGGACGTACCTCTTAAACGAGGAATTGCGCAGGTGGAAATGCCGGTCCACGACGGAGCAACGATTTCCGTGGCGAGTGGAGTTGTGATGGGAAATGAGATTCACTGGCGATGATGACGAGAATAAGGAGCGTGCTGGTCATTTTCTTTGTCTTTGTTGTTCCGGCCGCCGGCTGGGCCGAACATCCGGCGGTGCGGGTGGAGCCCTCGAATTTGCATGGGCCTCGGACGCTTCAGAAGGAGACCGCGACGGCGGTGATTCGCGATTATCTGCAATCTTGGCAAAGCCTGAGTACGGCGCTTGAGCAAAACAGCGCGGAACTGCTCGATCAAGATTTTGTGGGAACCGCTAAAGACAAATTGACGGGAACGATGCACGAGCAGGCCGCTCTCGGAATTCATACCCGCTATCGGGATCGGGCGCACGATCTCCAAATCGTCTTTTACTCACCGGACGGGCTCTCGATTCAACTGATCGACAATGTCGAATACGATGAACAGATCTTCGAGCATGACAATGTGCTGACGATGCAGCGGGTGCACGCACGCTACGTCGTGGTCTTGACCCCAACAGAAACGCGATGGAGAGTGCGAATCTTTCAGGCCGAGATCGAATGACGAGCAGGTTTCAAAAACCAAGATCGTCTCTCTCCCAAACCCAATTCGGCGATCGTGCGATACGCGCCAATCAAAAGAACGTTGCAGAAAACGAATCAGCGAGTCTAGGCATCTTATTGGTTGCTGTATGAATGTCAGATGAATTTCAGAAGTAACTCGACCCATTCAAAATCCGGCTGGCACCGTTGATGTTGCAAACGGTCGGGTAGCGACTAGGGTATTTCCGTTTTGAGATGATGATCCGGGGGCAAAATGATCTCTGTAGTCGTGCCTATCTACAATGAAGAGGAACTAATTTCCCAATTCCATGAAGCTGTTGCGGATGCATTAAGCACTGTGGACGAGGATTGGGAGGTAGTGTATGTGAATGATGGTTCCAAAGACTCGTCTTTGGAACTGCTCAGGGAACTGCAGACCTCCGACTCCCACGTAGTGGTGGTCGATCTGTCGCGCAACTGGGGACACATGGGCGCCATCTCAGCCGGCTTGCGAACTGCGCGCGGCGAGGCAGTCATTCTAATGGATGGAGATTTCCAGGATCCACCAGAAGTTTTGCCCCAACTGATCCATGCCTGGCGCGGCGGCGCTCAGGTGGTGATCGGCGTGAGGCGGAGCCGCAAGGAACGGCGCAAGATTCTGGCGAAGTTATTTCCTCTCTTCTATCGTGTTCTTGCCTCTCTCTCCGACTACCCCATCCCCTTAAATGCCGGCATATTCGGCCTGATGGATCGTCAAGTCGTTGACTCAATCAATGGCCTGCGAGAAGGCAACCGGTACTTGCCCGGTTTGCGTGCCTGGGTAGGTTATAAAAATGCCGTCGTTTTCTATGATCGTCAGGACCGGGCGGCTGGCGAGGGTAAACTCTCGTTCATCAGCCGGATCAAGTACGCGATGGATGCGATCACAAGTTTCAGCTATAAGCCTCTGCGATTGTCTTTCGTATTATTCTGTTTTTCTGAGTGCATAGTTGCCATTCTTGCGATATGTTCCATCCTCGCCAAAAGTCCAGTCGACTCTATGGGACTCGGTGTGGCGGCAGCAGTATTCCTAGTCGGAGGTATGCTGCTGCTGTGTCTGGGATTGATCGGCGAGTATCTCGGACGCGTGTACGATGAAGTGCGAAGTCGGCCTATCTCTATCATCAATGATATCTACTGTGCTCCAGAGATGATCGCCGCTCAAACCACTACCGAGTTCAAAGCCATAGGTTCCACCCTCGAGTACGACGAAACAGAGCCCGCCATCAAACTGGCAAGGCGAGTAGGATAGAACAATTCCACGGCAGGTATATCGAACGGTCTTGCATGTCCGCAGAGCTTTTCAGTGAAGGAAAAGCTCCACCAAGCGATTCTTCCCAGGGGACGTTCACCGCGGGACTATTCTTGGGATGAAATGAATTTATATCACCAGTGAGCCGTTCGAGCGCAGGGGACCGATCGAGGCAAGAATCGACATCCCGGAGAATCACTTCTGCTGGTTTTCCGCCGGAGTCGTTGTGTTCGCCTAGTGGCTCTTTAGAGGAAGCTGTTGTGACTGCTTTCCGCAGGTGGGAATCCCCGGTTCAATCGCCGTGCCCTCTTCGTAATCGTTCCATGTTTCCAGCATCAGAAATGGAATCGGTTCATCGGCTGGGAGGTACTTGCGCCAGAAGTTGAACGTGTCCTGAAACGTCTGGCCGCAGCGCGCAGACATGTGCCGATTCAAGGTCCACGACGCTTTGCTGTCGTTGAACTGAGACCATGCACCGCCGACGATGATCTTGTCAGAATATTTAGAAAGCATGGTCTTATAGAAGGTATTTAGATATTCCTCGCCCCAGTGGCTGCCGTCGGCAGCCCATCCCTGCGGTCCAGGGTTGATCCATGGGTAGAATCCGTCAAACGCATCCGCGTACTGCCCAGGCGGATTTTCATCTATTAGCAGCGGCGCAGGATTCCACTTGTTGACTACGGACCTTACCTGGTCCCAGTTTGTGTGCCTTCCGTTCGGCCAAATGAAGATTATCGGACGGCCTTCATAAGTGAGGTACGCCTGATGTCCCGGCGACTTTGGCAAAAGATAGGTGTCGTGAAACATCGTGAAATCGGCGATGGCTTCGTCGGTGGCTCCATCTTCTTCGCTGGTCTCGTCATACATCATCGCGACGTGGAAGTTCTGTTTCGCGGCAGTGGTCTGCATCCGGGCATAGCTTTGATCGATGAAGGGCTCGCGATCCCCGTACCAATCCACCACGAACGCTGAAATTCCCATGCCTTTCGCCTCCTGAATCTGCCGGCGTATCACAGCAGGATCGTGAGACGAATAGCCGACGGAGATGTGCTTGGAGAATCCGAACCATGCTTCGTAGAGAGCCAAAATTTCCGGGGATGTTCCGGTGCCCTTGAATTTCAAATGTACCGGCGCGGGTAATCCGGCGCTCGAGCACCCATGGGGCAGAAGAAAAAGAAGAAACAGAGTTAGGACTGCACGACCTAGCATAGGAATATCTATTAGAAGCACTGAAGAATGTGTTGGGTTGTCGCCATGATGATAAATATTTGGTTTCCATTGCGATTCCGGGCAGCCAGAACCTTGGTTCTAGCATCGAAATGAGTTATTGCGAATTGAACCTCATCTCCGAGCATTCCCGGCAGCCCATGCCGACCTTTGCTGGTCGGACTTCACCGGACTTCCCCTGCTTGGCAGCTGGAGCCTCAAGAAGTGTTAACAACCACGACACAGAAGCCGACAACGCTGCGAGCACGGGTTCTGTCGGGGAGCTTCATCCTGCTCTCTGGTTCGGGCCTTGCGACCGCGACCAATTTTGTTTACAACATCGCTGTCGCGCGATTTCTGGGCCCGAAAGGCTTCGGTGACGCTACCGCAGTCTATACTCTGCTGACCTTGGTCTCGGCGGTGACGCTTTCCTTTCAGATCATTTCCGCGAAGGTCGTGGCGCAGCAGAAGTCTCTGGAGGAAAAATCCGCCGGGTATCGAAGCTTTCATCGTGGCGCGTGGGCGTGCGGCATAGTCATTGCAACGATGTTACTGCTGTTTTACAGACCCATTGCCAGTTATCTGAATATAGCTGATCCGATTCTCATTGTGCTGCTCGCGATAGGAGTTGCATTCTACATTCCACTGGGGAGCCGACGCGGTTACCTTCAAGGCGCCTACGGGTTCCGTCGCCTCGCTCACAACCTCGTCTTCGAGGGGGTGATGCGACTCGGCGGTTCGGTGCTTCTTATTTTGCTAGGCTTCGGCGTTCGGGGGGTGATAGCGGCAAATTCCGCGGCTGTTGTGGCGGCCTATCTCGCGATAGTGCCCAAACTGGCGCTCCGGATTCCGAGCCCTCTTCGTGGTTCCTATGCCCTTCGCGAAATGGCGCAGGCGGTAGTCTTTTTTTCCGGCCAGATGTTGATCAACAACTGTGACATCGTGCTGGTGAAGCATTTTTTTCTCCTCAGAGAAGCAGGTCTATATGCCGCTGTGGCGATGGTGGGTCGAGTAGTGTTTTCCTTCTCTCAGGCTGTCGTTAATAGCATGTTCCCGCTTGTGGCAGGCACGGATAAGGAGGAAAGAAAAGATCTCACCGTCATAGCAACTGCGTTGCTGCTGGTATTGACAATCGGTTCTATCTTGGCCTTAGGCCTGCGACTGACACCCGATTGGATATGGAAAGGCTTCTTCGGATCCAAGTTTGAAATCGCCGGACCTTACGGTCTTTCTTATTTATTGGCGTTGTATGCCATCACTGCGGTTGTGTACTCCCTGAGTGCCGTGATCATCACATACGAGATGTCGTACAAGATTGCGAACACCAGCTGGGTGCAGTTGGCGTTCAGTGGTGTCGTCATAGTCGGAATCTGTCTCTTTCATTCGTCTTTACGGCAAGTCATCCTGGTACAGCTAGTGCTGATGTCCATTCTTCTAGTTCTTGTGGCATTGCCTTTCCTCTTTAGCTCGTTGAGCGATCCATACAAGGCGCAGAAGAATGGGATGTTTCAACCGGTCAGGGTGCTTCGGCGCGTCTCGGAAGATGAGGTCATCGCAGAATTTCTAAAGAGTGATTTTCATAATCCCGTTTTCCGCGAGTACCATGAATCGCTGCGTGGCATTGTAATCAACCCTGACATTGATGACGCAGACGAAAATGCAAAACGACGCGCTCTGTTCTTTATTCGGCATCGGGCTTTGTGGAATGAGCTTCCCGCTGGAACGGCGTGGTATGAACTGGAACTAAGGGCAGCAGATCTCGCTCAGATTCGGGTCTTTCCGCGGGCTCAATGGCGGAAAATCGCGCAGGGAAATTTCTCGATCGTCGCAGTGGCCGAGTGCCTGAGTAGGTGTCAAAGCGCAATCGACAATCAATTTCTAATGAAACTCGCTGAGATCGGCGATCGACTCGGCCAGCAAGATCCCAAGATCGGCCCTGTGGTCCTGATCGGCGTTAGCGAGAGCGAGACTCTCACGATTTTGGATGGAAATCATCGTCTTGTCGGGGCCATGCTGGCGTCGCCAAGCTGCGTGTATAAGCTTCGGTTTCTATGCGGCCTATCGCCACGGATGACCGAGTGTTGTTGGTACAACACGAACTTCGAGACTCTATTTCGGTATGGGAGAAACGTTCTACGAAACGGCGTACGGAGTCCGAGAGCTGAACTAGCGCGCCTTTTGCAGAGCTCGGGATAGCTCTAGTTTTGTGTGCGAGGAGCCGGAGGATTCAATCCGTACGAGGCGTGGGTGGCTTCGTTGTTTGAAGTCAGGGATGTTGGATGTAAGAGACACAAGAATGTCAGGAGGCGGGAAGATGACAAATATAAAGCGCGCTGTGGTGGTGAAGCGGTTGCCGGAAATCAAAAGCGTGAAACAGGGGCGGATATTTCTTCGTGAAATGCAGAGCTGCATGAACGTCGACCGTCCTCGTGTCGTCCTGGACTGTTCGAATGGGCACCAATTGGACCGGTCCGTTATTTACCTGCTGTTATGTTGCCTAGAGGAAGCGATGAAGCGAAATGGCGATGTGAAGCTCGCAGCTTTGCCCACAGGCGCAGGTGCGATTCTGGAGCGCAACGGAGTACACCGTCTTTTTGATATCCATGACACGACTGCTGGCGCGGTGAGCAGCTTTCATCATCTACCGGTAGGAGCTGTTTCACACGCGTTTGTGCCCATGCACTCCCAAGACGAGCCTGAAAGTGCAGCGTAATCAGTGGATGTCCTCATTCGTACGCGAAACAAATGGGTGGGATCGGGAAAACTCAATGAGAATCTCAGGTGATTGGCAGAGGAAATGGATGGCTAGCTGCTTGGTGATATTTCTAGCTATGCCGTTCGGAGAAGCAGCCACAACGCGGCAGCAAGCGATAGTCCCCGGCCAGCAGGCGGCAACCCGATCTTCCACACAGACTCAGCCTCAAAGCTCCGATAGCACAAACAACAAACCAGTGGGGGATATTGTTGAGCCAGAAGGATCGCCGACTATCGACCACAATCAGCAGTCGGGTACGCCGCCCCCGGCCCCCGAACAACAGCAAAACAGCACTTCGCAGCCGGTGGGTGCAGCTGCAGCGCCATATGAAGCGACCACGGGAGTGGCGGCCTCCAGACCTGCGGGAGCCGTGATTGCGCCGGCGAAACAGAGACGAGCTCGTTCCTTCCTGATCAGGGTAGGCCTGCTTGTGGGGGCAGGCGTCGCTATTGGAACTGTAATGGCACTATCGAGTGCGAGTCCCAGCCGGCCACATTGACGGAGAACGGGAAAACACCCCGAATCTACCGCGGAGTATATTCATGCGTGCAAACCAAGAAAATCGGCGCTGCAAAGTTGTTAGTTTCTCCGGCATCGATGGCGCCGGGAAGAGCACTCAGATCGCAAATCTTTACACACGGCTGAAAGATGCTCGTCTATCCGTTCTATTAATTACTTTCTGGGACGACGTTGCTAGGCTTAAAAGAATTCGCGAAGGCGCCGGGCAAACTCTGTTTAAGGGAGATAAAGGCGTCGGAACTCCGGCGGCACCAATCAACCGGCGAGATAAGAACGTCCAGTCATGGCCGATGAGCGGGGTGAGGCTGGGCCTTTACCTTGTCGATGCCGTCTCGCTTCGATTTGCAGTTGAGAAAGCAGTGCGATCTGGTGCGGATCTTGTCATTTGTGATCGCTATGCCTATGACGAGCTTGCGAACCTGACGCTGAGCAATCCAATTATTCGCGCGTATGTTCGGTTCATCATGAAGATTGTTCCTAAGCCGGATATCAGTTATTTTCTGGATGCGGATCCGGTTCAGGCTCGCGCACGAAAGCCGGAGTACCCTCTAGATTTTCTCTATACAAGCCGCGCCTCTTATCTGGCGCTGAGCGAATTCGTGGGTGGGATTACGATCATACCTCCGACTTCAATCCAGGATGCCGAGCGGCAGGTGACGCAACTCGTGCTGAGACTGCTTTCCTTAGATGTGACCAAAAATCAACTGGCGGAAAGGCTTGTAGGCGAAAGCTAGTGCTCCAATTTCAGCCCGTTCGATGGGAGGAGATTCATTTCCAGTTTGTGTATAACACGCCATGGATTCACTTGTTGAAGGTTCATCGAGACAGTTACTTTTGTTTTAACCTAACGCAGAAGTATCCACCGGGAGTAGGTAGACACTTCCGCATCTCAGCAAACTTGGTCAGGTCGAATTCTCAACATGAATTTCACGGCGAGGGTTGTCCTGTTTCACCAGCGATAGATGGTCAGATCGTCCAGATACACGGTGGACGATCCACTTGAACCAAGCCCGTCAACCTGGAAGTTGGTCAATAATGTTGGACCCCATCCGAGCGCGAAAGCTGACGGTACAGTAGCCCATATTGACTGTCGAACTCCATCCAACCACACATACTTATAGGTGACTGTGCCATAGTTGTTACGGGAATAGTTGATTTGAACATGATGCCACGTATACCTGCTCCAATTGCGTGGGTTGCACGCCGCGCCAGAGTGCGCCCAATGGTCTTTAGGTGCCTGAGGCGTTCCCAGGTTCTCCGTGTAATCCCACGTATTTGAGTAGCCGTCGCACTGGAACCCAAAGATCACAGTCTGGCCATTAGCCATGGTCTGATTCAAATCCATTTCCAGATTGGCGATATGAGTGACGGAATCCGTGAGGTACACCCACCCGTCGTACATAAAATTCGTGGAGGTCGTATCGTCGCCAAAAGACATGTGATACCGTTCGTCGCCATAGTTTGAGTAATTGGTCACAAACTCACGCGAAGAGCCGCTATGGACCGGCGAGCCCACGAGACTCATATATCCGCTGGACCATCCACCCGAGCCGCCACCGTCATGGGTTGCTTGCCAGTTACTAAAAGTCTGGAGGCTGCTGACGCTGACTGCATCCGAGGGAACAATGGAAGTGTTAGTTGCAGCATCGTTCGTGACACTCGTGACCGTGATCGTGACATCTGCGACGCATACAGCGCCCTTATCGCCCCATGACTTGACATGCAACGTGTGCGTGCCGAGGGAAGCCGAGACCTTGGTGTTGATGGACGTGCTACCTTTCAAGATGGTTGTATCGCCGTAATCGAACGAATAGCCCATGGAACTAATAGGTTGATACGAGCAGGCTGTGGCATAAGCCGTAAGCGTAAATGGCGAGCTAACACTCTCACCATTTTGAGGGCTATTGATCGTAACACTTGCGAATGCAGTTGCTGTCGAGATGCAAAGTATCAGTAGGGAGTAGGAAAGAAATTTCATCAAATTTGCCTCGGCACGGTTTGTCTCGAGTACGTGCATGTTGTGGTCCGCGTAGGGCTCCTGGCACTGCACAGTGTCAGTGGGGGGAACCGAGTATTTCGTTAGTCTCACAGGGCTGATCTGAGCGACGAGACGTGATGCGTCTGGCAAGAACCCAACAACCTCTTTTTATCTGCCTCGCGAGATGCGAAGACATGCAACACAACTAGGGGCCGAAGTCTGACTCAAGTGCAATCGTAGTTCGGGCAGAGCCTGCGTTCGGCTTTTCCGCGGTGCTAAGGTTAGTCGCTCAACATCTCAACTTGAGATGTTGAATTCGGCACCATGCGGCAGAAAATATGCAAGTGATTTCTAGATGGATAATACACAATTCTTCCAGCTTGGAAAGCCCTTATTTGGCAAATTGTGAAATAAATTGTGGATCACAGGCATCCTTTTAGCGAGCTGTGTAAATTGTGCATGAATCCAGAAAGAAATGCCCGGGGGTGCTGGAAGAATTTGCACGCTGTCTGGCGCCAAAGCTCGGCGATGGCAGACCCACGAGCGGCTGCTAGATGCATCTCGGAAGCGATCATATCGCGTGGAAATTCTATTATTTTATGTACGACGGCAGCCGCGTGCTTGAGCAATCATCATGTCTGTACGGGCTGCGACTCACCAGTATGTAAGGCTGAAATTATCCAGGTACGTGGTATTCGCATCCGGTTTGGAATCTCCATCCATCTGGTAGTTAACTGTGACTCCCCACCATGTGGAGTCGGCGGTTCCTGGAGGATAGGTCTTATCCAGTGTGTAAGTGGTCCCATCCAGTTCTATAGATTGATACAGGAGCGTGTTATCTGACTCCCTTTGCGCATGAATGGTCAGGTGGTTCCATCCATTCACGAAGTTGCATGGAATGCCTGCGGAGATCCAATGTTTATTGGCGTTGTCCCAGATATCCCAGTCTTTGTCGCCAAGATAGTTGCATTGAGTCCCCCATATCATCCCTATGCCGTTCATGTACATGCTGATATCGAACTCCAGCACCTGGGTAATCGAGGCGTCTGTCACATAGAAGTCTACGTCGTAAATGAAGTTATTCAAGGTCGGCAGGAGCGTGTGATCGGCATCTCTCAACTGCGGTGAATTTGTTCCCATGAGTTGTGCCGAGAACAGCGCATCCCCATATGACTTCGTGCCATCAATAATAAACTGCGTTGCGTCGTTGCTCAGGGAGGGTAAGGTGATCCCATACTGCATCGACCAGGCATAGCCATTGCAAGGGGATGGACTGCAATCTACGTAGTTCGGTGCCCCCTGTCCCCAGGATTTCCAGTTTCCAGAAGCTGTCTGAATATCGGAGATTACAGTTCCTACGGTTCCAGATCCTCCGACAGTTCCGGATGTGCTGCCTGTCCCTGAAGTACCAGAAGTGCCGCCGGTTCCAGCAGTTTCGGTCGTCCCGGAACTACCACTTGTTGCGGATGTGCCGCTTGTCTCTGAAGTGCCAGAGGTGCCGCCGGTAATAGTTCCGGTCGTCCCAGAACTGCCATTTGTTGCGGATGTGCTGCTTGTCCCTGAAGTTCCAGAAGTGCTGCTACTGTCAGAAGTTCCGGTCGTCCCAGAACTGCCACTTGTTCCAGACGTTCCACTCATCCCTGAACTTCCGCTGGTTCCGGCAGTGGAGGAGGACGGATACGCCAGTGGGTTGGAAGGTCCGCCTCCGCACCCAGCAAGGAAAATAGGAACAGCAAGACCCGCGAACACTGCTATCAGTCGCATCATATTCCGCCTAGCCCAGGACCGGACTAGCGGTTTTTGCAGTAGACAACGAGGGCGTTTGTTTCTGATCACTACCTTGGGGCGGTGCTCGCGCCATTGACTCCACTCAGGGCAGGCTACGGTACGGTCAACGGACAGACGAGCCCAAACGTACCGGGAGATTACCGGTCCAAACAGACAAGAAAGTACCTTAAAGCGATCCATAGATCCTCTCGTGGAGGTTTCGCTGAGCCATGAACACGCGCGGAAAAGTACCGGTGAGGATGGATCGAGGCAGTCTGAAAATTGTTTGGTGACTCATAGTACCCTATAAACTGAACAACAGTACCCACAAAAAATGGTTACCAAAGTCCATAACGTAACTGTTTAGGCATTAAATATTTTGAAGGGAAGAAGCGAAAGGGGACGGTACCAGAGCGAAATATCGTAGATGTCCGGCCTTCACGGGGCTGAAGGGGAGGCTCCAGCATCAGAAACGAAGGGGGGACGATGCCAGGTTTGCTGGAGCATTTCTTTTGCCGGCTGCGGCAAGGTGGAGAAGGTGGATGCCAACTATTCGGTGAATCGGGTATCTTCAGGTTATCTTCAGCCATGATCCATACAAATGAGCTATGTGCTTTCTCGCCACGGTTCATCACAGCCCAACGATGAGCCAGTCGCGGACCCAAGGAAATCCTCGCCCGAAGACATGGTCGGCAATGTTGCTCTTGCTGGGGCTGGCAATGTGCTGGCATCGATGTGAGGGCCAGGTTCTCGTGCAGGCGCCGATGCCTGCAGCCGATGGATCGCAAACTGCTTCAGCGCTGGAGACCTCGCAGCCGGCCGCGACGACTGCCGGTGCTCCCGCCGCCATTACGCTACAGGAGGCAATCGATCGAGCGAGTCGTTATTACGCGCAATACAGAGCCGCAGTGACGAACGCCGAACTTGCCAAGCAGGACCGTCTGCAGGCTCGAGCCTCGCTGCTTCCGTCACTCAGCTATACCCAGCAATATCTGAACACGCAAGGGAACGGTGTTATCCCAACTGGGCGTTTCGTTACTAATGACGGCGTCCACGTGTACCGGGCATGGGGCGTGTTTCACCAGGACATGCCGGCAGGCTTCTTTACGCTGGCACCGTATCGACGCGCCGAAGCGGCCGATGCTTTTGCCCAGGCACAGGCCGAAATCGCGAGACGAGGGCTGACGGTGACGGTGACGACTCTTTATTACAACGTCATCGTTGCGCAACGCGAAAATGTCAGCGCCCAGCAAAACCTAGATTCTGCGACCGAATTTCTGACGACGACGAAAGAACTGGAGAAGGGCGGAGAAATTCCTCACGCCGATGTTGTGAAGGCGCAGCTACAGTTCGATCAGGAGAAGATCGCGCTTCAGGAAGCGCAATTGGCGATGGCGCGGGCGCATCTGGCGCTGGCTGTTCTGCTGTCGCCAGTTCTGGATGAAAATTTCACGACCATCGATGATCTTGACAATCCTCCAGCACTGCCTTCAGTGGATCAGGTGGATACACTGGCCGAACATGCCAACCCGTACGTGCGCTCGGCCATGGCTGCGCTGAAACAGGCGAACGTGGATGTGTCGATCGCCCGGGCTGGTTTTTTCCCGACCTTCACAATCGATGCGGACTATGGCATTGAGGCCAACGCGTTCGCACTGCACAGCAGGGTAGCAGCCTTTCCAGAAAAGGGAGTTCTGCCAAATCTAGGGTATTTCCTAACCGCAGGCATGAATATTCCAATCTGGAACTGGGGCTCAACGGAAAGCAAGTTGCGCCAGGCAAAATACCGGCGTCAGCAAGCGCAGGTGGAATTGTCGCAAGCGCAACGGGAGGCGCTCAGCAATTTGAGCGCGTACTATAACGAGGCCAAGGTCGCCCGCTCGGAGCTTGCGACCCTGCAACAGGACAAGAATCTTGCTTCCGATTCTCTCCGCCTGACAAAGTTGCAGTATAAGGCGGGGGATGCGATTGAGCTTGAAGTGTTGAGTGCGCAAACAGCGCTTTCTTCCGCGAAGAATGCATTGGATATGGGAGAGGCCCGTTATCGAGTCGCTCTGGCAACGCTGCAGACCATGACAGGAGAGTTTTAATGCATCGGGTGAAGGAAGCGGGATGTCTCGGACTGGCCGCTCGTAGGGGCTCGGGAGCGGATCGAGTGCGCTCTCGGGTTTTCTCATTCGGTGTGGCGACGATCGTGGCGTCGGCACTGATGGCGATGTCGTTCGGGTGCAGCAGTGGCAATACG
Organism: Acidobacteriota bacterium; assembly: GCA_021793405.1. Lineage (GTDB taxonomy): Bacteria > Acidobacteriota > Terriglobia > Terriglobales > Acidobacteriaceae > JAKAAZ01. The sequence goes on from JAJYSV010000008.1 coordinate 13,688, forward strand.
GTGCCGCCACCGGAGGCGGTTGTAAGTGTCGAGACGGTGACTGTGAAGGCGCAAAGTATCGCCAATGTTGTGTCTGCTGAGGGCGTCTTGTATCCCGTCCATCAGGCTTCCATCTCTCCGAAAATTACAGCGCCGGTACGCAGGTTCTATGTGCAGCGTGGCGACAAGGTTCATCGTGGGGAGCTGCTGGCGGTGCTGGAGAATAAGGATCTCGCCGCTGCCGCTATGTCGGCGCAAGGTGGCTACGATCAAGCGCAGGCGACGTATGCTTCGACGACTTCGTCAGCGTTGCCGGAAGAAATTCAGACAGCGAATCTGAACTTGGTGAATACCAAGGCTACCCTGGCGGCCCAGCAGAAGCTGTACGACAGCGAGAACAAGCTGTACCAGCAGGGCGCGATTGCGCGCAAGCAATTGGATGCGACGAAAGTCGCGCTGACAGCGGCTCAGAGCGCGTACGAGACAGCGGAGAAACACTTGCAAAACCTGCAAGCAGCTGGAATGTCGCAGCAGAAGAAAGCGGCGCAAGGGCAACTTGAAACGGCGCATGGACAATATCTGGGAGCGGCGGCGCAATTGGGATATACCGAAATCTGCAGCCCGATTGATGGCGTTGTTGCAAGTCGCGCTGTCTATCCCGGTGACATTGCGCCGGCAGGGACGCCGCTGCTGATTGTGATTGACACGTCGAAGGTTGTGGTGCAGCTACATATTCCGCAACTACAGTCGGAGTTGTTGCGAATGGGCCAGAAAGCTACGATTCGGGTTCCTGGCCTCGACAAAGATGTTCCTGCCAAGGTGACCGTGCTAAGTCCTGCGCTCGATCCCAACAGCACGACAGAAGAAGTGTGGGTGGAGGCGGACAATCCGAAGGGCGAACTGAAACCTGGAACGACGGCACAAGTTTCGATCACGGCGAAAACTGTCGCGAACGCGCTGGTGATTCCCGCTGCTGCGATATTGGCGGGAGCAAACGGGCCAACGTCCGTAATGGTGGTGAAGTCGGATGGCCGCGCCTATTCGCAAAACGTGAAAACGGGGATTCAGCAGGGCAACTTGATCCAGATTGTGAACGGGCTTGAGCCGGGCGAGCAGGTGATCGTCAGCGGCCAGTATGGATTGCCCGACAAGACAAAAGTGAAGGTCACGCCAGTCAGCGCCAACGCTGATACGAAGACAGGGGCATAGAAGTCGATGGCGGATATTCCTTCGAAGGCGCCCGATCCAGAGCAGCGACCGGAGACGGACGCGCAAAGTGGCGTGCAGCCCCAGCGCGAAATAAACCCGCGTGCGGTGGGCGATGAAGAGAAGCCTGCCTGGTTCGTCACCTATTCAAAGGCTGTGATCTCGGTGATTGTCGCGTTGTCGCTGGGGGGAGCGATCATGGCATTGAGCATTCCCATCGCTGTATTTCCCACGACAAATTTTCCGCGGGTGCTGATTGCTATCGACAACGGTGTGATGCCGATCGATCAGATGCTGGTCACGATTACGCGTCCCATTGAAGAAGCCGTGAACAGCGTGCAGGGATTGCAGACGGTACGGTCGATCACCAGCCGTGGCACGGCGGAAGTAGACCTGTTTTTCGACTGGAAAGTCGACATGTTCCAGACGTTGCAGCGGGTGAATTCTGCAATGGCTGCAGTTCAAACCTCGCTGCCACCCACGGCGAGAATTGAAGCGACGCGCCTGCGCTTCTCCAGCTTTCCTATTCTTGGATTTGGTCTGACGTCCAGTACGATGCCGGCGACCAGGCTGTGGGAAGTGGCGACATACGACATGAAGCCGCGCTTGAACCGCGTGAACGGCGTCGCTACAGTGCTGGTCCAGGGCGGGGAAGTGCCGGAATTCCACATTATTCCCGATCCGGCAAAACTGCTGCGGACCTCAGTGACGGTGACAGAAATTTTGGATGCAGTGCGCAGGACGAACCTGGTCGAATCTCCCGGGCTGATTTCAGAACATCACAACCTGGTGCTGGACCTAGTCGATAGCCAGGTGCATGATCCCAGCGAAATCGCCAATATCGTCATCAGGAACACCTCTGCGGGTGTGCCTGTTCACATTGGCGATGTTGCCCAGGTGAAAGCTGGCGTCAAGCCTGTTTACACGGTGGTTACGGCAGACGGCAAACCTGGCGTGCTGCTGAGCATCAATCGTCAGCCGGGAACTAATACGGTGGCGGTGGCGGATGGAGTGTACGCGGAGCTGGCGCAGATCAGAAAAAATCTTCCGCCCGGAATTGACATCTCTGTGTACTACGACCAGGCGCAGTTGGTGAAAGAAGCCATTGCCAGCGTCCGCGACGCCATCCTGATCGGCATCGTTCTTTCGTGCATTGTGCTGATCGTTTTTCTGCGGGACTGGGGAAGCTCGCTGGTGGCGGGGATGGTCATTCCGGTGACGATCGCGCTGACATTCGTCGTGCTGAAGCTGCTGGGACAAACCTTCAATCTGATGACCCTGGGTGGACTGGCGGCCGCTGTAGGCCTGGTGATTGACGACGCCATCGTGGTGGTGGAGAACGTCGTCCTGCACCGCGATGCGGGTCAGGGAAGAATGCAGGCGGTTCAAAGCGCGCTGAGCGAGCTGAAGGTGCCGCTGGTGGGCTCGACGCTGACGCCGGTAGTGATTTTTCTGCCGCTGATTCTCATCGCTGGCGTCACGGGAACTTTCTTCCGCGCGTTGGCGATTACGATGGGCTCCGCCCTGATCTCGTCGCTGTTTCTGGCCCTGACGTGGACACCGACGCTGAGTCAATATTTTGTTCGGCGCAAGGACACGGTGCGACCATCGGATCGGATCGGCACGTTCGCTTCGCATGAGGATGAAACTCGACGGATGATGGAAGCCGAAGAGGCCAGCATCAGCGGTTTCATGAAGCGAATTATTGGTGCCTATGAGCGACTGCTGACAGTTGTTCTGGCGCGACCGTTGTGGCTGGCCGTTTTCGCCGTGGTATTGATTGTGATTTCTTACTTCTCGTATTCCTCCCTCGGTTCCGATCTGTTGCCGAAAATGGATGAAGGCGCTTTTACGGTGGACTACATTATGCCGCCCGGAAGCTCTTTGGCGGAGACAGACCGTGTGGTCGGCCACGTCGTCCAGATCATTCGCTCCATCCCGGAGGTGAAGGCAACTTCGCGCCGTACGGGACTGCAACTGGGTTTGGCCGCAGTAACAGAAGCAAACACCGGGGATATTTCGGTGAACCTGAAAAGTCATCGCAGCCGCGATATATACGCCATCATGGACGAGGTGCAGGATAAGGTCAGTCGAGCGGAACCGGCGCTGGATATCGACCTGCATCAGACGCTGGAGGACATGATCGGCGATCTGACGAATGCGCCGCAGCCAGTCGACATCAAGTTGTTCAGCGAAGATCCGAATCTGCTGCGACATTGGGCACCGATCGTCGCCGATAAAATCTCGAATGTTCCGGGAGTGGTGGGAGTATTGAACGGAATCGATGACACCATCAGCAGTCCGGAGACGGTGTATCACATTCAACCGTCCGTGACCGCGACCAGCGGGTTCACTCCAGAAGAGGTGGCGACGAATGCAACTGCGTTGCTGCAGGGCGAGACGGCACCAACGCCATTGGTGGTGAACAATCGCGCGTATAACATCCGTGTTCGCTTTCCGGAGCAGAATCGCGCTTCGCCGCAAGCGATGGACAACACAATATTGGTCAGCTCCGCGGGAACGACAGCGACACTGGGTGCGCTGGCGACGGTGCAAAATCTTCCTGGGCAGACAGAGATTCTGCGCGAGAACCTGCAACGGCTGGTAGAGGTTTCCGCGCGCCTGCAGGGGACAAGCTTGGGGCAGGCGATTGTCGGCGTAAAAAAAGCGGTGGCGTCGCTGAACCTGCCACCGCAGATTCGAGTGGAATATGGCGGGACGTACGCGACACAGCAGCAGTCCTTTCACGACTTGCTGATGGTGCTGTTTGCGGGGCTGCTACTGGTATTTCTGGTGCTGCTGTTTGAGTTCCGATCCTTTTCCGCTCCGGTGTCCATTCTGGCGTCGGCGGTACTGTCTACATCGGGAGTGTTTCTCGCGCTGATGATTACCGGAACCGACTTCAACATTTCCTCTTTCATGGGATTGATCATGGTGGTGGGCATTGTTGCGAAGAATGGAATTTTGCTGCTGGATGCTGATGTGAAATTTCGCGCGCTGGGCATGTCTCCGAAGGATGCCATGATCCAGGCGGGTCGCAGGCGGTTGCGGCCGATCATGATGACAGCGGTCGCCGCGGTAGCGGGAATGTTCCCGCTAGCCCTGGCCCTGGGCGCCGGGTCGCAGATGCTGCAGCCGTTGGCGATCGCTGTGATCGGCGGCATTCTCATTTCCATGGTGCTGTCGCTGGTCATCACTCCAGCGGTGCACTATTACATGACCGGAAAGGGCTAGAGAAAATTCCCTCTAGCATGCGCCGAAGCCGCGCAGAATGGACGCTTTTCCGCTACTGGAACCAGTTTCTGGGATATTCGGACGCCCGCGTAGTCTGCCAGCTCAATTCTGGGGCAGCCGCCCTTTAATGGCAGATAGATATGCGCCCGGCAACGCTGCCGGGAGTTTGAACAGTTACAGCTGCTCTTGCAGTTCGATTCTTGAGGCAGAATTCTTAGTTTGCAAGGAAAAAGATTGCATGATAAACATGGGACCGGCCAGGCGAAGAACCGTCCACTAACATCCCTTTTGCAGCACGGACGAATTGCGAACCACCAAAGTAGGAGCGATGCGAATATTTTGCGTAGTGCATCCTCCCTCGCGGATCAATTGCAGCGCTAAGTTTCCGACCCGCTCACCAAGTACGCTGGTCGACTGGTCGATTGAGGTGAGGGGGATACGCAGGTAGTCCGAATACCTCACATTGCCACAGCCTACAAAAGCAATGTCCTCTGGTACGGAAAGCCCCGCCTCCAGTGTCGACTGTATCGCTCCTATGGCAATTAAATCGTTGTAGCAAAAGACCGCGTCGGGTCGCCGGTTTAGCCGAAGTAATTTAGACATCTCGTGATGGCCCGCGGCTTCGCCAGTTTCTTCCACACGAGGGCTCATAAGGACGTAAGATTCATCTCGTTGAATGCCGCTTTGCGCGAGAGCAGTACTATATCCGAGAAGGCGGTCGTACCCGGGCGAGAGTTCTGGGCCCCCAATGTAGGCAATCTTCTGCTTTCCTATGGCAATCAAATGCTGGGTTGCTATCAGTCCCGCCTGGAAGTCATCGGTACCAACGAAGTTCGCCCGCAAGTGCGGAAAATTGCGATCCACCAGGATGAAAGGAGTTTTCTGGTTTTCAACACCATAGAAACCCTGCAGAGTCGGCTGGCAAGATGCTATCAACATGGCATCGACTCCACGGGCAAGCATCGTACGTATTTCACTTTGCTCAACTAACGGATTGTCCTCCGATGACGTGAGTATGAGGCCGTAATGATTCTGCCGGAGGATGCCACTCAGGGATTTCGCGAATTCCGCAAAGAAGGGGTGCAGCAGGTCCGGCACAACAAGCCCGATAGTAAAGGACTTTCCGCTGGCCAGACCTCTTGCAAGCATATTGGGCTGATAGTTCAACTCTGCCATTTTTTTTAATACACGCTGCCGTGTTTTTTCGCTGATGTCGTCGGCTTCACGCAAAACCTTCGAGACAGTGACAGTCGAAACTCCCAAATCTCTCGCGATATCTTTCAGGCGAATCGCCATAGTCAAAATCCTTTATGAACCTCGTATTTGAAGCAACACTCATTATGTATCTACTCGATAGCTTGTTTCTTTCGTTCACAAAAAATTATCCAAGCAATCGACGATAGCAAATACTCGATTTTGGGGCACTACGGTACACTATCTTTCCCGGACAGGCGGGCACGGGCAATACCATTCGAGGTGCTTCGGTGCGCAAGCAGTATCGCTACTGTTATCTCATTTTGCATCTTTTTCTGGCTACGGCGGTGTGCCGCGCCCAAACGACTCAAACATCCCCAACTGCCGAATTGCTAGAACAGTTGATTCGCATCAATACCAGCAATCCTCCCGGCAACGAAGTTCAGGTTGACAGGTTTTTGGCAGCGAAATTGAAACCACTGGGCTTCGAGACGGAGATTATTCCGACTCCTGAAGCCGGCAAAGCTCATTTTCTTGCTCGCCTGAAAGGGAATGGATCCAAGAAGCCAATTCTGCTGGCAGCTCATGCGGACGTTGTAGGGGTGGAGCGGTCACAGTGGAGCGTGGATCCTTTTGCGGGCATCGAGAAAGATGGGTATGTATATGGACGCGGCGCTCTCGATAATAAAGGATCACTGGCAGTTTTTACAGAGGCTTTAATAGAGCTTGCGAAAAATAAAGTTCCGCTGGACCGTGACATCATCCTACTTTCAGAAGCGGATGAAGAAAGCGGAAAGTACAACACGGAGTGGCTGGCAGAACATTATTTCGACAAGATCGACTGTGCCGCTTCCTTGAATGAAGGCGGCTGGATCATGGAAAACCCACGAGGCGCCGTGCAATATGTGAGCATCTCCACCGCGGACAAGCTGTCGGTGTGGCTGACGCTGACCTCGCACGGGACCTCAACGCATTCCTCAATGCCTGTACCCAATGATGCGATCTTTACTCTGGCGCAGGCACTTGCGAAACTTTCCAATTATGGAACCAGGTTGCAGTTCACGCCTGGCTCCCGGCAGTTTTTGCTGACGCTTTCCGAGACGAGCCCGGAGCCGATGTCGAAGACCTACTCTGACCTGGTGCAGAACTCAGATCCAGCACAGGTTGTGGCTGCGGACAAGACCGTTAGCAAAAATCCGCTACTCCATGCCATACTGCATAACACTATTGCGCCTGTTTTTTTGAATGCTGGTTTTCGCCGCAATGTCATCCCGGGCACGGCTCAAGCGATGATCAACATGCGGCTTATTCCTGGAAGCAAAATCGACGACGTGATCCGTGAAATTCAGACCGTGGTCGATAATCCACGCGTGGATGTCAAACTCTCCGATGGCGCAGGCCTTTCGAGCGCGTCATCTATGATTTCGGGCGACGAGAAACTGCGGGCTCACATCCGGGCGCTGAGTGAAATCCAGCAGTCTCCGACGGATACAGCCCTATATAAAGCGCTCGCTTCACAAGCGGAGGCTGAATTCCATGCGCCCGTCACACCTTACCTGTTTCAGGCGGGAACAGATGCTTTCGCGTGGCGCAAGCGCGGCATTCCGGTCTATGGGATATATCCCTACCCTGTCAGTTCCTCGGACATTCAACGTATGCACGGCAATGATGAACGAATCAGTGTGCGCTCCCTGGATCAGGGAACCGTCATGATCTACAAAGTATTGATTCAAGTCGCCGCCCAGTAACAAGAAACCCAAAATGTCGTTTTGGACTGCGCCGCGTAGAGGAATGCCACTATCGTGCCCATAGTGTAGTGAGGTGAGCGCATTTGTTCCATTCTGTTCGGCGACCGATGGCTGAAGGTGGTCCAGTCCTCGCATCGCGAGCACGCTTGATTTTCGTCATCGATAACGCAAAGATCCTGCCTCGGCAAAATGTGCAATTTAAAAAGATTAAAGTTTAATAAGTTGTATATATATCAGATAGCTACAGAAAATAGTTTAGATGGAAGGATTGAACGCTGCAATTTTTTTATTGTATGTGCGATATCGATTATGTTACACACGTACCTCTAGGAGATGTAGCCAAAACAATCGAGAATCGACAAGAAGATTTGCGCAAAACACAGCCGGTTAACTCAGCAAGCAACCATGTGATTTAGGGGGGGAATGACATGCGGATGAAGATGCTTGGATTTGGTTATTTTTTTCGGTGCAAACAACTCAGTTTCACGTTTTGCGCATTTCTTACCTTGGCGACGGTCTGCCGCCCAGCATTCGCTCAAACCAACACCGGTTCGATCGTGGGCACCGTACGCGATCCCAGTGGCGCGGTTATTTCGGGCGCTCATGTAGACGTCACCAATAATGCGACCAATGTGACCATGTCGTTCGTGACAAACGCCGCCGGCCAGTACCAGGCATTGCAACTCATTCCGGGCGTCTATAGCGTTAAAGGGACGAATCCGGGCTATTCCGTCGAGGTGCGGCCGAACATCACCGTCAACGTGCAGTCCAGAGTTCAAGTAGACTTTGCTCTTGCCATAGGCAAGGTGCAGCAGCAAGTTCAGGTCACCGCAAATTCCCAAATCCTCCAGACACAGTCCGCAGCCGTGACGGGAGTGCTGACTAGCCATGCGATCAACGATCTTCCTCTCAATGGCCGCGACTACGATCAGCTCGTACTTCTCCAGCCCGGTGTATTTCACGATCCCAACGTTTCAGTGGCCAATCCGGCCGAGGGACGATTCAGCTCCAATGGAAATCTGGAACTGCAGAATTACTTCGAGTTGGATGGCATCGACAACAATTCTGGATCGGAGAACCTGCAGGAACAATCGACGCAAGCGGTGATCCCGCCTCCGGACGCGCTGCAGGAATTCGTGATCCAGACCAGGACCTATTCCACGGAGTTCGGTACCTCCGCTGGAGCAGTGGTCAATGCTTCCACCAAGTCGGGGACGAATCAGTTCCATGGAGACGCATGGGATTACATCCAGAACAGCGCACTTGATGCCAACACCTGGTTCAACAATTATGGTGGGTTGCCGAAAGGTCACTTCAGCCAGAACCAGTTTGGGGGAACGGTCGGCGGCCCGATCATCCGCAATCGTACGTTCTTTTTCGTCTCGTTTGAGACTCTGCTGAGCAGCCAGGCCGAGACGGTGACTACAACGGTGCCCACGCCGGACATGAAAAAGGGCGATTTCCGCGCTGTGGCCTCGATCCATCCCATGACAGCCTTGGCCAGTAACCAAGTTGGCTGTATTACCAACAATGTGGTCTCGCCGAGTTGTATCGATCCGGTGGGCCAAGCCATCATGAACCTGTATCCGGATCCCAGCCCGCAGCTCTCTCCCGGCGGCAACATCAACGCGTTTAACGGGAGTGCAAACTACCAGTTTGTGACTGCAGTTCCGAACGACACAAAGACGTTCGATGTGCGCATCGATCACACTCTCAACAAAATAAACCAGATCTTTGGCCGCTATGCCTTTGACCGCTCCAACTATCAGTCGCCCATGTGGACTGCCAATCCCATCGCCGGGAACGGCAATTTTTCCACGCAGTACATTCTCCACGATCAATCCCTGGCTTTAGGGTGGACGTACACTCCATCATCTTCGCTGGTCAACACGGCCCATTTCGGTTTTCTCCGGGATTTTTCGCATAGCGATCCCGTAGACCTTCCCCTTGGGGTTTCGGATGCTCCGAAGTTCGGTCTGACGGGCATTCCGGTCACGCCGGAGACCGCCGGAATCCCTCCTAACTACATCTTCGGTTTTCAGACCATCGGCTCATCGATTTACCGGCCTCAGTTTCAGGTGGCGCAGGTATATCAGTTTGTCGATGACCTGTATAAGCTGATCGGAAATCACAGTCTGCAGTTCGGCTATGAATATCACGAAAACTCCCTGAATTTCTTCGATCTTGAGGCCCCGCAGGGCGTGATCCTTACCAGCGGCATTTACAGCAATACACAGGGATTCGGCGCCGCGGACTATCTTATGGGAGATGTGTTCGAAGCGATCTATGAAACTGCCCTCAGAGTGAATAACTATATCCGGGGCAATTCACTGTATGGGCAAGATACATGGCGTGTCAATCCCAAGCTCACGGTCAACTATGGCGTTCGCTATGAGTTGTATCCTCCGTTTTGGTTGGAACGCGACAACCGGACGTCGAACTTCAGTCCGGCCAATGGGGGAGAGATCGTCACCGCAACAGGCAACAACGGCATCTATGGCCGCACGCTGATCCATCCCGACAATCTGAATTTTGCGCCCCGCATCGGCTTCGCATATCACGCCGCTCGGCCTTTGGTCATACGTGGGGGATACGGTATCTTTCATCAGTTCATCAACAGAATCGGGTCGGAATCGATGCTGCAGCTCAACCCACCCCAGTTGCTCGACGTTTCTCTCGCTCAGTCCCTGGGCAGCACCACCCCGGTTTTCCAACTCAAGAATGGATTCCCCGTCCAGAAGCTGATAAACGAAGGCATAGTTCTCCCCAATCTGCAAATCCGGGCGCAGGATCCGAATGAACGCACCACCTATGTGGAGCAGGTGAGCTTCGGACCGCAAGTACAGCTCAGCAACAATACTGTTCTGAACCTTACCTATGTTGGGAACTGGGGACGCAAGGAAAACCGTCTGCGGAATGCCAACCAAGGCCGACTCACTGGCTTCAGCGGCACGTCGCCGCTCATTACCTTTCCATATGCCAACCTGAATACTCAGGGGGTCACCACTCCTGCATTGAAAGGCGCGGGCCAGCACTCTTTCCTGGAACTCGCGACGAATGATGGCAACACCGATTACAACGCACTGGAAGTCGATCTCCAGCGCCAGCTCAGCCATCGGTTGATGTATCAGATCAGCTACACCTGGTCGCATAACATGGCGGATTATGTGGACAACCTGACGGGAGGCTCAACTCCGCAAAATGCCTATGACTATGCTCATGAAATGAGTAACTCGCCGCAGGACGTTCGGCATCGATTTGTGGGCAGCGGCACCTGGCTGTTGCCCATTGGTGAGGGCGGTTGGGTGATGAACAACAACAGTAAGGCTGCCCAATTCCTCGGTAACTGGCAAGTAAATGCAATTGTTTCTTTACAAACCGGCGTACCGTTTACCGTAACTGCTCCGGATCAGAGCTTTTCAGGTCCGAACCATGCCTCCTATCCGAACTGCGTGGGAGATCCCTATGCCGGAACCTCCACGAATCCAAAGGAATATGCCGGCAGCAAGGCTCCCGGCGCCTTCCTGAACGTGAATGCCTTCGCTTTGCCGGCGCCGGGAACTTTTGGCACCTGCCGTCCACGCGCATTCCACGGCCCTGGACTGAACGAGTCGGATCTGAGTCTATTCAAGAGCTTTCCACTGGGAGGTGCGCGTCGATTTGAATTTCGGGCGGAATTCTTCAACGCATTCAATCACCCCAGCTTCCAGAATCCCTCCGCCAACATCTCCATTCCAGGTGCGTTTGGCAAGAGCACGGGTACGACAACCAACCCCCGCGAAATTCAGTTTGCCGGGAAGTTCTTCTTCTAGCATTCAGCGGCACGATTCGGTAATTGTGCCGCTGAATTTTATCTTTTTGATTATCCACTCGCCTTAGGAGAAACCTATGAAGGCTCGCGCATTTTCTTTCCCCGTGATGGCTGGGACGCTGGCGCTAGTGCAAATGGTTGTCCCTCTGCAGGGTGCAAGCGCCCAGACCCCGCGTCAAGTGAAGGTCAATTCGCGCCAGGACGCGTTTGCGATTCCAGCGGACCGAGGTGCGGCCGCACTGTGGCAGAGCCTCATGAAGCTCCATACCCGTGCCAGCATGCTAATGATTACCGCGCATCCGGACGATGAGGATGGACCCACGTTGGCCTATGAATCCCGCGGGTTGGGGGCGCGAGTGGCGTTGTTGACACTGAATCGGGGAGAAGGCGGAGCCAATGAGATGTCTTCCGACCTATGGGACGCGCTCGGTTTAGTGCGGACGGAGGAACTCCTCCAGGCGGATCGTTATTATGGCGTCCAGCAGTACTTCTCCACGGTTGCCGATTACGGCTTTTCGAAGAGCCTGGCGGAGGCAACGCAAAAGTGGACGCAGGAACGGCTCCTTTACAACGTAGTGCGAGTCGTGCGGATCACGCGACCGCTGGTGATCACTTCTGTCTTTGTGGGCGGACCTTCTGACGGCCATGGCAACCACCAGGCTGCTGGAATGATGGCGCAGGAGGTCTTCAAGGCTGCGGGGAACCCGAATGTTTTCCCCGATCAGATCAAAGCCGGTCTTCGTCCCTGGAACCCGATGAAGGGGTACGCCCGCGTCCCATTTTTTCTGGAAAAGGGAAGCGTTTCTCCCAAGGGTTTGTACGACTACGCCGACCATCGTTGGTATCCGGCTGGAGTGAAAAACTACATTACAGGTAAGTGGGAGCCGGGCGCCGTTTCCGCAGATGTGTCTGTCCCGGTTGGCGAAGATAGCAACATCGTTGGCTTAAGTTATGAACAAATCGCCCGAGAAGGACTCGGTTTTCAGAAGTCGCAAAATGGAGGCGTGGGGATTCCCGATGCCGGCCCCGATTTCTCCGCATATCATCGCTTTGGTTCCCTCATTCCAGTGACTGGACCGGAGAAATCGTTTTATAGCGGCATCGATGTCTCCTTGTTGGGCATCGCGAGCCTTGCCGAAGGTCAGGAACATGGGTTTTTGACGCAGGGGCTGACCCAGATCAATCAGTTGGTTGAGCAGGCGATGAACAATTTTTCAGCCACCCATCCCAGCGGTATATCCGACACCCTGGCGAAAGGACTCAGCGCAACCAATACGCTGATACAAAAGGTGAATGACAGCACGCTGTCCGATTCCGCGAAATACGACGTCTTGCACGAATTGCGCATTAAGCAAGCGCAATTCAATGACGCCCTCTGTCAGGCGCTGGGTGTATCGATTGCGTCCAATATAGCGCCTGAACACCCACCCACTGGGATGTTTGCCCGCTTTTTCAGGATGCAGCCGAGTTTCCAGATGGCAATTCCTGGACAGCAGTTTTCGGTGAGAGTCCATCTGGCAGATGGTGGCGGTCTCCCAGTACAGATAAAAAATGTTTCGTTGGAAACTGTCCAAACCTCCAAGTGGAATGCAGCGATTGACAAGCCTGTAGCGGGCACCCTGGATGCCGGCCAGGCTATTGACGCACATTTTCACGTAAGCGTTCCGGAGGATGCCAGTTATACTCAGCCATATTTTCAACGTCCGGATATTGAGCAGCCATATTATGATGTGCTCGATAAGAAGTACCTGAACTTGCCACTCGCACCTTATCCGCTGGATGCCTGGGTCACGCTTGAATTCCAAGGCGTGGAATTGCATTTAGGAGAGGTGGTGCAGACTGTGAAACGGGAAGTTGGTCCAGGTCTCGTTCAGTATCCCATGCCTGTCGGTCCTGCCATTTCGCTCACAATGAACCAGACGGCTGGAATTGTGCCTCTCAATAAGAGCTCATTTACCATCAACGCGCTGGTGCATAGCAACGTCAAGGGACCTGCTAAGGGAACAGTCAGTCTGGATTTGCCGACAGGCTGGCGGTCTGAGCCTGCCACAGCCAATTTCTCCACGGCGCAGGAAGGCGATCAGCAGTCCGTGGCATTTACCGTCTATCCGCACAGTGTGGAAGAAAAGAGCTATACGCTTACTGCGATAGCAAACTACGATGGTCGTCCCTACAAACAGGGATATACGACGGTCGGGTACGCGGGGCTGCGCCCATATTTTCTATATCGTCCATCGACGTATACGACGACTGGCACGAACGTCGAAGTTGAACCCGGCCTGACGGTAGGCTATATCGAGGGCAGCGGGGATGATGTCCCGCAGTCACTGGAAAATCTGGGCATCCATGTCCAGTTCATCACCAAGGACGGTCTTGCAACGGGAGATCTTCAGAAATACAAAGTGATTCTGGTCGGCGTGCGCGCCTATGCAGTGCGAGATGACCTACGTACCTACAATGGAAGAATTATGAATTATGTGAAAGACGGCGGGGTGGTAGTCGTTCAATACCAGACTCCGGAGTTCGATCACAATTACGGGCCGTATCCTTATACGATGACCTCGGATCCGGAAGAGGTTACCGATGAAAGCTCTTTTGTCAAGATCCTCCAGCCGACGAATCCCGTGCTTTCATGGCCGAATAAGATTACTGAAAAAGACTTTCAAGGATGGATTGAAGAGCGCGGTTCGAAATTCATGAAATCCTGGGACCCTCATTACCAAGCGCTGCTCGAGACTCATGATCCTGATCAGGCCCCACAGGAAGGCGGCATGCTATACGCAAAGTACGGGAAAGGCATCTATGTCTACACAGCGTACGCCTTTTATCGTGAATTACCTCTCGGAGTGCCCGGGGCCTATCGACTCTTCGCCAATCTCTTGAGTCTGCCGCATAGCCTCGGTAGCATACAGGCTCTCAACCATGCGACAGGGACGGGCAACACCAATTGACACAGAGCCCGCCAGATCGAAGTAGCGTCCGAAAAACAAGAATACGTATTGCCGAGGCCCCGTTTGGAGGAAAATAATCCGCATCTCATCCGCGGCATCGGCCTAGGTGGTGCAGTTTCTGCCAATATTCTGAATATGGTGGGAATCGGCCCATTTCTCACCATTCCGATAGCATTAGCTGCCATGGGTGGCCCCCAGGCAATCCTGGGTTGGATCCTCGGAGCATTCATTTCCGTTTGCGATGGCATGGTGTGGGCGGAGTTAGGATCTGCCATGCCAGTTTCCGGTGGCCCGTACTACTACCTCCTGGAGATATTCGGTCCACGAAGTTTTGGCAGATTGATTAGTTTTATCTTTCTTGGGCAAGCCTTGATCATTGGCCCACTGTCCGCTGCGTCCGGTGCGGTTGGCTTTGCAGAGTACAGTCGATACCTTGTTCCGTGGCTTTCCCACTCGGATATGATCGGGTTGGCTGTGCTGGTGGTTCTTGCGAATACCGCGCTAGTCTATCGTAATATTCGGTCGATTGGGCTGATATCTATGCTGATCACGGTAGTTGTGATCGGCACCAGCTTATGGATCATCTTTTCTGGAGTTACACATTTCCATGCAGCGACCGCATTTAGCTTCCCCGCCGGCGCGTTCCGTCTATCTCGGGGTTTCTTTGTGGGGCTTGGCGCCGCAACGCTGATCGCTCTCTACGACTACGGAGGTTACTATAACGTCTGTCTGTTTGGTGAAGAGGTGCGTGATCCTACTAAGACAATCCCCAGGGCGATTCTTCTGTCGATTGCCTGTGTGGCATTTCTCTATCTCGCCATGAATATTTCAATTCTCGGAGTTTTGCCGTGGCAGCGTGGTATCCAGTCGCATGCAATTGTTGCTGATTTTATGGAGTTGATCTATGGCCCGCTGGGTGGTAAAGCTGTATCGTGGCTAATTTTGGTCGCCAGCTTTGCATCTGTGTTTGCCATTCTTCTTGGTTACTCGCGAATTCCTTACGCTGCGGCGGTGGATGGAAGATTTTTTGCTCCCTTTGCAAAGTTGCATTCTACAGGAAAATTTCCCTATGTTTCCGTGCTTGCCATGGGCTTGCTTTCTGCCCTGGCTTGTGTGTTTAGTTTGGCTGCTCTTATTACCGTTTTAATTATTGTTCAGACGATGGTTCAGTTCATAGGGCAGTGTATTGCGGTCATGGTTTTGCGGCAGCGCGCGGGCAAGAAGTTTCAGTCTTACAAGATGCCGCTCTACCCAGTTCCAGCGCTGATTGCGCTTGCGGGTTGGGTGTATATCGTAGTCACAAGCGAGTGGAAATATATTGGGCTTAGCCTTATTCTGATTACTTTTGGAATAGCGGTTTATATGGTTCGTGCATATCGCGCCGCAGAATGGCCGTTTGGTGCAGTATGACGAAGAAGTATGAAGTCGCTGTCGTCGGAGAAATTTTCGCCGATCACATTCTCTCGGGATTTAAAGAGTGGCCTGTGCCCGGTACGGAAATCTTTACAGACAAATACATGCGCGAAATTGGTGGTGGCGCACCGAATACCGCATGCGCCCTGGCAAAACTGGGACGTCGTACACTTTTGTGTGGCATCGCTGGGGCGGAGGATCAATTGTGGCTGTCTCGACGAATGCAAGGTTTCGGGGTTTTACTCGATGGGATCCGATATGCGAATGAAAGCACGGGAGTCACAATCAGCATTTCTACACCGGAAGATCGCACCTTTTTTACGTATCGAGGATCCAATTCGCAATTGGACGAATACTTGCAAGATCCGGTATTGATTCGAAGGCTGTTGGAGGCTTCTCACGTTCATTTCGCGATGCCCTTGACTTATACCACTGCTCGATCGTTGTTACCCCAATTGAAACAGGCAGGCTGTACTCTTTCTATTGACGTCGGTTGGCAGCCGGAATGGCTTACCAATGTGCACAATCTGGCTATCTGCAAAAGTTACGACTTGTTTC
This sequence comes from Acidobacteriota bacterium, assembly GCA_021793405.1. Classification (GTDB taxonomy): domain Bacteria; phylum Acidobacteriota; class Terriglobia; order Terriglobales; family Acidobacteriaceae; genus JAKAAZ01. The sequence goes on from JAJYSV010000008.1 coordinate 29,782, forward strand.
TCCCCAATGAAAAGGAAGCGGAGATATTTACGGGACTCGAGGGACCAGCCGAGATGCTTCGGGCTTTTATGCAGTCAGGCATTTCAGGGGCCGTGATTAAGCTTGGGCCCAGAGGTGCGGCAACCATGCTCGATGGAAAGCTGCACCCTGTCGGCTCCATCCATGTGACTCCAGTGGATACGACGGGAGCCGGCGATGCTTTCGATGCCGGACTCATCGACGCATTTCTCGATAAGGTTTCTGTGGATGGAATGCTTCGCCGCGCTTGTATCTGCGGTGCATTGTCCACACGCGTCAGTGGAGCGTTGAATGGACTACCCACACGCAAGGAATTAGACGAGAGTTATGAGAGGAGTTAAGCAAAAGTTATGAGCAAGCCGGCAAATTGTAAGATAGCTCTGCTGGGTGGAGGAAGTGTGCGGGCTCCCCTGGTAGTTTTTGGCGTCAACGAGTCAGCCAGGCACTTAGGTGTCGACGAATTCGTCCTGTATGACCCCGACATGGAGCGTGTGCAGATCATCGGGGAGCTATGCAAGGCTCTGGTCGAACGGGAAAATGGAAATCTTCGTATTCGAGTTGCTTCGACGGTTGAAGACGCGGTCAGCGATGCCGCTTTTATTTTAAGTAGTATTCGCGTCGGTGGTGCTCAGGCGCGCGCCATCGATGAAAAAATTGCCATTCGGCATGGGTATCCAGGACAGGAAACTACCGGACCCGCTGGTGCAGCGATGGCCTTGCGCACAATTCCAGTTGCGATAGAGCAGGCGCGAATCGTTGAAAAGCTCAGTCCAAGCGGCTGGCTGATTAACTTCACCAATCCTGCTGGGCTAATTACTCAAGCCATCCTTCATCATACTGGGGCAAAATGTGTGGGCATCTGCGATACCCCTACTGAATTGTTTCATCGGATTGCCCTGGCGCTGCATGCTCCTCCGCAAGAGGTTCAGTGCGATTACATGGGTCTGAATCATCTGGGGTGGGTATATCGTGTGAGACTCCGCGGTGAGGATGTTATGGAACGTATTCTTGCCGACGATGAACTGTTAGATAGCCTATATTCGGCACCGCTGTTCGACCATGAGATGCTCCGTGCTCTCCGGCTTCTTCCCACAGAATACCTTTTTTTCTACTATGCTCGCCGTCGCGCGTTAGAAAATCAACGCCATGCCGGGACGACTCGCGGAGCCGAAGTCGTGCAGCTCAACGTAGAACTGATGCGCATCCTTTCTTCTCAGATAGGGTCTGGCGACAGCAGTGCCGCGCTTGGGACCTATGTGGATTACCTGAATCAGCGCTCGGGTTCCTACATGAAGTTGGAGGGAGTTTCAGTATCTGCTTTTGACATGTCGGACATCCCGTCAGACGATCCTTTCCGGGCTGCTACAGGGTATCATCGTATCGCGCTGGACGTGATGAATGGCCTGTGCAGCAATGAAGAAGTTCGAGTTGTCGTCAATGTCCGCAACAGTGGTTCGATCGCAGAAATCGCAGCGAACGACGTTGCCGAGGTCCCCTGCGCGATTGGTGGAAATTCAATCACTCCTGAACAATGCGGGTCGTTGCCAGAAAGCGTGCGCGGCCTTGTCCTCTCAGTGAAAGCATACGAACGAGCTATCATCGAGGCTGCTGTCACCAAGTCTGCATCTCTAGCCCAAAAGGCTTTGTTGTTGTTACCGACGGTTGGAGAATGGGAACCAAGCGGACGGATAGTATCCGATTTGATGAAGAGTAAATCGGTCATTCTATAAAAGCGAGCCGGCCCCACGCAGCGTAGGGCGTTCCTGGTATACCTTCATTACCTCCCAGAGCCGACTAATGAGATGGTTCGCCGCTTGATCACCCGCGAGAGCGGGTGATTGAGATGGCAGGATTTAAGTTAAGAAAGAGGATCATCGGCGTGCAGATACATTCAGTTGGCATCGACCTGGGCAAGACGACGTTCCATCTCGTGGTACTCGGCGCTGCCGGCAAGGTGCTTGTGCGGAAGAAATTCACCCGGAAGCAGCTTCTGGCCTATACGGCGAACATGCTGGCATCTAACTCATCGTCCCGTTGCGGACGGTGCTGGCAGTTGCCTGTGCCGTCAAGGGTAGAAGCTCGCCAAGGAAATCAGCGACCTCTCGAAACGGCAACAACTCAGCCATCTTGGCCGTGATATACCGCAACTCGTGCGTGATGTGACTCTTATTCGTGAACAGCGTTGAGAAGCTGTGCGCCTGTGTCCAGAACAAGCGCATTCTCTCAGTCGCCGGGTACGCATGCCAACGTTACCGTGTACAGAACGAAGGGTGGACTAGTAATAGCCCTTTGGGCGGAATGCACTTCCGCATCCCGGCACGATTGAATGCTGGCGCCATGATGTTGAACCTGCGCGGTTACAATTTGCTTCTGCAGACTTGAAAGCAGCGCTTTGCCATCAGTTATCGTCAATCCCACGGTGGCCGGAGGGATTTCCTCCGTCCGCTCGATCGTGCCCACCTCGTGTTCGATGAGGCTACCTCGACTGACCTCAACTACCAGCTTCATTGTCCATTTCATCCTCAGAGGTTAACCCACCCCACAACTTTGCACACTCTCGCGTCTTGGCCGCATGTCGGATTGTCTTCAAAAAGACGTTGACAATGCCATCCCTAACGACTAGGGCGTGTTCACACCTAGCCGTTCCATGCGCCGAGTTGTTTGCGCACCATTACCAGCTGGCCGACGTGGTAGCTGGTGTGGTCGCCGGCCAGCAGAATCTCTCGCAGGATCGTTTGCCCGTCTCCCCAGGGAATCTTGGCGGTCAGATCGGTCTTCGGGTCCTGCAGCAGCTTGTCGAGGCCTTTCAGTTCCTTGTGAATCGCGGCCACCGACTGCTTCCATGCCGCAGGAGATTTTGGCTCCTCATCGGTGGGCCAATATCCCTCCGGCCACTTGGGAGCTTGATACTTGGGATTGGTGCAGAAATCCAGAAGATCATGGAGCGTCAAGCGGATATGTTCGAGCAACTGCCACGCATTGTGCGGCGCGTCTGCCGGTTTCCGTGCGATCAACGCAGCGGGCATGTCCTTCACAGCGTCGTCGAGGCTGGCATGGGCGTGGCCGCCTTGCAGAAACTCCAATAATTCGTGTCGAATGGATCGATCCTGAACAGACAGTCGAGTCGGTGTCTTTGTAGGCATACGATCGCTCCTTGGGCCATCCGATTGGATGCTTCGGGCGCTTTCCAAGTTTGTTCGCAGTGTAGTTTGAGCAGGCTCTAGCTCAGTACTACTTCGTTGCCACCCAGATGTTCGCGAATCAGTCGAGCCACCAACGGCTTCAGGGACTCGCCGGTTTTTGGCAGCACGAACGTTTGCGAGACGTCGTCCCAGTCCAGCTTAAAGCTGGTGGAGAGTGCCGAAATCCATATTTGCCGGACGGGAGCGTTGGGAGTGAGGACAAACTTGGAGGGCGGCTCGTCGAAGCTGACGTTCAGCACGCCGTTTTGTTCTTCCACCTCGAAGTCGGCGTCGCTCTCCGCCAGGATCAGGGCCTTTTTGAGCGATTCCAGGGCGCTGTCCGCATGGCGCCGAAAGGTAATTTCATCCAGCATGGAGCCAGTGTACCAACATTCAGCCGATGCCTGCCGTCTGTAAAATGCATCTAAGCGATGAATATGAAAGCATTCCGTCCGGGAAGCCGGTCAGCCGCGAACAGCACGCGAGCACAGGTTTCCGCAGTCCATCTGCTGATCGCGCTGCTGCTTGTTTTCAGCATTCCGCGGCACGTCGAAGCCTACTCTTTTCTCACCCATCAGGACATCGTCGATGTTGCGTGGGAGGGATCGATCCGTCCAGCACTGCTGGCGCGATTTCCCACAATCACGCACTCTCAGTTGCGGGAGGCGCGAGCCTATGCTTATGGGGGCGGGACGATCCAGGACATGGGCTATTATCCGTTTGGCGATGAATTTTTCAGCGACCTGACCCACTACGTGCGGTCCGGGGAATTTGTGAACAACCTGTTCCAGGATGCGCAGACGGTGGATGAATATGCGTTTGCGATTGGAGCCCTGGCCCATTATGTGGGCGACAATGACGGACACCGCTACGCGACCAATCCTGCCACGCCGCTGGAATTTCCGCCGTTGGGCAAGAAGTTTGGACCGATTGTGACTTATGACCAGGCCCCGCATGCACATATTCGCACCGAGTTCGCTTATGATGTCGAGCAGTTGAGCAACGACGAGTTTGCGCCGATCTCGTATCGGCATTCTGTTCGCTTTCTGGTTGCGCAGAGGCTGCTGGAACAGGCATTTTTCGACACATATGGTTTGCGTCTCCGGTCGGTGCTGGGCCGGCCCAGGCCCGCGATCGCAAGCTATCGCTCATCCATGCAAAATCTGCTGCCCAAAGCCGCGCGCGCGGAGGTCTTGATTCATCGCAAGAATTTTCCGCCTGCGGAAGACACTCCTGCCTTTCACCAATTCGCAACGCGCCAGTCTCAGGCGGGGATCGACAATGGATGGGCCAAGTACAGCCGTAAAGATGGATTTGAAGTTCATTTCATCGCCTTTCTCATCCGCATAGTGCCGAAGGTCGGAACAATTTCCGATCTGGCCATTCGCGGGCCCAATGCGGAGACGAATCGCTGGTACATCGAAAGCGTGAATCGCACCACGGATGATTACGAACGGATGCTGCGCGAATTGGCAAAAGATCCAAGGCATCGACTGGATCTGCCTGATCGCGACCTGGATACGGGCAATCTGGAGCAGCCCGGTTCCTATCCGTTGACGGACAAGACCTATGCCGAGTTACTTACCAAATTGACGGCGCGGCCAAACCACACCATTCCAGCCGGCCTGCAGCAGAATATTTTGAGTTACTACTCGAACCCCGATGCGCCCATCACCACAAAGAAGAATCGGGGCGCATGGAACCGCGTGCAGACAAGTCTGACGAAATTGCGTGGAATGCAAACTGTGGGGGACAAGAGCGTTGCCATGCTGCATCCGTAAAATATGTCTGCTCGATCGGTAGGACAAACGGCTAGATTGCCGCAACGAGCGCTTGCAAGGTCCCACTCCCATTGACGATGCCGCCGGCCATAACCCACAATAGCCGCATGACAAAGTCTGCAGGTTTAGGTTCCAACGCCAGCGATTTCGGGCTGCTGGTATTGCGTCTTTTTTGTGGAATTAACCTTTTCGCCCGGCATGGCGTGGAAAAAATCACGCACTTTTCTCAGATGTCCTCTCACTTTCCCAATCCGCTTCATATCGGATCGCATGCCAGCCTGATCTATGCGCTGATTTCCGATGGGATCTGCTCCCTGCTGGTGGCCGTGGGATTGGGCACCCGTCTGGCTGCGTTCATCGTCTTCATCAACATCGGCGTGGTGTTCTACTTTGTCGATCACCACACGCTCTTCGGTGGACAGAGGGAGCTTCTGCTGCTCTACATCGGCGGTTTTCTGGCGCTTGTCTGTACCGGTGGCGGCCGCTTCAGCCTGGATATGAAGTTCTGGGGACGAAGCTAGATGTGAAGTGTCAATAGGTTGTCCATGGAAGAAGCGCTGCTGTGGTTCTTCGTTCGCCGGGCGGTAAGCCGGCAGGCCACTGCTGTCTGGCAAGCGCGTCACATCAGAGTTTGTGATGCAACGTGTGTTTCAGCAGGTGAACCCGGCACGTACGAAGCCTTCTCCGGAGAGAATAGTAAGGTGCCAGCCCACCCTTTGCATTCCAGCGGGGCCCCTCGATAACGCGTTAGTAATTATCGAAGACGACCACCCGGAATGTTTATCCAAGTTGCAGCCTGTTTAAGATGGGTACAAGTGAACATCGAGACACTCTCCTACAAGTCGCTCTCCAAGACAGCGCGGTCTGTTCTGCTCTGCGGGATGCTGGTTTGGCTTGTTGTTCAAACGGTCCATGCGTCCGAGTTGAAAAAGCAAACCGCAGCGGCTTTTGACCGCTATATTGCCGCGTCCGTAGCGCGCATGCAGGCGGAGCTCCCGAATGGTCACTTCCTTTTTATCGATGGCCTGCCAGAGGAGCGCATCGAGGAAGCCTATGCCCAGCTTCGTGCAGGACAAATTCTGGTGAACCCGGTGAACGCAAAGGCGCAGGATTCTCCCATAAAAGTACCTGGCGGCCTGATTCACGACTGGATTGGCGTGGTCTTCATCCCAAACATATCCCTGGCGCAAATGCTCGCCGTTGCCCAGGACTATGACAATTATAAGGAAATCTACAAACCCGACGTGCGTCGTTCCAGACTGTTGCAGCGCAGCGACGACGATTACAAAGTGTATCTCCAGTTCTACAAGAAATCGCTGGTCACGGTCGTGCTCAACGCGGACTACGACATCCATTACAAACGCCTCGGCCCAGATCGCGTGGTGAGCAATTCCTACTCGACGCGGATCGCAGAGGTGAAGGACGCTGGACAGGTGGACGAGCGGGAATTGCCGGTCGATGGGGGGCACGGCTATCTCTGGCGCCTCGACAGCTACTGGCGGCTGGAAGAAAGAGATGGCGGCGTGTATGTCCAGCTTGAATCGATCGGGCTGAGCCGCAGTGTCCCGGCAGTTTTCGCCTGGCTGGTGAATCCGCTGCTACGAAGTATCCCCCGTGGGGCTCTCACGGATATGCTGGGCGCAACGCGTAGGTTTGTAGCCAAATCCAACCTGAAGACGCGTCCATGACCAGAATCGATAGGATTGACCTATCTCCGTTCCGGACTCCCATCTCATGTTTGAGACGCGGGAATGTAGCAATACACGGAAATTCGCGTTAGAAGGGGATGTCGTCGTCGGTGATCTCGGTGGATTGGGAGAAATCTTCGGCAGGGCCGCGTTGATCGAACGATGCCGTGTTCGACTTGTTGTAGCCTCCGCCGCTCTCGCCGCCTTCGCCGCGTCCGGAGAGCAGGGACAGATCGTTGACGATGATCTCCGTCTTATATTTCTTCTGGCCGGTGGTCTTGTCATCCCAGGATGAGGTTTGCAGGCGGCCTTCGACGTAGAGCTTGTTGCCTTTCTTCACGTAGTCGCGGACGATCTCCGCGGTGCGCTGGTAGGCGACGAGATTGTGCCATTCCGTGCGGTCCTGCCAGTTGCCGGTCTTGTCTTTGAACCGCTCGCTGGTGGCAATGGAAAACGTGGCGACCACTGTGCCGCTGGCCGTGGCTTTGATCTCAGGGTCTTTGCCCACGTTGCCGAGAAGAATCACTTTGTTGACGCTTTTTGCCATGTTGGACCTGTTCCTTTGCGGAAATTTGCTGGAGTGGAGGAGTTTCCAGGCTTGCTTGAACTCTCCGGCCACGGAATGCGACCGACAGCGGAGCAACGAATCATGGACCATTATATGCACAGATACTGCGGGTTGCTGAGCCACCGGGGAAACAAGTGCAGCGGGCGAGGGCACTCTTTGACCTCAGGTGTGAGGTTCCGCGCATCGCTCTGCAAGCCTCACCAGAGAAGCTTCAATCCAAACTGGATCTGTCGCGAGGTCGTCGAGGTGCCGGTGATCACGCCCGCGGTCGGCGAAGCCCCGGAGGGGGTGAAGACAACCAGATTGGGCGTGTTGAAATTGGCGCGGTTGAGGATGTTAAAGATCTCCGCGCGGAACTGCAGGTTGAGGCGTCCATGCAGCGACGTATCCTTCAGCATCGACATGTCCCAGGTTGCGACGCCCGGACCTGTCAAGGTGTCGCGTCCAAGATTTCCATAAAATCCGCTGTTGACGGGAGGCGGTAGAAATGCAGCCGGGTCAAACCACTGCGTGGGTTTGCCAATAATCGCGGAGCCGTGGAAAGCGGGATTTGCAAACGGGCGCACGGGATTCTTGGTATCGCCGTTGTTGGATGGGTTGTAGCTGAGTTGCGGGGTGAAGGGAAAGCCGGACTGCAGCGTCACAATCGAGTTCGCTGTCCAGCCGCTTACGAGCATATTGGGGACTCCGCTCAGTCCATGCAGGTACTGGCTGTGCCTTCCCAGCGGCAGCGTATAGATTCCATCGATCACGGCGACATTGCGCACGTCGTAGGTCGCCGGCCCCCAGTCCGCTTTCACATCGAAGGGATTTGAGACAAGCCCGGGCGCGTTGCCCGCAGCGGTAGCATTCAGCGAATCTCCGTCATCCAAAGCTTTCGACCAGGTGTAGACGCCGCGCAGCATTAGGCCGCCGCTGAGGCGATGGTTGATCTCCATCTGCAGCGCATTGTAGGAACTGGTGCCCACGGAGAACCATGCCCACGCGCTCCCCAGGGCTGGATTGGCCGCAGGCGTTCCCACAGGGACATAATACGAGCCGGTCGGCACTGCGGCGCCACTCAGAGGCACCGGGAATGTGGCGGGATAACTGGCCGGGCATTGGCCGGCGGGACAAATCGTGGGCGTGGGCTCGTTGTCATCCAGGCTGACGATCTGATGGTACCCGTGAGAACCCACGTATCCGACCGTGAGCACCGTATTGGTAGACAACTCCTGCTCGACCCCGAACGACCAGAAGATCAGGGTCGGGGTGTGCATGTCGGGTTGAACTCCGGCGGGTGCGATCTTGGCGTTGGCAGGGACTGGGGAGATGGGAAGAGGCAGACGGGCGACAGGAAGGTTGGAGATGCCATAGGACGGGTTGAAGGGCGCATTCTGGTCCATCCTGTAGCCGAGCGCGTCCTGCAAGTCGTTGTAGATTCCGAAGCCGCCGCGCAAGACCGTCTTCCGGCTGAATGGACTCCATGCGACACCGACTCGAGGCTGCGGCAGAAACTTCGCGTTGTTGATGGTGAATGCGGAGTTCGCAATGCGCGGCTGTGTCTGAATGACGCCATTGTTGAAGATGAAATTCGCGGCGCGGCCATGCGCCTCGTTCCATCCAGTGGTGAATTCGTCACGCAATCCCACCGACACCGTCAGTTTGGGAGTCACGCGAATGACATCCTGCGCATACCATGCGCCGAGCAGCGAGCGCCAGTTCATCTCTGTGGGCGCCGGATCGTAGAGGAAGCTTCCCACGGTGCCTTGCAGAAACTGCTGCAGCCCGGTAAAGGTCGCCTGTCCAAATTGCGTAAGTGCTAGATCTTCGTTGGATTGCAAGGGCTGCAGCCATACTCCGGCGCTGAATTGGTGGCGCCCTCGCGTCAGGGTCGCGTGATCCTGGAAGGTGAAGAGATTGCGCGCGATATGGAGATTGCTGCCGACGTTGCTGCCTGCCAGGCTCACCTGTGCAGCGGGATTGGCCGCGGAACTTCCGCCAACCACGACTGCGCCCACCGGCTTGCCCGCTACAAACCCCGGGACATCGGCAGCGGGCGTGCCGGGCGTGGGCTCGCCGGTATAGAAATAGGCCGCTCGTGAATAGCCAACGCGTGCAATGTTGAGCAACGCTGGAGAAAAGATGTGCGTCGCCTCCACACTCACAACCTGTTCGCGCAGGTTTTCAAGATCGGTGCTGTACAGATTGGTGCTGGTCGGGGTCGTGTCGGCGCTGTCGTCGATGGTGTAGACGCCGGTCAGAGAGTCGCTTTCGGAAAACACGTAGTCCAGACGGGCGGTCCCAAAGTCGTCGCGGATGATTTGCAAGGGGCTGTTGAAGGCTTCCGCGATGCCTCCGAAGTCGGGCGCATTCGCGCTTTGCGTGGGCCAAAGGGCAAGCAGCGGAGCGACTCCGGGGCCGACTCCAACGTTGACCAGACCGGAAGGCGGGCAGGGGTTCGGCGACGGGGTTACGAGCTTGCAAGGCAGCAGTCCGTTGCGCGCATTTGTATCCGGAACAAGATCGACGCCTGTCTGGTGCAGATGCTGGCGAAGTCCCTCGTAATTGACGAAAAGAAATGCCTTGTTCTTGCGGATCGGGCCGCCCAGGGAGGCTCCAAACTGGTTGCGTTGAAAGGGCGGAGCGGAGCCCTTGTCGAAGTAGTTCGGGGCATCGAGCGCATTGTTGCGCAAAAACTCGTATAAGGACCCGTGCAGTCGGTTGGTCCCGCTCTGGGTCACAATCAACACCTGGGCTCCGGGTCGCTTGCCGTATTCCGCGCCATACGAATCGCGGAGCACATTGAACTCGCGGACTGCATCCACGCCCAGCAGTTCCCCACTGGTGCCGCCGGGCTGCATGTTGTTCTCTGCCGCTCCGGTAAATTCCACGCCATTCAACAGAAACAGATTCTGCTGCGGACGATTACCGGAGACTGCGAAATTGTTGCCAACCGTTGAATTGGACACACCGACTCCGCCCGTTTTTTCTGACGTGAAGTTCACGATGCCCGGGTTGAGGGTGAGCAACTCATCGTAACTTCGTCCGTTGAGAGGCAGATCTTTTATCTGTTGCTCGCCAACCAGTCCCGAGATATCTGTCATGGTGGGACTTACCGCGGAAGCATCCGCGTCGACTGTCACCTGTTGTTGCACTTTCCCGACGCGAAGGCTGAGGTCGACGGCTGCCACCTGGCCAACCGCCAGATGAATTCCAGTTCGGATTTCTTTGGCAAAGCCATGTTTGCCGATGAGGATTTCGTAGTCGCCGACCGGCAAGGATAGAACCTGATACCGGCCGGAATGACCGGTGATCGTGATGCGCTCTACCCCGGTATTCACGTTTCTGACTGTTATGTCGGCACCGGATACCGCCGCACCAGAGGAATCCGTGACCAGGCCGGTGATGCTCGCGGACGTTTGGGCTGCGGCAGCAGGGCTATACAACAGTAGAGCGACGCTCAAAGCGGCGAACAGCGAAGGCACGATTGAGAGAAAAAGATGCAGCTGGCGCTTCCGGCACGCATACGAACTCATGCAAATCTCCGCGGGTCCCGTCATATCCGGAAGCTGTTTCACAGCTCGATGACGTCGGCGAATGTATACGATTTACTGTAACTAGCATGATTATATCAATGCGTTCTTATACTATTTCAAGTCCAGGAACGCATTTCTGCGACGCAGCATTCCAATCACCGGTTCACGGTGCAGAGTGGAGTGAATCACTCTCTGAAGAAACTTGGGGGAGGGGTTGGTATTCGCCCTCCGTGAAGTGGATCGGTCTAGATTGGTCTGCGCCGCAGCCGTCGGTTGCGCAGCCACTTGGCGACGCCGAGCACCAGCAGCATCAAGCCGAACGGCAGGCCCATCATGGCAAACATCAAGGACAGCCAGCCCAGGTTCGAGCGGGCTCCATAGATGCCGATGCCTCCGAAGACTGTCTCCGTTAACAGCAGTGACAGCAGACTCCCGAGCATAATCCAGAAGCCCGCCTTGAGCAGCGCGCGGGTCCCGTCGTCGGATGCAGGCACAGCCCGACCGGCGGTTCCATTCGCCCCCGTACCGGGCTCCGACAGGTCTCCCACATAGGGCTTGGAAGAAGCCTTCGGCGGTGTTGGATCGACTGTGCGCATAGGCGTTTCCAGCGCTCAGCGCCACGCCGCGAGCATCGCGTACACCACGACGCCGGTGACCGAGACGTAGAGCCAAATGGGGAAGGTGAAGCGCGCGATCCGTTTATGCTGGGCGAATCGTCCGCTCAATGAGAAAAAGAAGGTGATGAGAATCAGCGGCAGCACCACGACGGATAGAAAAATATGGCTGATCAGAATTGTGAGATACGCCGTGCGCACTGTGCCGTGGCCAAGGAAAATCATGTCGCCGTGGAGCGCATGGTTGGCGACGTAGCTGACCAGAAATAGAGAGGAAAAGATGAACGCCGTAAACATGGAGGCGCGATGCCGCGCAATCTGCCTGCGGCGGATGAAGACGAAGCCCGTTACCAGCGCAATCGCGCTAAGGCCGTTCAATAGCGCATTCAGCGCGGGCAGAAAGAGTAATCTCCCGGAAAATTGCGGAGGCGGCGGATGCACATAGATCAGCCACAGCAGGAAGATGACGGCCACAATGCTGAGCAGCACAATTCCGACGATGGGAGCGCGTGAACCAGTCGGCGTGCTTGGAGTTACGGTTGACACTGGTTTGAATTCCTCATATCGCTCTACGCTGCCGGCTTATTGGTGCGGCGATTCACCACCGCCCACGATCCGACAAACACCACCGCGCAAAATGCCAGCGTGACGATGAGATTGATCTCAGGGGAAAAGGTCGTGACCTCGGCGGGGAACAGGCCGTTGCGAAGCGCGTCCACACCGTAGGTGAGCGGATTCAGCAGCATTACCAGGCGCAACCAGCCGGAAGCGCCGCTGGCCGGAAACAGCGCGCCGGAGAGCAGCCACAACGGGATCAGGACCAGATTGATGATGGCATGGAAGGCCTGCGTCGAGTCCATAGGCCAGGCAATGATGAAGCCGAGCGCGGTGAGGGCGAACGACGTAAGCGCGATAATCGCCATGGCGTACAGAATGTCGAGCGGGCTGGCATGAACTCCGGCGAGGGGCGAGAACGCCAGAAAAACCCATCCCTGGATGGCGGCCAATGTCGCGCCGCCGAGAACTTTGCCGAGCACAATGGCGGAACGGCTGATGGGCGCGGCCAGCACTGAGAGCAGAAAGCCCTCGTTGCGGTCCTGGATGAGCGACATCATGCTGAAGATGGCGGTGAACAGCACGATCATGATGATGGCGCCGGGGAAGAAATAGCTCAAATAATGCGAAGAATCGGCAGCAGCGGCAGAAGCGGCGCCGTGGCTTTGGAAGGTCTTCGAAAATCCCGAGCCCAGGACCAACCAGAACAGCAGCGGGGAAGCGATGACGCCGACGACGCGCGCCTTCTGGCGATAGAAGCGGACCAGTTCGCGCCGCCAAAGAGAATAGGCGGGCGTCCAAAGGCTGGCGGAGAGGGAACTCTTCACAGGCGCCAGATGTGCAGTAGCGGTTGCCATTACGATTTCTCCTCGTCTTTGTCGAGCCAAAAGCGATGGCCGGTATGCTGGATGAACACATCTTCCAGACTCGGCTTCGATACGGAGACCGCGATGATTTCGCCGGGGAACGCTTCGACCACTTCGGTCAGAAAGCGATGTCCCTGCTCGCGTTCGATGCGAACCGCGTTTCCAACCACTATAGGCGCGACGGCGAATCGCGCGGCGATGCGCGCGCCCAAGGCGGTTGCGGCGTCTGACGTCGCGGTTTCAAACTGCACGATGTCGCCGCCAATCTCCGCCTTCAACTCCGCCGGGCTGCCCAGAGCGACCAGTTTGCCTTCGCTCAGAATGGCGAGCCGATCGCAATGTTCGGCTTCTTCCATCAAGTGGGTGGTCACCAGCACGGTGACGCCCTGCTGATCACGCAGAATGCGCAGATAGTTCCACAGATCGATACGCGCGCCGGGATCGAGGCCGGTGGTGGGTTCGTCGAGCAACAGCACGGAGGGCGAATGAATCAGGCCCTTCGCCAATTCGACGCGGCGCTTCTGCCCGCCGGAAAGCGTTTCTACGAGGTCATGCGTGCGGTCTGTTAAACCAACACGATCCAGCACTTCTTTCGAGCGTAACTTTAAGTGTGAACCGCTCAGTCCATACAGATGCCCCTGGTGCATCAGGTTCTCGCCGACCGTCAGCTTCACATCCAGACTGGTTTGCTGGAACACGATGCCAGTCCGAAGGCGAACCTGGTTGGGCGCGGTGGCAACATCGAATCCGGCGATGCGGGCATGGCCGCCGGTGGGAACCATCAACGTGGAAAGAATGCGGAACAGGGTGGTTTTGCCGCTGCCGTTCGGTCCCAGGAGGCCAAAGATTTCCGCCGGTCGAACGTCGAAGGTCAGGCCATCGAGCGCCAGCCTGGAGCCGTAATCGTGAGATAGCCAATCGAGTTGGATGGGCGCCTGTCCGGCGATTTCGATTGCTGGCGCGCCTGCCGGCACGGCGCTGGCGGCATGGGTCTGTTGGATTGTGGCCACGGTGTTATCCCCTCCTGGTGGCATTCAGCATAAGCACTGCCAGAAGCAGCGGCAAATACGTCACACTGACTTTCAGCAGCGCGCGCGCGTAGAGCCGCGATGCGCTGTCTGAGGATCGGGTGATGCGAGTGAATCGAATCGTGTAGGCCAAGTACCAGAGGCCCAGCAACAGAGCGCCTACCCAATAGATACGTCCCGCGATGTGGAGGTAATAGGGCGCGAGACTGACCGGAATGATCAAGACCGCATAAATCAGCGCCACGGCGGCGGTTGACCATCCGTCGGGCTGCACGACTGGAAGCATACGGATGCCGGCGCGGGCATAGTCCTCGCGGTAGAGCCAGGCGATCGACATGAAATGCGGAAACTGCCAGAGGAACAGAATGGCAAACAACGCGACCGCGGGCCATTCAATGCTGCCGCGGGCCGCGGTCCAGCCGATCAGCGGCGGCATGGCGCCGGGAAACGCGCCAACGAAGGTTGCCATCGACGTGAAGCGCTTGAGCGGTGTGTAGATGCCGACGTAGACGACCGCTGTCAGCAGCGTCAGCGTGCCGGTAATCGGATTGGTGCGCACCACCAGCCACAGAGATCCGGAAATGATGGCGAGCATTCCGATCAGCACGCCGTAGCCCAGACCGAGCCTGCCGGTCGCCAGCGGCCTTTGCGCCGTTCGTATCATCAGGGCGTCCGTGCGCCGCTCCAGTGCCTGATTCAATGCGCTGGCGCCGCAGGAGACCAGGGCCACTCCAATCAGCGTGTCCAGCATGGTGAAATTGAAGGAATCGATCCCCGACTGTGCCGCGCCCAGGTAATAGCCAGCCCACGCGGTCATCACGACCAGCGCCGTCACCCGCAACTTGAAGATCGCAATGGTATCGCTGACCAGGCTCCGCCACCCATGCGCGATGCTGGGATGCGCCGCTCCCGCCTCGCGGGCGGAAAGGTTGCCGGGGCCGGACAAAACAGTAGGCAGACTGCCAGGTGGAAGTCCGCTCGGCTCAAGTTCCGATGGTGTTTGTGTGACCGCAGTCACCATACTCTCTCACTCCGGCAACCAGCAGGGAGGCCAGCCCGAACGTCTGCTCGGTAAAAGAAAGAGCTGGATAACCATCCGCGTTGGAACGAACTGGATTGGAACGACTGGGGGTAGTACAAAAATCTGCGCACGCTTCAGGATAACAAACGGAGCGCAACATTCGGTTCCGAGAGACGGGGGTGAAATGGGTCGGTTACCTTATGACAGTTGACGGTTTCCATAATCACTTTTGCCGACCTGCTGCTCGATGCCGGATTGGGATTCCATTGCGGGAACAAGGGTAACCTTCTACCGGGTAACTATAGTTACACGAAAACTTTTTATTGCGTTACTCTTTATTACGTTACTATAAGGCTCTGTCGGACGTGATTCATCCAGAGTATTTCGATGGCAAATATGGAGAGCTCAATTATGTCAACAATAAAAAGAATGCAAAAGCGCGTACTGAATGTTATGGGCATGGCAGGGCTGTGCGCCCTGCTCGGTTGCAGTTCCTCCGGCCCAACGGCATCCACAATGTCCTCAGCGACACCCATGGTCGTTACGGTCAGCGATGCGCCGCTCGGCAATATTCTGTCCGCGAAGGTGACGATTTCCGCTATCGGCCTGAGCACGGGCAGCGGAGGCAGTACTGTCTCTTTGGTGACGCAGCCGGTGACAGTGGAACTCTCCAGTCTTGGCGCCGTGCAGGAACCCATTGAGATCACCAATCTTGCTTCCGGCACGTATAACTCCGCGACTGTGACCGTGTCGTCGGCGCAGGTCACGTATATCAGCAGTTCCGGTCAGGTGACGATGGCAACAGCGACCCTGAGCCAGCCCACCGTTACGGTGGCGCTCGCGCCCGCTCTCAATGTAAGCGGCCAGGGTGAGGTCCAGTTGCGACTTGCATTCAACCTGGCGCAGTCCTTCAGTGTATCTGGCAGTACGGTCACCTTCACGCCGGCCATCAACACGGCGGCAGCGCAGGTCAGCGCGGAGAACAGTAGCGACCGGGAGGTTGAGGTGAGCGGTCAGGTGATCAGCGTGAGTTCATCCTCCATCACTGTGCAGTCCGGCGATTCAGGAAAGCAGTTCTCCTTCACTATCGATAGTTCGACCCAATTCCCCAATGGCGTGACGGCGAGTTCGATCAAGACGGGATCGATTGTGCAAGTGCATGGACAGACACAAGCGGACGGCAGCTTGTTAGCTCTGATGATTACTCCCGAGTCGGCTGAAAATTCCTCTGGTCAGCAGGAAGACGGAGCCAAGGGCATCATCGTCAGCGTGACGAAAAATAGCTCTGGAGCGGTCACCGCATTCACGATGGTGCCGCGAGAGTGCTTTGGAACCGCATCGAGCAGCGCATCATTGAGCGTTGCCTTGTCTTCTTCGACAACGTACGGAATTCCTGAAGATGCGCAACAGGCCGGAGTGGTTTCGACCGCATTTACGGCTGCCGAAATCTTTCCGGGCCAGTCGGTGGTCGTTACTGGGGCAGCAGGCAGCTCGGGCACATTGAATGCGCAGCAGGTGATGCTGGCGGCAGAGAGTATTCCGGGCACGCTGGTGGCTACGCCCCAAGGCAGCAGCCCCGACTTCACTTTCGCGCTGACCCTGGCCAGTTCCTCGTTTTTGACCACGTATGACAGCCTTGCGTCGCTCAACGTTTCCACCAGCCAGGCCACGGAGTACGGCAATGGCTTAAGCGCTTCCTCGTTTGCCGTGCTGGCCGCCGGCGCCAGTGTGGAGACCCATGGATACCTGCTCCAGAACAGCGGTGGGAACTTCGTATTGTATGCTTCGAAGATCGCTCAGGTGGAATCCCCGGAATCCCCTGAAAGCGGAAGTGGCGGAGGAAATTAGAGAGGATTTAAAGTTTGGACAGTTTTTGTGGCAGGGAGTCATTCTGAACCCCTCGGCTACGCTCAGGGCAGGCTCCGCGCAGCGAAGTGAAGAATCCAGAGGATAAGCGCATAGTGAACTTTTCCATCCCTTTCTGGATTCTTCGCTGCGCACAGAATGACATCTCATTTTTGAATGCGGTATCTGTATAGCCGCCATAGGCGCGGGAAATCCACTCCAGTTTTCGGTCGGGCCTAACGGGGCAGCGGGCCGCTGACGCCAATCATGTCGTGGGGGCCAGGACCGCCGGCGGCATGGATGATGTATTCGTCCACGAGGACAGCGACCAGCACAGCGGTGGGGACGGCCACCAAAGCTCCGGCGACCCCAGCCAGGCTCACTCCCATCAGCAGGGCGATGAAGACAGCGGTTCCGGCGAGGTCGACTCGTGCATGCATGATGCGCGGAGTCAGGAAGCCATTTTCAATCTGCACGTAGATCAGCTCAAAAATAAGGACTCCCAGCACTTTTTCCCAGGAATCGCCGGCCGCGACCAGCATGGCAATCGAGGTACTGACCAGGGCCCCGACAACCGGAATGATGTTGAAAGCGCCCATGAGCACGGCCAGTGCAAACGCATACCGCAAATGGAGGGCTCCAAACACAATGGCGCTCAAAACCCCCAGGATTAGCATCAGGGCCAACTGCCCGAGCAGCCATCCTCCCATCCGTTGGGCTGCCTGGCGAAGGGTTTCGTCGAGACGCGTGCGGCGTGCTTCCGGAATCAGGGACAGGAACCAGTGATAGACATGCTCGCCTTCCGCCAGGAAGTAGATGGTAAGAACAATCCCGGTAATAATTTCGAAAAATTTGGCAGCCCAGTCACTGACAGAAGAGATAAATGTGCCCGCATGCTGGGTCACATCCTGTTTCAGCTTGACTTCAATGACGTCCACATTCATGTCACGGATGACTGGCAGTGCTTCCATTCTTTTCAGAAATGCGGGCGTGTGGCCGGGGAATGTTTTTACAAAGCTTGTGACCTCCCGCACGAGAGGCGGCAAGGTGAGAGCCAAAAAGAAGGTGATGGACCCGATCGTGGCGACCATGATAATCAGGATGGCAATGCCATGGCTGGGGTGCCATTTTCCGATACGGAGCCGCTGGACCCCGCGCACGACCCGCATGAGAACGACGGCGGCGAGGGCACTGACGTACAGCAGGGTCAGCACGTCGCGCAACAGCCATGCCACATACAAGCCGATGCCGATGGCAAACGCAAATAGAATATCGCCGCGTGTCGTTCGACGCGTTCGTGGAACCACAGGCGGCGGTAACTCTCCAATCATCCAGCGTTCACTCTCTTCACTCGCCTGTCGGCTGGTCGTTATTGCCAGCATGGGTTGGTACAGCCGGAATGCATCAGGCGCTCTCCGTGCATTCTATCCAAGGGGTCTGTTTCCACTGCAGTAAGATCGCATCGACGATTTCCTCCGGACTTCGCCCGCTAGTGTGGAGCGTCCAATGCGCAGATTCATAAAGCGGCTGTCTGCGCAGAAATCGCTGTGCAAGTTCTGCTCGTCTTTCCATCACTGGACGCCGTACCGCTTTGTTTTCCATCTGCTGCTGCTCGCATCGCGTCATCAGCACATCCAGAGGCGCTTCCAAATACAACAGTAATGTCTCGCGATCTTCCTGGAGCAACTGCCGGTTCGCGTCGGTTTCGATAGCGCCTCCGCCCAGCGCCAGGACGATTCGCTCATGTTGCAGGGTCTGGGCCAGTGCGGCGCGTTCCAATTCGCGAAAACTGCTTTCGCCGATCGACGCAAAGATGTCCGCGATACTCTTTTGTTCGGCGCGAACAATCTCTTCATCCAGGTCGACGAAGATCCAGCCCAGCCGACGCGCCAGCAGGGCTCCCAGGGTGCTTTTGCCCGCACCCATAAAGCCGGTGAGGGCGATGCGCTTGGGCAGGAGGAGGCCGTCACGAGTTGGACTCGAAATCGTCAGGAGAGCCCCTCCAGCGGCCTTTGCTGGATTTTAAATGAGATACGACTGCGTGGCGGACAAGTTTTCGTATCTCGACCTCGGTCAGGAGCTCTTATCGTCATCTTTCTGCTGGCGGGTAAGCGCGTTGTGAATGTTTTCCCAAACCACGGGGCTGGGGTCGTGGATGGGAAGCAGCAATTTCGCTTGGTCGGCGATATATTCCAGATCGCGCACCAGCGAGGAACAATTCTGGCATGACTGCACGTGCCGATGCACGAGAAGGTCCTGGCCTGAATCGAAGAACTCCGGCAATTGACGCTGGAATTCTTCGCAGTCTTTGGGCGTTCGACCGCTGTTGGATGTCATGCCTCTCCCTTCCCGATCGCTTTTTGACGAAGCAGACTGCGCAGACGCATGCGTGCCTTGTGCAATTGAGATTTGCTGTTGCCGATGGAGCATTGCAACATGGCCGCGATCTCGTTGTGCTCGTAGCCTTCCACATCGTGCAGAACAAATACCAGTCGATAGCCCGGCGGCAATTCTTCCACGGCTCGTTCCAAAGTAACACGATCGATAGAGCCGGAGAGGGTGAGGTCGCGGGTACCAAAGTCCTTGCGGGGACCGTCGTCCTGGGCTGGTTCGAGCGTTTCCTCCAGTGAGACCAGAGGCAGGCCTTTCTTCCGCAGATGCATCAGCACAACGTTGACGGCCATTCTGTGCAGCCAGGTGGAAAACGCGGAATCGCCACGAAATGTTCCAATCTTGCGGTGGAGCTGCAAGAATGCTTCCTGCGTCAGGTCCTCCGCCTCGGCGACATTGCCCAGCATGCGCAGACAGAGCGAGTACACGCGGCGTTTGTGCATGTTGTAGAGAATTTCAAAGGACGCGCCGTCGCCCTGCTGAGCCTGAGCAATCGCGGCCAACTCTCCAGCGATGGGAGGGTTGCGACGCTGTTGCTGCTGCACCGGCCTGGCTTCGGGGGTGAGTGGCTGAGCGGGAGTCGGGGAGGTCTTGTCGGCAGTTCGCAGCGTGTTTTTCATCGTGGAGTCGATATGCGTTCCGCCCTTTCCTGGGAGTATTTTGGCATCATCCATGTGTCTTTTAGCGGCTGCTCAGTGGCTTAGAAGGCATTGTTCCGGTGGGAGTTGCCCGCGTTAATTTTTCAACTTCCTATAAAGCGCGAGTACAAGCCGCGCGCCAATCCGACGTCAGTAGTGCCTTGCACAATGGCGCGACCATCTCTGAAAATGGTGATCCTGTGTTCGCCGCGATCGAATCGGAGTAGCATCTCGTTGCGTCGGACGGTTCCGTGCGCCTGCAGCTTGCGCTCCAGCTCTGCGAAATCGATGGGCCGATGATGTTCATGGATCTGGACCGAGTTTCTGCCGCACAAGGTGATTTGCGGACGGCCCACGCCGGCCAGATGCGGAAATTGGCGCTGGCCACATACGGTGCAGTGCGCGCGCGGACGGGAGGCGTCAATTTGAGAGATTTCGTTGCTCCAGACATCGCACGAAAAAAGGGTGCGCCGCATTCGATCGTGCGCGCCGACGATCCACTTGATCGCCTCGACCGCCTCCATCGATGCGGCCAGGTTCACTGCGGGATTCAAAATGCCGCTGGTGTCGCAGGTTTCGACCAATCCAGTCGGAGGTTCTGGAAAGATGCAGGCCAGGCAGGCGGTCTTGCCTGGCACGATGTTCATGGTGACGGCGTAGGAACCGATGGCTCCGGCATAGATCCACGGCTTATTCTGTTCGACCGCATAGTCGTTCAGCAGGTAGCGGGTTTCAAAATTGTCAGTTGCATCCAGCACCAGTTGAGCATGCGCGAAGATCGCGTGGATGTTGCCGGGAATCAGGTCCGCGACATGCGCATGAACATGGGTCTGGCTGTTGAAGCGCGCAATTCTGCGTCGAGCCGCTTCCGCCTTGGGCAGTCCTTCGGCAGCATCTTCTTCCTCGAACAGCACTTGACGCTGCAGATTGCTCCATTCTACGTAATCGCGATCGATCAGAGTCAGGGTGCCCACTCCGGCGCGCGCGAGGAGGCCAGCGACGGCTGCCCCGGTCGCGCCACAACCCACGATAGCGACGTGCGCAGCGAACAGTTTTTGCTGACCATGGTCCCCAATCCCAGGAAAAAGAACTTGCCGGGAATAGCGATCCTGCGAGGAGAAGGCGGGTGAGGGAAAGTCCGCATTGGGAGCCAGAGTCATACATTCCCAGTATATGGAATGGGCGACGCAGTGCCTCTTCGGCGACAGTCGATGAAAAAATTAGTCCTTTCGCATCGCAGGCAAGACGCGCGACAGGCAGGTTGAGTATGCTAGCCACAGGCAAATGGAGCCTCCCATCAACTGTGCGCCAAGGCAACTTCGGTTCATAGACGATTCGCGGGAACGGAACCATTCGCACCAACTCGCTGTCGCAACAACGATTCAGGGGTGCAACGGTCTCTAGCTGGCCGTTCATGAGCATATTTCTTTGCAGAAAAGTTACGTTCACAGTGGATTTGCGAGCCTCCAGCAGGCGGCGAGGATGGGGCTTTGCGCTGCGGGAATTTTTTTGTCGACGGCGACGTTTGCGGCCGTTTCCAGCGGCGCTCAGCAAGCGGCCAGCGCATCTCGCGCGGCCGAGCCCCAGGCGGCTTCTCCGGCAAGCCCGTCTCCAGCTGTCCTGCGCTACCGCGATCTGAAAGACTGGTACGGTTTGACGGTGCGGAGCATTCGCTTTGAAGGCGTTTCCGAGCAGGACCTAAACGGTCTGCGCGAGAAACTCGCACTGAAACCCGGAGACAAGTTACGTCCGCAAGACATCCAAAGCAGCTTACATGCTCTGTTTGCCTCCGGTCTCTATCGCAACATTGTCGCGCGGGGGATTCGAATCGATGGCCAGGTCACGGTCATTTTTTGTGGAGTTCCGCAGCTGTTTCTGCGGAGACTGTACATACGCGGGATGAAGCAGGAGACGCTGGCGGCGCAAATTCAGCGCGCCACGCGCCTGGAACTGGGCGAGCCTTTCACGGCGTCGGAACTGGACCAGGCCACCGTGCAATTGAAGCAGGCGCTGGTGCGCAATGGTTTCAACGAACCCACGGTGGAGGAGAAGACGATCCCTGCCGGCAGCAACCATTTGGTGGACGTCATTTATACGGTCAAGACGGGCAAGCAAGCGAAGATTGGTTCCGTCGTAATCACAGGCGATACGGACATGACGATGGCTAAATTTCGCAAGGTCGCCAAGCTGAAGCAGGGATCCGCGGTCACAGTGAATACCGTACCGAGGGCCCTGACACGATTGCGGAAACAGTATCAGAAGCAAGACCGGTTGGAGGCTACTGTTCGGGCCGGCCCGCAGACATTCAACCCTGCGACGGGCGAGGTGGCATATCAGTTTGAGGTCAAGGGTGGCCCAGTGGTGCGGATCAGCGCCGTCGGCGCGAAGATTTCCAAGCGCGATTTAAAGCGTCTGATACCCGTCTACGAAGAGGGGGCCGTCGATCCGGATCTGCTGGACGAAGGAGACGAGAATCTTCGCAATCATTTCCAGAAGCAGGGTTATTTCGATGTGCGCGTGACGCACGTGGTAGAGCATCCGGAGCCCAACGAAGAGCGGATCGTATATCGGGTCCATCCAGGCTCTCCGCATAAAGTTGTGTCAGTCACGGTCACAGGCAATCGCTATTTCGACCAGGACATCGTGAAAGAGCGACTGAGCGTGCAGGCCGCCGATCACGTCCATTCACACGGAATTTTCAGCGAGGTATTACTGTCACAGGACGTGGATGCCATTCAAGCTCTTTACAAGAGCAACGGGTTCGGCAATGTCAGCGTGACTGCCAACGTGAAGGACTCGGACAAAGAGCCTGGAGCCCCGAATGGCAAGGTGGCTGCCATCCGCGTCACGTATGAAATTCACGAAGGTGCGCAGCAGAAAATTGGACATATTCAACTTACCGGCGTAAGGCAGGTTCCATATGGCACACTGCTGACGCAAATGAACACGCGGCCCGGCGAACCGTATTCGCTGGCGACATTGGGCGGGGATCGGCTGCAACTCTACGACTACTACTACCGGCATGGATTTTCCCAGGTAGAACTGACGTTTGAGCAGCATCCGGAACAGGACGATCCTAATTTGATTGATATCGATGTACGGATCGACGAAGGCAATCCTTTTTACGTCCACCAGGTCTTGATCAGCGGAGTGCATTACACCAAACCGCAGGTCGTGCAACGAGAGTTGCAGATTCATCCGGGCGATCCGCTCAATCGCAATGCCATTCTGGATACGCAGAAGCAGCTTTACAACCTGGCGCTATTCAATGAAGTCGCTACGGGCATTGTGAACCAGCGCGGAACCGAGCCGCAGAAAGACGTCCTGGTGAACGTGACCGAAGCGCATCGCTGGAACTATGACTATGGTTTTGGTTTTGAAGTCCAGACGGGCAATCCGCAAACCAATTGCCCTACGGCCGCATCGCTGATCGACCTGGGGGTACCCAATCCGTCGGCGTTTGTATGTAGCCCGAACGGAAAGTTTGGCGTGAGCCCGCGTATTTCCTTCGACGTGAGCCGCATCAACCTGGGGGGCAGAAACCGGACCATCAGCTTGCAGACGGCGTACGGCACGCTGGAACAGCAAGCGATCATGACCTACGACGTACCGAAATTTTACGATCACAAAACGTTCGATTTTTCCATCTCCGGCGGTTATATCAGCAACCAGAATGTGACGACCTATCAAGCCTCGACCCTGAGCGGTTCCGTGGTCTTTACCGAGCGGCCCAACAGGGCCAATACGCTGATCTATTCCATGACGTACCGGTACGTCTATGTCAATCCCAGTAGCCTGCAAGTCAGCGCGGCGTTGATCCCGCTGCTGTCGCAGCCGACGCGCGTCAGCGGTCCGGGCATCACCTGGGTGCATGACACGCGCGACAATCCATTGAATGCCGCCAGCGGCTGGTATCTTTCCGCGCAGCAATTCTTCGCATGGGAAGGATTTGCGTCGCAGGCAAACTTCAATCGAATCGACATTCAGGAATCGAATTATCACCGATTGAACAAGCGCGGCTGGATTCTGGCACGCAGCACGCGTGTTGCGTTTGAAAACACCTACGGCTCTCCTAAATATAACTTGATCCCGCTGCCGGAACGCCTGTACGCCGGAGGCGCGACTTCGCATCGAGGATTCTCAGTGAATTCCGCGGGTCCGCGCGATCTGCAAACCGGTTATCCAGTGGGCGGTTCCGGAGGGTTTGTGAACAGCACCGAGCTGCGCATTCCGCCCGTACCGTTGCCATTGATTGGGGACAATCTGGGGTTCGCCGTATTCGAAGATATGGGCAACGTGTACGAAAATGCGTCGGGCATTTTTCCATCGCTCTTGCGGTTCTATCAGCCCAACGTAAAGACCTGCTACAACCTGACCGGTCCAGAGGGGACCTGCAACTTCAACTACGATTCGCAGGCCGTAGGCTTGGGGTTGCGCTATAAGACACCTGTAGGTCCGATCCGTCTGGATTTCAGCTATAACATGAATCCAACGGTATACCCGGTGGTCAGCGATCCGAAACTGTTGCCGGCGATTCTCGACTACAACGGCCAACCGCCGTATGTCGGCAACTCCGGCCACTTCAACTTTTTCTTCAGCATTGGACAATCGTTTTGATGACGGACGCCGACAATTCGCAAGCGATGATTTGGCGCCGCCGCGGACTTCGACAGGAGAGGCGACCCGTGGCGGGCGGGCTCGCTTTGCTGGGTTGTCTGCTGTGCTACGTCGTGGCTGCGGCGAACGCGCAGGTGCCTGCAGCCGGGCCGCAGCGCACTGTTGTTCTTGACCGCGTCGTGGCCGATCTGGACGGCCAGGCGATTCTAGCCAGCGACGTGGACGATGAGATGCGCTTTTCCGCGCTGCAACCGGAGTTTGAGCCAGCGGCCGATAACACCCCGCAGCGGGCGCTGGAACGGGTGATCGACCGCACCCTGATCGTTCAGCAGCGGGCGCTGCAGCCCGGCGTCGCGGAGATTTCGCAGAAAGATGTGGACCAGGCGGTTGCCGAACTGCGCAAGCAAATCCAGCTAACAGACCACGTAGATTGCGAGACGGATGCCGGATGGAAAGCATTCCTGGCAGCGCACGGATTTACGCCGGAAGAGATTGAGGACCGGATGCGGGAACGGCTGGCAATCCTGAAATTTGTCGACGTGCGTTTTGGGGTGGCAGCCCAGGTCTCAAATTCCGATGTCAGAAACTACTACGATCAGGTGTTGGTACCAGAGTTGAAAAAGGACCATGCCGCGGTGCCGACCCTCGACTCCGTCGTTCCCCGGATACGCGAAATTCTTCGTCAACAACAGGTCAGCAAGTCGATCGATTTGTGGCTAAAAAATCTGCGAGCTGAGGGACAGGTGCAAATTCTCGATCCCGCCTATGGAGAAGTCGGAGCGGACGGGGAAGGTAGCCAATGACAGAGGGCGCTTCTGCGAACCGGGAGAACGGAGCTGCGAAAACGCGCCGGTCGCGCTGGCGCATGGTTGCCTATGCGGTCGCAGCCATGCTGGCATTGGTTGTCGCGCTGATAGGAGCGCTGGTCTGGTATGCCAACACGCCGCAGTTTGCAGCCCGCGTCCATCATGCGGTGGTCGATGTGCTAGAACGGACGACTGGCGGCCGGGTGGAGATGCGTTCCTTCCGGTGGAGTCTACGGCATTTCGCGATCGAAGTGAATGACCTGACGATCCATGGCAAAGAAGCTGCCGGCGAAGTCCCATATTTTCACGTCAGCCATCTCGTGCTCCATGCCAGCATCCTTACCCTACTGAGTCCGAAGATCAGTTTGACCAGTCTGACCGCAGAGAGCCCGACCATCCATCTGATCGTGTATCCAGATGGAACGACGAATCAACCGCAGCCCCGGGTGGCCAGCCAACAACCCTTGCCGCAGGCACTGCTCAGCATGGCGATCGATGATACTCGCGTCGAGAATGGGGTTTTCCTGCTCAACAATCGCAAGATCCCATTCAACCTGGCGGCTGGGCCGATCCAGTTGGCGATGCGGTATGTGAGCGATCCAGCCGAGTACCAGGCGTCGCTGGATATAAGGAACATTACGTTTCGCTTGAAGAGCGATAGCGGGGCGCATTCGCGTCTGAAGGTTAGCCTGCGTCTGCGCCGGGATGAAGTCAAGATTGAGAATCTCGATCTCGAAACAGGGAACTCGCGCTTGATCGGAAGCGGTGAGTTGCAGAATTTTTCCTCCCCCAGCTGGCAGGCGAACATTCGTGGCTCGGTTGACGCCCGCCAGATCGGAGCGATGATGGGTGTGGATGCAATGCGCGCCGGGATAGCACAACTCTCCATCGACGCCCATGGAGCTGCGAATGGGACGTTTCAGGTATCGGGCCACGTCGTCATGCGCTCGGGAGCGTGGGTAGCTCCCTGGCTGACTCTTCGCAATGTCGATTTGCGAACCAACATCTATGTCGACAACGATACATGCTCTCTGACGGACTTTTCTTCCGTACTCGACGACCAGGGCAGAATCGCGGGAAGTATGGTGTTGAAACATTGCGTGGGGCCGTCCGCGCCAGTGATCGCGCCAGGCACCAAGGGAAAGGCTCGACCTGCGGAATCCCTGCGGCAGCGGATGAGCCCGAGGGAACTGCTGGAGCACCTGCACCAGAAATTTGAGCCGAAGGCGGCGAAGGCTGTCGAGCAGGAGTATCAGCCGCTGCAGGCCGATATCGAAGCCCAGGTTTCCAACGTTACCCTGCCGTTAATTCTGGCTGCAACAGCTCCCCGCCGGGACTGGAATATTGGATTTACAACCGCTGCCTCCGGCAAAGTGACCGTCCACTGGACGGGCGATGGAAATGGCCTGGATGTGCATGGCGACTTGATGCTGAGCGTACCGCAACACACCCTGGGTCTGGTACCAGTCAGCGGACCGGCACACGCCGACTATCTTGGGGACCATCGCCATCTGGTGATTCAGGATGCGAATCTGCATACGCCAGCAACGCAGGTGCACGGCGCGGGCACGCTGGATTTGCTGGAGAAGGACCTGCACAGCTCGCTGCGGCTGGATGTCGTTGGAAGGGACCTGGGCGAGTTCGACCAACTGCTGACGATTACGGATCTGCGGGCCACGCCAGTTGGCGCCCCTCACGCCCTGCCATTGAAATTGCTGGGAAGCGCAAGCTTCCATGGAATCGTTCACGGCTCATTCTTCGCGTTGCAAGCGGTTGGGCATCTGGATTCCGGACCGTTTGAGATGGTGGTGGAACGGGCTCGGCAAGAGAATGCGGGGGACACGATGCACGAGCATCTTCTGACATGGGACCAATTTCACGGCGACATTTCCTATGCTCCGGCGCGACTCGTCGTGCGCAACGGGGAACTGGTTCGAGGCAACGCAGTGATTCATGCCGACCTGGATTTATCACCGGACCGCACGGCGCCGGACACGTATACCTACAACAATCAAACCCAGGTAACGGCGACCATGCAGTCGACGAATGCATCCGTGGCCGACCTGCAGTCGGTATTCGGTACCTCGTACCCCGTTGCTGGAACGCTGGAAGTCCATGCGCATGTGGCTGGGACGTTGGATGATCTGGAAGGTTCCGGGCAGGTGGACCTCACTCACGGTGTCATTGACGGGCAGGCCATTCCAAGCGCAATGGCGGTGCTGGCCGCCGAGGGCCATCGGCTGGAAGCGACTCATGTACGGATTGCGACTGCAGGAGGCATCGCAACCGGACATCTCTCGTATGACGACGCGAGCGGAAAGTTGCAAGGCGAACTGACAGGCGAGCATTTTGAACTGTCGCAGATCGCGCTGCTGGAAAACTCGCGCCTGAAGCCCGACGGCACGATGGGTTTTCATTTTCAGGGAGGCGGAACTTTGGCCGCTCCGGTGGCGACCGGCGCCATGCAAGTTGAGAACTTGACTCTGAATGGCCGGCCGATGGGCCGCGCGCAAGCCGAGACCCACTACCAGGGCGGAATACTCTACATGACATCGCGCGCGGAGGTATTGCGAGCGCGCCTGGATATGAGTGGACAGGTTCAACTGGGCGGGAAGTATCCCGCCCAGATGGAGCTGACATTTGCAGATTTCAATATCGATCCGCTGCTGCGCAGCTTGACGACTTCCGGGATCAGCGCCCAATCCTCGCTGCAGGGAAAGATTACGATGTCCGGGCCACTGGCTGAGCCATCCGCGATCCAAGCGGATGCGGATATGAACACTTTCAGCGTAACTATCGGCAACCTTCCCATCCATTCCGAGGGGCCAATCGAAGCCTCGTTGCGGGATGGAAAATTGCAGCTGAAGCAGGTACATCTCCAAGGCGCGGATATGGATCTGACCGCGGGCGGGACGATCGACCTGCTGCGCGGCTATGCGCTTCGTCTGCATTCCGAAGGTACGGTGAATGCAAGACTGGCCTCCGTCACGAACAAGGCGCTGCAGTCTACGGGCCAGGTCAGCTTTGTAGTGAATGTGCGCGGCACGGTTCACCAGCCGAACATGCAGGGGCGCGCTCAATTCAGCAACATTAACATGCACCTGCAGAACATCACCAATGGTCTGACGGACATGAACGGAACGATGGTGTTCGATCAGAACCGGCTGGTGGTGCAGCAGTTGAAGGGATCCTCGGGCGGCGGGGAGCTGGATGTCAAAGGCTTCATCGGCTATCAGAACGGCATATTTACCGATTTGACAGTTACCAGCCAGGGAGTGCGGATTCGATATCCAAAAGGAATTTCCAGTTCAGTAGACGCCAAGCTGCGCGTATTGGGGAACGTGGACGATCTGTTGGTCAGCGGCAACGTGCAGCTGATGCGTTTTGGAGTCGACAGCAACATCGACCTGACCTCGCTGGCCGTGGGTGGCGGCGGAGTTTCAACTCCGATCGATCCATCGTCGCCGCTGAATCGGGTGCATCTTGATATTCACGTCACATCTGCCCCGCAACTGGGATTCCAGAACTCGTTTGCATCGCTCGCCGGCGATGTGAACCTGCGCATCCGCGGCACCGTCGAAAACCCCTCCGTTCTGGGACGGATTGATATCACCGAAGGATCCGCTTCATTCGCGGGGACAAAATACCAGTTGCAACAGGGCGACATTATTTTTGCCAATCCTGTGACTATTGCTCCGGAGATCGACCTGGAAGCCACTGCGCAGGTACAGAATTACGACATCATCATCACCTTGCACGGACCGCCCAGCAAGCTGGAGATTTCCTATCGTTCCGAGCCGCCTCTGACGCAGGCCGACGTGTTGGCCCTGCTGGCGCTGGGCCGCACCAATGAGCAGGCGGCGATGTATGGCGAGCAGCAGCAGGCGGGCGCCAATCTGACCACTGAAGCTTTGCTGGGAGGGGCACTGAATGCGGCGGTCAGCAGCCGCGTGCAGAAATTGTTTGGGGTGGGCAGCGTGCGTGTGGATCCCAACTTCGTCGGCACACTGGGCGAGTCGACCGCGCGCATCACGGTGGAACAGCAAGTGGGACGAAACTTGATCCTGACTTTTGCCACGAATGTGAACACCACGGCGCAGCAGTTGATTCAGGGCCAATTGAATCTGACCCGCAACGTGTCTATCATCGCGGTGCGCGACGAAGCGAATGTTTTCAGCATGTATCTGCAGATTCGCGGACGGCATCAGTAAAAATCTTCTATTTGCTGGAACCAGGCCAAGCCCGGCTGACGGACGAAGCGGCCCATTTCCTATTTCCTGCGTCTATATGGAACAAGGGAGGAGTGCCGCAGGAATTGGGTGAGCCTCATTCTTCTCGGGGCGTAGACTATTCGACATCGAGGCATCAGGGGACCCGGAAGGCGCGTGGGCCGGCCGATAAGAGAAGCAAGGGGGACAAGACAGATGCGGAATAAGACAGTGATATCCCGTGTGTTGATCGCGGCGTGTTGTATGGGCATGTTGGTGGGGGCGCCGGGTTTCGTTGGCTCTTCCGCCTATGTGCTGGCTGCCGATATGGGCAGTTCAGACGCGCAACTGGCGGCCAGAGTAAAGCGCGAGCTGAAAGGCAAGAATTTTCAGGACGTGACCGTGCTCGCCAACGGCGGTACCGTAACACTTTCTGGGCAGGTTCCTCTCTATGGGTATAAAGCGCAAGCGATTAAGAAAGCGAAAAAGATATCCGGCGTGAAAGACGTTCGGGACAACATAGCCGTCGGCGGCCCGAACCTTCCAGATAATGTTCTGCAGAGGAACTTGATGGAGCGAATCGAAGTCGATCGGGTCGGCTACGGCCAGGTCTTCGATGCGATTGGCGCCCATGTGCAGAATGGCGTGGTGACCTTGGTGGGTCACGCGGTGGGTCCGATAGCCCAACAGTCGGCCGTTGCGCTGACGGAATTTACGCCAGGCGTCAAAGACGTCATCAACCAGATTCGGGTCGATCCGCTTTCCCCTATGGACGATGGAATCCGGATCATGACGTTCCGCGCAATTTATGGATATCCGGCCTTGCAACAGTACGCCATCGTTCCGTCCCGTCCGATTCGAATTTCCGTGCAAAACGGGGATGTGACTTTATACGGTATGGTGGACAACGATATGGACAAGCAACTCGCGTACATGCGCGCGATGCAGGTACCCAATGTATTCCATGTCACCAACGATCTGATCGTTGCCAATGAGAAGCCGGAAAAGGGCAGCAAGTAACTTGTCGATTTGAGCGGACGTTCGGTTTCCGCGCGGCAGTAAGGTGCAAACCCATATTGCGATCGACCGCCGGATTTATTTGCGAGCGGCTTTTCTTCCTCGTGAAAACCGGCCATCCACGCAGACATCTTATTCGGCGTGGATTACGCCTCTGCGGCCTTTCGCCCTGCGCAGCAGGAAGACCACGGGCAGACAGCCAAAGGAGGCGAGCGCCAGGTAGCGGAAGTCGTCCACATACGACAGCAGCAACGCCTGCACGTTGAGAGAACTATAGATTCGGCCCAGAGCTCCGGCCCCCGCCATGGCCGTGCCGATCTTCGGCCCGAGATGGGTCGCTCCCTCGCTGAGTTGCTGCTGGTATACGCGGCCGCTTGGGGTCAGGTTCTGGATCAGGTTCGCCTGATGCAGTTGCGAGTGCCGGGCCAGCAGCGTATCTGTAATCGAAATGCCAATACTACCGCCCACATTGCGCAGCAGGTTGTAAAGGCCAGTTGCGTTTCCCATCTCCTGATTGGTCAAGCCTGCGACCGTTGTCGTAGAAAGAGGAACAAAAACCATACCCGAGCCGAAGCCGCTCAAAATAATGGCCCAGATGAATGACCAGGGCGAAATGGCCAGGTTGACTTCGCCGAACCATATTCCGCAAATGCCGAAGAGTAAAAATCCTCCGCCGATCAGCCATCGATTGTCAATTTTGGCCGTGAGAAGCCCGATGATCGGCATGGCGACGACGGCCCCCAGTCCACGCGGGCTCACGGCAATCCCAGCATTCAATGCTGGGTACAGCATAACCTCCTGATAGAAAAGCGGGAGCAGAGTAATCAGACCGTAGATACATCCACCGAAGAGCGCGATCAGAATGCAGCCAAGGGCGAAATTTCGATGGAGAAAGACGCGCAGATTCACCAGCGGCCTTTCTTTAACCAGCATGCGCCAGATAAATGCGATGAATGAGATGATCAGAATCGCCGTCGCCCAGCGGATCCATTCGGCGCCAAACCAGTCGTCCTCCTGACCCTTGTCGAGAATGATTTGCAGGCATCCGAGCCAGGTGGCCAACAGGCCAAGGCCTATCCCGTCCAGGGGGCCGGGTTTCGCATCGCGGATGTAGTCCGGATCGCGAACGAAGCGCGAAATCATAATCAGTGCCAGAATTCCGATTGGGATATTGATGTAAAACGTCCACCGCCAGGAATAGGCGTCGGTCAAATATCCGCCGAGAGTTGGGCCAAGAATGGGAGCAACGACGACGCCGAGGCCATAGACGGCCATGGCCTGGCCGCGCTTCTCCTCGGGAAAACTTTCGAGCATGATGGCCTGGGAGATGGGCTGGAGCGCGCCTCCGCCCGCGCCCTGCACGGCCCGAGCCAGCAGGATCATGGCGAGACTGGTAGAGGCGCCGCAGGCAAAAGAGCTGACAGTGAAGATCACGATGCAGGTCAGCAGGAAACGCTTTCGTCCGAAGCGCTGCGCACACCATCCGCTGACCGGAAGAACGATGGCATTCGCAACCAGATAACTGGTGAGCACCCAAGTCGCTTCATTGGTGCTGGCCGAGAGGCTTCCGGCGATGTACGGCAGCGCCACCGACGCAATGGAGGTGTCGAGCACCTCCATGAAGGTCGGCAGAACCACCGAGAGCGCGATCAGCCACGGATTGATCTGCGGTTCTTTGTTGACGGTCAAATTCGCTTTTTCCTTACGACCTTCGTGCTGCGTTTTTGATCTTCGACAGGAGTAATACGAACTCGGTCTTCATCCTCTACCGGATTGAAATTAGATGCAGTTCGGAATCGATTTGAGGCAGGAATCTTGCCGAGGGATCGATGAATCTCGCGGTTCGCTCAGTACTGCATCCATCTTATGAATTGTACTGAGGGATTGCGACGAGGGATGCGGCTGGCAAACGTAGAGGGAAAGAATTACTCCGCTTCCGGATCGGAGGCACGCGAGCGGGTGTGCAGGCCCTACACTGGAGGACAGGAACTCCACACGGAACGGGGATGGCTTTGCTCGTCCGTGGCGGAGAGAAAAAGAACAGACATATTGGGGAGAAGATACGTTCGATGAGCGGCAACCTCCGCACGACGCTGGAAATGATCAAGTGGGAGCATTCCATCTTTGCGTTGCCCTTCGCGCTGACGGGCGCGATGCTGGCTGCACGGGGGATTCCGCCTTGGCGCGTACTTTTCTGGATCGTCGTCTGTATGATCGCGGCGCGTTCGGCCGCCATGGCATTCAATCGATGGGCAGATGCGGAGATCGACATGGTCAATCCTCGCACGGCTTCGCGCGCGATTCCGGCCGGGTTGCTGAGCCGTCAATTCACGATTGGCTTCACGATTGTGTCGGCGGCGATTTTCATCTTCGGTGCCAGCCGGCTGAATCGCCTGACGCTGGAGCTTGCTCCCGTTGCGTTACTGGTAATTTTTTTCTACTCCTACGCAAAAAGGTTTACGCACTGGTCGCACCTGGTACTGGGGTTGGCGCTTGGCATCGCTCCTTCGGCAGCGTGGATTGCGGTGCGTGGCTCGCTCGATCCGCGCATCGTGGTATTGACTGGCGCAGTGTTGTTCTGGGTGGGCGGGTTCGATGTCCTATACGCATGTCAGGACTACGAGCATGACATCCAGAAGGGCTTGCACAGCATTCCCCAGGCCTTCGGGTTGAATGCCGCTTTTTGGATTGCGCGGATGATGCACCTAGTGATGCTCATGCTATTAGTGGGATTGATTGTCTTGTTTCATCTGAGCTGGATCACCTGGGTGGGCGTTATCGCCGTGGCGGCGATGTTGTTTTATGAGCACCATCTGGTGTCTCCACGCGACCTGAGCCGACTGAACGCTGCTTTCTTTACGATGAATGGAATCATCTCCTTTGTTTTTTTTCTGGCGGTTGCGGCAGACCTGCTGCATCGTGTGTACTAAGCCTGTACGGCACAGTTTCTGGCTAAAAATGCCCTCACAGAATTTCTCTCTGAGGGCATTTCCTGGCGACATAGGGACCAAGATCGTGCGTCCACTCTAAATTTTTCGCAGGCCAAATCTCTACGCGGTGCGGTTCTTGACTTCATTCATGCGATGCTGTTCCTTGATGGCATCGATCTTATCGTTGACTCGGTTTTTGGTGTCTTCGACATTGCGCGAGATGTTCTCGCGCGTGGCGTTGGCATTTTGTTCGGCATTCTTATTTGCTGCGTCTTTCACGTTGCCCCAGGTTTCCTTGGCCGCACCCTTTACCTGGTCGGCTACGCCGCGATTGGCGAGATTCTCATTGCCAACCGCCTCGCCAACTTTCTGCTTCACTTTGCCGGCGACCTGATCGGTTTTTCCTTCAACTTGATCCTTATTCATGGGAGTGCTCCTTGTGCTAACTTCTTTGCTTCGCATATCGACCCCGCGTGGATTATGAGATCGGATTTGCGAAGCAGTTGAGATGGAACGTCCCACAGTACCGCGGAACGGTCCACCTGCTTGGTGGATGAACTAAATTACGCTACGTCTTCCGCCGATGATTGCGAAGATAAGAACAACCAATGCAATCACCAGAAGAATATGGATATACGCGCCGAGCACGTGGAAGCCGATGAATCCGAGCAGCCACAAGATCAGAAGAATTACAAAGATGGTCCACAACATTCGTTTGTCTCCTTACGATCGAAGCCAAGTACCTGTGATAAGTTGCGCGTAAGACGGCAGAAGGTTGCCGCCGGCATTGAATTAATTTCTTGTTTACATGTTCTGAGGAGGTTGCATGGAAGTTGCCATCCAGGGAGAGCTGGGCTCGTTCAGTCATGAAGCTGCACTCACGCTGGTACCGGGTGTTGTAGTGGTTCCCTGTGCCGCGGCGGGGGCAGTACTGGAAGCGCTGGGTTGCAGTCGCGTCGATGCCGCGGTTATTCCTGTCGAGAACAGCCTGGCCGGTTCGGTGATGGATTTCTACGATCTTTTCTTCGAGCACGAGTTTGTGGTCGAGCGGGAATTGGAGATGAGAATCCGCCACAACCTGATTGCCGCGCCGGGTGTGACCATAGAATCCGTGCGGCAGGTGTTGTCCCATCCCGTGGCATTGGCGCAGTGCAAGCGATTTTTCGCAGCGCATCCGCAATTCGAGGCGATCGGTTTTTACGATACGGCGGGTAGCGTTCGCCACATTATGCAGTCGAAACAAGATGACGTGGCAGCGATTGCCAGCAGGCAGGCGGCCCGGCACTACGGCGCCAATATTCTGCAGGAAGGAATTGAAGATCGCGAAGAGAGTTACACTCGCTTCTGGTTGATTCGCAGGCATGGCTCGGCTCCAAAAGAGGAAGCGCCCACGAAGTTATCGCTGGCCTTTCTGTTGGAAAATCGACCGGGAGCGCTGTTGCAGGCGCTGAATTCGTTTGCTGCGCGAGGGTTGAATCTGACAAAAATAGAGTCGCGCCCGATGACTGGCCGCCCATGGGAATACATGTTTTACGCCGATATCGCGATTCCGGGAAACGAGGTGGCCGACGCGGCACTGGAGGATTTGAGGAAACTTTGTCGCACGGTGAAGGAGTTAGGGCGGTACCGAGTTCTCAATCCTGCATCGAACTAAAAAGAGGGACTTGCAGGACGAATGTTCGAGAGAAATTCTGCGATGCTTGATTTCTCTGGATGGGATGTACGGGCGGAAGAAAATATTGAAACCCAGGACGATTCTTAGCGTCTAAAGGTCATAAAGGTTGATATAAGGTGGCTCAATGTCCAGTGATTTTTTAAGCGTAATTCATCCCGGCGAGCGAAAAGGCCGGGAAAGGGATGGGTCGAAACAGGTCTATCCTGTTCTGCCCGTTCGAGATACGGTCCTGTTCCCCCACGCGGTTCTGCCCTTGACGGTGGGACGGGAAAGCTCCATCCAGTTGGTGCAATCGTTGGGGGAGGAAAAAACGATCATAGTGGTGGCCCAGCGGGAAGCGCGCATGGATGCTCCCCAACCGTCCGATCTGCACACGATTGGGACTTTGGCGACGGTACACAAGGTCGTAAAAATGCCAAACCAGAGTCTGTTCGTTTTTACCGAAGGCACTGAGCGGGTAAAGTTGGCGGAGTTTGATCAGTCTGCCCCGTACATGACGGCCGAGGTGGAGGTGATTGAGGACGCCGAGCCCCCCAAAGGCTCGGAAACCGAGGCGTTGCAGCGAAATATTCTGGCCCAGTTTCAGCACATCGTGACCGCCTCGCCGACGCTGTCGGATGAGTTGCAGACGATTGCGCTGAACATTGAGGAGCCTGGGCGGCTGGTCGATTTCATTGCCTCGTCATTGCCCATTCTGTCGACGATGGATAAGCAGGAACTTCTGGAAACGCCCGATGTTCTTGCTCGCATGACGCGCATAAACCGGCATCTGGCCAAGGAACTGGAAGTGCAGCAACTGCGCAACAAGATTCAGACCGAAGTGCAGGACCAGGTGCAGCAATCGCAGCGGGATTATTACCTGCGAGAGCAAATGAAAGCGATTCAAAAAGAGCTGGGCGAGATGGACGAAGGCCAGAAGGATATCGAAGAGCTGCGCGAGAAGCTGGAAGCCGCCGGGATGCCGGAGGCGGTGAAGAAGGAAGGGCTAAAGGAGTTGAGCCGGTTATCGCGGATGTCTCCGATGGCGCCCGACTACTCCATCACGCGCAATTACATTGAATGGCTGGCGGTGTTGCCGTGGACGAAATCGTCAGGCAGCGAAGTGGATATTGCCAAGGCGAAGGAGATTCTGGATGAGGATCACTACGACCTGAAAAAGGTGAAGGAACGCATACTGGATTACCTTGCGGTGCGTCGACTGAAACCGGACATGAAGGGACCGATCTTGTGCTTTGTCGGACCTCCGGGCGTAGGAAAAACGTCGCTTGGACGCAGTATCGCGCGCGCGCTGGGACGCAAGTTCCAACGGATCTCCCTCGGCGGCATGCATGATGAGGCCGAAATTCGCGGGCATCGCCGCACATACATTGGTGCCATGCCGGGGCAGATCATGCAATCGCTGCGCCGCGCGGAGACCAATGATCCCGTGTTTATGCTGGACGAGGTCGACAAGCTGGGTCGCGACTTCCGAGGAGATCCTTCATCGGCGTTACTGGAGACTTTGGATCCGGAGCAGAACTTCAGCTTTCGGGACAATTATCTAGATGTGCCGTTCGATCTTTCCAAGGTGCTATTCATTTGCACTGCGAACATGCTCGACCCGATTCCAGAACCACTCCGGGACCGTATGGAGATCATCGAGCTGACTGGATATACAGAAGATGAGAAGGTCCACATTGCGTTTCGGTATCTGATTCCCCGGCAGATCAAAGAAAATGGCATCGAAGCGAACGACATCGAATTTCCTGAAGACGCAGTGCGCAGCATGGTGCGGCATTACACGCATGAAGCGGGCGTCCGCAAGCTGGAGCAATGGATCGGGACCGTCTGCCGCAAGCAGGCGCGACGGATTGCCGAAGGAGTGACTGAAAAACTCGTCGTCACACCGGCGGTGATCCAGGAATTTCTGGGCGGGATCAAGGTGCGCGTGGACACGGAAATCGCCGAGCGCACCAAGAGACCGGGCGTTGCAGTAGGACTGGCA
The DNA here is from genome assembly GCA_021793405.1 of Acidobacteriota bacterium. Taxonomy (GTDB): domain Bacteria; phylum Acidobacteriota; class Terriglobia; order Terriglobales; family Acidobacteriaceae; genus JAKAAZ01. The sequence continues at coordinate 66,732 of JAJYSV010000008.1, forward strand.
TGGACGCCGGCCGGAGGCGACATTCTGTTTATCGAAGCCAACCGGATGAAAGGCAAAGGCGGGTTCACGATGACCGGTCAGATTGGCGAGGTGATGCAGGAGTCGATGCAGGCCGCGTTGACCTGGGTCCGCTCGAACGCGAAGCTGCTGAGCCTGAAAGAGGACTTCAACACGGAAGTCGACCTGCACATTCACATTCCGGCAGGCGCGATTCCGAAGGACGGGCCCTCGGCGGGTGTCACGCTGGTGACGACGCTGGTTTCGTTGATGACGGATACCGTTATTCGTCCGCTGACCGCGATGACCGGCGAGATTACGCTAAGCGGCAATGTTCTGCCGGTCGGCGGCATCAAGGAGAAGTTCCTGGCGGCGCGCCGAGCCGGAGTTCGTGACATCATTCTGCCGGAGGAAAACCGGTTGAATGTGGAGGAGGATCTGCTGCCGGAACAGTTGGCTGGCGTGACGATCCACTATGCGCGGCGCATTGAAGATGTGCTGGCGATTGCGCTGCCGGATGCGTTGAAGCCTCGTGTGCTGGAGGAAGTGATCCAGAATGAGCCACCGGTCACGCGGGTGCTGGAGACGTCGCGCGCATAACAGGTAAGTCTCATCGCGAAGGACCTCGCGGTGTTTGTACATCGCGAGGTCCTTCGCGTACCGCTCAATCGAGGAACGTTGGCTGCCCAGAAATGTCGTGCGTTCCAAATTCCCAGTCGATGAGCGGTGTGCTTGCTGCGAACCAGGCTATATACCGATAGGAAATCCGCTGTACCCGGTCAGCTGGATGCGAGTTCCTTGGCGCGCTGGGCGGCGCGCATGACGGCTTTGATGAGCGTGACGCGCAGGCCACCTTCTTCCAATTCCAGAATGCCGTCGATGGTGCAGCCTGCCGGAGTAGTGACGGCATCTTTCAGCAGCGCGGGATGGCTGCCGGTTTCAAGCACCATGGAGGCCGCGCCGAGTGCTGTTTGCGCGGCCAGCAGGGTGGCGATATCGCGCGGTAAGCCTACCTTGACACCGCCCTCTGCCAGCGATTCCAGAATGATGTAGATGTAGGCGGGGCCGCTGGCGGACAGCGCGGTGACCGCGTCCATGTGTTTTTCATCCACGGTGACGGTGCGGCCGACGCTGGAGAAAACGCGTTCGGCCAGCGCCAGTTGCTCGTCGGTTACAAATTTGCCGCGGCAGAGGGCGGTGGCTCCGCAGCCCAGCAGCGAAGGCGTGTTCGGCATGGCGCGAATGACGGCGAGATCGATGCCGGCGGCTTTTTCGATGGCGCTGGTCTTCACGGAGGCGGCGAAGGAGATGATGGTTTTCTTCGCGGTCAGCGCCGGACGGATTTGTGCGATAACTTCGGGAACGGTCTGTGGCTTGACGCCGAGCAGGATCAGATCGCTATTGCGCGCTGCCGCCAGATTGTCAGTGGTGACAGAAATTCCCCACTGTGCGCCGAGGTTTTTGGCACGTTCGGGGTGCTGCACGGTGGCTCTGATATTTTCCGGACGGAACAAATGATTTTTCAGGAATGCCTGCAGCAAGATGCCGCCCATCTTGCCCGCACCGAGCAGCGCCACCTTTGTACCCGATGCTTGGTTCTGTTGTGAAATCGCGTGCATTTTTTTCTTCGCCATCAATCTAGTTTCCTTCCGTCGTTTTGCTGGATGCTGTTTGGGCCTTCGTCTGACCGGCGTATTTTTGTTGCTGTTGCTGTATCCATGCGTCGACGCGCTGCTCCAGGATGTCCATTGGCAACGCGCCCGAGTCCAGCACCTCATCGTGAAACTTGCGCAGATCGAAGTTCTTGCCGAGCGCCGTCTGCGCCTTCGCTCGCAGTTCTAAGATTTTCAGTCGGCCAATGTCGTAGGCCAGAGCCTGGCCTGGCCAGGCGATGTAGCGATCGACCTCTTCCTGGATGGTAATGTCATCCATCGCGGTATGGTCGTGGAAGTATTGGACCATCTGGTCGCGCGTCCAGTGCCGGGAATGCACGCCGGTATCGACGACGAGACGCACGGCGCGCCACATCTGATTTTCCAGCATTCCATATTCGCTGTACGGGTCCTGATAAAAGCCGACTTCCTTGCCGAGTTGCTCGCTATAAAATGCCCAGCCTTCAATAAACGCGTCGTAGCTTTCAAAGCGGCGAAAATCCGGCAGGCCGGTCAGTTCCTGCGCCAGCGAAATTTGAAGATAATGTCCAGGCACACCTTCGTGATAGGCGATGGCTTCCACCTGAGTCAGCAGGCGCTTGCTGGCGTCCGTGGTATTGACGCGAATTTCGCCCGGACGAGAACCATCCGGCGTGCCGGGCTGGTAGTCCGCCGGGACTTGATCGGCAGAGCCATAGGCGGGCATGGGAACCACCTTCAGCGGTGTTTTGGGAAGCCTCGTCACCAAACCGGGAAGTTTCGTTTCCATCTGACTGACGTAGTGCTGGTACAGGCTCATCAACTGCGCACCGGATTGCGCATGTTCCTTGGGATTGTTGACCAGGGATTCGTGCAAGCTGCGCAGGTCCTTATAGCCCAGTTGATGCACGACGGCCAGCAGCTGCGGTTCAATCCGCGCCACGTCTGCCAAACCAATCTGGTAAACCTGATCGGGAGTGAGCTCGGTGGTGGTGAAACTGTCGACCAGGTGCGCATAGCAGGTATTTCCGTCGGTGTTGGCCCAGATGCCCGGCTGCGTACGCGCATGGGGAATATATTGCGCGGCCAGGTATTTTGCGAAGTGCGCATAGGCGGGCTGCACCTTGGTTCGGATCGCCGTGAGTACCGCGGTGCGAATCTGCGCGCGGTCGGCAGCGGAAATACTGGCAGGGAAGTGCTGCAGCGGGCTGGCGAAGGGAGTGTCTTCCGGTTTGGCCGAGGCCAGAGCGTTTACCTGGGCGAGCACTTTTTGCATGATGTATTGCGGTTCGGTTCGGCCCGATTGCTCGCCGAGCATCATATCGGTGCTGATCTGGAGCATGGCCGCGGGCACCTTGTTCAAGCGCGCGACGTAGTGATCGTAGTCGTCGGAGGAAGTGAAGATAAGCATCTCGGCCAGCATCGGCAGGTCCACCTGGATGCCGTAGAACTGGGTGACGGGAGTCTGCCAGGGCTCGCAAACCGCGCCTTCCTGCTGATCGACGAGATCGTAGACGAGAAGGCGCTTACTGAGCTTCTCCTGGTCGCTCATGCCGGTGGTGTCGATTGTGCCCAGCCGCTCAATGAAGCCTTCGCCGCGAGCCAGCGAGTCGTTGTAGGCGTTGGCAGAATAGTCGGAGAGCTGGTCATCGTACCGCTTGTCGCCGATGCTGGATGCCATCTCCGGCGAGTGCTTCAGAGTGTCTTCCCAATAGTCGTGGAAAACCTGATTGAGCTGCTGAGTGCGCGCCTGGAGTGATTCCGGGGCAGACTGGTTCCGTTGCGGCGCAGGTGCAAGATCTTTGGGCTTGAAGGACTGCGGCCGGGCGGCAGAGGGGATGAGCAGACACCAGCCGAGTGCGACGAGAAACGTAGCGCGTGTGTAAAGGGCACCGGATCGGTGCAAACGAGACGCGGGGACTGTTGCGGAGGACATGGCATGAGTGTAAATGCGAATGCAGCGGTTGTAACCAAGGCGACGTTGGCGGCTGTGGGCTTGATGCCGCCGTGATGCGCTAAGTCGAACGTGGAGGAGCAGCCAGGGATGTTCCTCCGCACTCGGGCGAGGCTGCGCCACCAGCCGCGTTTCTGTTAAACTACTACCAATAAGCCACTGGATTCTTCAAGCTTTGTATTTTTCCGGCGCGGAATGCTACACTCTGCTTCTGAATTTGCGGTTCGTTTTGCCGAGTTGTACGTCAAAAAGGAATAGGTGAAGTTAAGAGCGGTGTTTCCTGCACTGGGTGCGCTTCGCTTAACTCAACGATACGAAGAGTTCCTCTATTAAGTTCCGCAAAATTTTGCGATGTAAGAGAGAGTTTTTTGTGAAGCCAAAGATATTGGTGGTGGATGATGAACGCGTGATTGCCGATACACTGGTCATCATATTGAACAGGAACGGTTTTGAAGCGACGGCCGCGTATAGCGGTGAATCTGCTGTGGAGCTGGCGCAGTCGATGCAACCGGAAATGATCATCAGCGATGTCATCATGAATGACATGAACGGCATCGACGCTGCGATTCAGATACGCAGCCTGCTGCCAAAATGCAAAATTCTACTGTTTTCCGGGCAGGCCGCGACGGCCGATTTGCTGGAAAAAGCCAGGACTCAAGGCCATGAATTTGAAATCCTGGCCAAGCCCGTACATCCGCAGGATTTGCTGACGCATTTGCGCTCGTAAGAAATCAAGCTCAGAGTCCTGAAATTTTTCCGGATGATTTGGTTGCGCTAAAAACCGGCAATGAGATGGCCTCGTTGCCGGCGTGAATGTCCCTCATATCTCTCTGCGTCCTTCCATGGCGCGCGTCATCGTTACCTCATCCGCATACTCGATGTCCGCTCCAGCGGGAATGCCGGTCGCGATTCTGGTAATGCGAATCGGTATCGCGCGAAGCAACTGAAGCAGGTATCCGGCGGTTGCTTCACCTTCCACCGTGGGGTTGGTCGCCAGGATCACCTCCTGCAATGTGCCATTCCGCGCGCGCTTTAGCAGGCTATCGATGCGGAGCTGCTCCGGACCAATTCCGTTCAATGGCGAAAGCGTTCCGTGCAGAACGTGGTAGGCGCCGTTGAAATGCTTCGTCCTTTCAATACTGGCGATGTTCGATGCCTCCTCGACGACGCAGATGATGGCCTGGTTGCGTGCGGGACTGCTGCAGAACTGGCATGGATCGACATCCGTAATGTTGTAACAGATGGAGCAGAGATGAAGCTGTGCTTTCAGGTCGCGGATGGCATCGGCCAGCGCGAAGGCATCCTGTTCTGTCGCGCGCAAAATGTGAAAAGAAAGGCGCTGGGCAGACTTTCTGCCGATTCCGGGCAGCTTCGATAGTTCTTCAATCAACTGGTCCAGCGGTTGGGCAAAACGCGACACTGTAATTCCTCAAAATATGTTGTGAAATGCGGTGGAAGGAAGCCGATGCGATCGCGACTGCTCGAGCGGGAATCAGTGGCCGAGCATACGGAGCCATTCCATGCCGCCGAGCATCCCGGAGAGCTTTCCCTGCAGCGCTTCATCGACCCGGCGGGATGCATCATTCACAGCCGCGGCAATCAGATCCTGCAACATTTCGAGGTCCGCTGTGCTGTCTCCGGGGCCGGTGCCCACGGCGGCAGCGGATGGGTCCACATGCACCTGCAGTACCTGTTTTTTCCCATTCATATGCACCGTGATGGCTCCGCCGCCCGCCGAGCCTTCCACCTGGATCTGCGCCATTGACAGCTCCATCTGCTTTTGCATCTGCTGGGCTTGTCCCATCATTTCCTTAATTTTTTCCATGTCCATTGGGAACCCTTTCCACTGGAGATTTCGGGGATTGTGGATCGCGCAAAGAGACGACGCTGCGGATCTCCGCGGAGAAAAGCTGCTGCGCGTGGCGAACCAGTGGATGGTCCTGGGGGCGGGTTCCGCCCTCCAAGGTAGCGACCGGCGCTGATTTCCCCCGGGGCTTTCCTCCATTCGCTGCAGACGAATCGCCCGGCTCGACCCGCACGGTGTGGCCGGGACCTGCGATCTGCCGGAAGGATTCACGCACGATCTGCTGGGCTTGCGTCGTATACATCAGATCGACGAGCGTCTTCGAGGCTCTTACACGGATACGCAGTTCATTTCCATTCCACTCCCAAGCTCCCGCTTCGAGCAGATAGCCTGCGGTTTCGTGGCCCGCTTGGATCATAGCCTGGCTAATCGCAGCGCGGAACGCTTCCGTCTCCATTGGCGTTGCGTGCTGCGGAATTGCGGCCGGCACCGGCACCTCCCTGGATGGCCGCGCGTCTTCTGCCTGGGCCAACGCAGGTTCCGGAGTGGGCAGAGCGATGGCTTGAGCGACCGACATGGTGGAAGAATCAGCGAGGGACCGTTCGGCATACTTTGCCGGATGAGGCTCCGACCGCACCGGCGGGTTCGATATGGATTGGACTTCGGGCGCTGCCGGCATCGTTGTCGACCTAGAGGCCGGGGCAACCGGGGAACCTGACCCACTTCCGAACATACCCTGTAGAGGATGCGCCTCCGCGGTGACAGGGTCGCCTAGGCGACCTGTTTCGTTGAGTATAGGAACCGGTTGCTTGAATTCCTCGCGGACGGATTGCCGCGTCGCGGTCGCAATAGGAGCTGAGGAGCGTGGCGCTGAAGACTCCAGTTCTTTCGGCGGATTGCCGGCGCCCGCCAGTCGCGGAGTTGTTGTGCTGGAGCTGCCCGGCGTGCTCGAAGGAACAGAAAGCTGGCGAAACAGGTCTTCCAGTGGCAGCAGGCGTTGCATGTGGACCAGCTTCAGCAATCCCAGTTCAAGATGGAAGCGCTGTTCCTGGCGGTAGCCGAGATCGTCGAAGGTGCGCAGCATGGAATTGAGAAAGCGCGTCAGGTCCTCTTCGGAGAAGGCAGCAGCGATGCGTCCGGCGCGCGCGCGTTCTTCATCGGAAACCTGGAGCAGTTCAGAGCCGGTTCCAGCGAGCCGGGCCATCAGGCAGTTGCGCAAAAAGCGGACCATCTGGCGAGCGATCTGTTGCGGGCTGTTTCCGGCGTCGAGCAGTTGCGCGGCCTGCTCCAACATGGAGGCGGCGTTCGATTCCCTGACTGCTTCCATCATGTTCTCAAAAACCTGATTGGAAACTGTGCCCATCAGGGAGAGGATCTGCGAGGCTTCCAGCTTGTGCGCGCCATTGACCAGCGGTGCACTGGCAATTGCCTGGTCCATGATGGATAAGGCATCGCGCATGGAGCCATCACCGGCCTCGGCGAGCAGCGAGTACGCCGCTTCATCGACGGCAACCGATTCCTGTTCCGCGATGCTGCGCAACTGGGCGACGATTTCTTGAAAGCGCACCGCATGGAAGCTGAAATGCTGGCTGCGCGAGCGGATTGTCTGCGGAATGTCTTCCGGCTGTGTAGTCGCCATCATGAAAATGACGTGCGCCGGGGGCTCTTCCAGCGTCTTCAGTAGCGCATTGAAGGCAGCATCGGTGATCTGGTGGGCTTCGTCGAGGATGTAGATCTTGTAGCGATCGCGGGCCGGGCTGTAACGGGCGCCTTCGCGCAGCTCGCGAATTTCATCGATGCCGCGATTGGTGGCGGCGTCGATCTCGATGACATCCATCGCATTGCCGGCGCGAATTTCCGTGCATGCGTCGCAAATTCCGCATGGTTCCGGCGTTGGACGTTCGGGCGTGCCCTGCGGAGTGCGGCATTGCAGCGCCATGGCCAGAATCCGCGCGATGGTCGTTTTCCCGATGCCGCGATGCCCGCTGAAGATGTAACCGTGCGCAATCCTGTCTTGCGTCAGCGCGTTGAGCAGCGTCTGGGTGACGTGGTCTTGCCCGATCACGTCCGCGAAACGCTGAGGGCGGTATTTGCGCGCTAAAACCTGATAAGCCATAGGGTCGAATGAAGGAACGTTCGGTGTGTGTGGCGTCCGTGACCAGTCCTTTGATTGTATCGCTTGCACGGCTGTTCAGGGTTGGTGTCGGTGCAGCCTGAAGAAGGGGCTTCCTGCGGTGTCATGGTGCGAGAATAGCGGTCGTTTCCAGTCATCGATCGCGGCTTGATATCACTGGGCTTTTTGAGATTTCTTTGCGTTGCCGTGAGACTCTCCGCGCCCGCCGACAGGCAAAGTCCGTTTCTTGCTCATCTTTTCGGCAGCGGCTTTCGCGGTCTTTGTTGCATTCGGCGGCAAGCGTTTGGGTGACGCCGGTTTTCTTTTCGTAGCGGGTTTCTCTGTCCTGGTTTTTGCAGGCGGGTGCCGGCGCATTTCTTTTTCCGCCAGCCGTTTTCGGCGTCGCAGCTCTTCGCGGGAATACATTGACCCGCGGCATTTCTTCGCTCCGCAATTGCACGGAGCCTCTTCGTCTCCGCCGTCATAGAGGCAGTAATCGTAGCAAAGTTCCTCACCCGCGGCGATGTCGCGGATGGCGGTTATCCAGACGCGGCCATCGATCTCTTCCGTCTCGCAATTGGCGTCGCAGGAATGGTTGATGAACATCGCCATCCCGTGACCATCGATGACACGGGAACCGTCACCGATGCCGAATAGATAGGTAACCGGTTTATTTTCATAACGAAGATCGGCTTCTTCCTTGTCGATCAGAGGGCCGGTGTATTCGACAACGCGCGTACCTTTAGCAATGGGGGTAGTGGTATAGCAACCGGCGGCGTGAATGGTGGAGGAGCGAATGATGAGACCCATGGGATATTGGAAGCAGAACAATGGAGTATAGCAGTCAGGGAACAGCGAAAATTGTCCCGGCATGGAAATGAATTTGTCTACCCAAATGGACGGAAAACCGTCCAGAATAGTAGGTATGGTGTTTTCTAGATGGACCGCCCGCATCGCGCGCGTGTTGGTTGGACCGGTCTTGCTTCTAGGCGCTGCGCGTCTGCTGGGCCAGCAAAACAACCAGAATGCTCCATCCAACGCGCCGACCGCCAATGGACAGAGCAGGACTAGCCAGCAATCGTCGAGTCAGGCGCAAGGTTCCGGCAACAAGGGAGCAACTCCTGCGCCCTCACAAAACGGCCAGTCCACTAGCAATCCGTTTCCCATGGCACAGTCGGAGGCAGCGGCGAAGGCGAATGCGCAAAAGAACACCCAGCCCACCCAGAGCGATTCTTCCCCTGCTCCCTCGAGTCCCGGTTCCGGTACGTCGAGGGCTGCGAGCGGCGGTGGGAAATCGAGCCAGAAACATGACAACTCAGCGGCGCAGAGCAATCCTTTCCCTGAAGCACAGTCGGCAGCAGCCGCGAAGGGCGACCAGGGCGGCGCAGGTGGCTCGGGAAATTCGCAAGCCGGTTCGTCATCTTCCCCCGGCGGATACAGTTCCAGCGACGCGCATCTGCCAGCGCCCGATGTTGGCCAGGGAAATCTTGGCACCCACGAAAAGCTGGATTCCTTTACGAGGGATCAGACGCGGGATGGACGCATCCAAGACGACCTGAGTGTCGCAGATCTTTACATGAAAAACGGGAATTATCGCGGCGGGTACATGCGCTACGAGGACGCGCTCCAGTACGATCCGCAAAACGATACAGCTCTTTACGGCATTGCCGAGGCGCTGTGCAAGGAGAATGTAACCAGCGAAGCGATGGCCCGCTTCAAGAGTTACGCGACGAACAATCCGCAGGGAAAATACGCCAGAGATGCCGAGAAGATGCTGGCCCACCCGGAAAAATGCGAGCACAACCGCTGAGTCATCGATAGAACGACAGATACCATGCGATTGCCGGCTTGCCGACGAAGATAGCCAGGATGCCTGCGCCAGCAAGAAAGCTGCCAAAGGGAATGCGATCGGAGAGGCGGGCTTTGTGCCGCGCCAGCAACACGGCGGCGAACAGCGCGGCCAACAATACTCCCACAAAGTAGGCGAACAGGGCGAGCGGCAATCCCATGAACGCCGCCATCATCGCCATCAGCTTCACATCGCCCAGGCCGAGGCCGTCCCTGCGGCGCACAATGCGGTAAAGCGCCCAGACCAGCAACAACATGGCTGCGGCAATGGCGGCGTCTTCCAGCGTTCGGAGGGCAACGCGTGCACGGAATCGAATTCCAGGAGCAAAAACTTTCAGCAGGAAAGCGACTGCGATGCCGGTTATTGTGACGGTGTCCGGCAGCAGCATCGTCTGCCCATCCATGACGGCCAGCCCAAGCAAAAGAAAGCAAGCGACGGCGTCGACCAGCGTTTGCCACGCCGGGCCGGTGTGCAGGACGCAGGCCAAGAACAATGCAGCTGTGGCCAGTTCTACGAGCGGATATTGCACGGAAATCCACGCATGGCAAGAGCGACAACGGCCATGCAGCCATAGCCAGCTGAGGACCGGAATATTGTCGCGTGCATGGATGGGCGTGCCACAGCGGAGGCAATGGGAACTCGGCGTAACAATCGACTGATGCGCCGGCAGGCGGGCGATGCAGACATTGAGGAAGCTGCCGAACATCAGACCCGCCAGCAGAACGGCGGTCACGAAGAGCCAAACGGGAATGAAAGCGGGAAAAGGCACGCAGCCGCAGTATACGCAGGGGACGAGTAATCTACAGCATCCGATGGGTCGATCTAATCGTAAGATGTGGAGCATGACGCAAACTCCGCATCGATCCGACAGACGGCCGATATTTCCGTCATCGCAGACCGAACAAGACTCGCTGCAGCAGGCGTTCACTCGCGCTATCGAGATCATGGCGCGCTTGCGCGCGCCGGGCGGGTGCCCGTGGGACCGCGAGCAGACCTTCAATTCCATCCGCAGATACACCCTCGAAGAGACCTATGAGGTTCTCGATGCCATCGAACGCAAAGACTGGCCGGGGCTTAAGGATGAACTTGGCGACCTGTTCCTGCAGGTGCTGTTCTACGCAGAAATGGCGCGGGAAGCAGGGTATTTCACGCTGCAGGATGTAATGGACAACCTCAGCGAAAAGCTGATTCGCAGACATCCGCACGTATTCGCGAATCAAGAAGGGGTGGAGACCTCCGCGCAGGTGGTTGCGAATTGGGAAGAGATAAAGAAGGCGGAGCGAGCGGAATCCGCGAGGGCGGAAGGGACATTTTTACTGGACGCCGTGCCACGGGCATTGCCGGCATTGATGGAGGCCAGCAAACTGGGGAGCAAGGCGGCAACGATCGGCTTCGATTGGGAAAGCGCCGAGCCCGTTTTTGACAAGCTGCAGGAGGAGTTGAACGAATTGCGGGAGGCAATAGCGAAGGGCCGCCGTGACCAGCAGGAGGAAGAGCTGGGAGACGTTCTGTTTACCGTGGTCAATCTGGCGCGCAAGCTGGGAGTGCAATCCGAACTTGCGCTGCGTGGCTCGAATGCAAAATTTCGCCGCAGGTTCGCAGCCATGGAGCGATTCGACAGTAAAGCTGCGCTGCTGGCAGAGCTCGCTCCAGAGGCGCTGGAGAAACTCTGGGACGGCGTCAAAGCTCGTGAAGGAAAGGACCCAGCCGGTGAGTAGGCCCGTTGACAAGACGATCGAAATCAGAAAAATGATTTCCATTCCAGACATGGAAGCTTGTGTCGTTCTGCAACAGTCGGTATGGCAATTCGCCGATCTCGATGTGATTCCACGCAGAATGTTTGTGGTCGCAGGCGCCATTGGCGGTCAGGTATTCGGCGCATGGGATGGAACGAAACTTGTGGGCTACGTTGTGGCTGTACCAGGTGTGCGCGATGGATTTTCATACCTGCATTCGCACATGCTGGCCGTGTCGCCTGAATATCGAAATCGTGGCATCGGCAAAATGTTAAAAATTGCGCAAAGAGAGGACGCGTTGACGCGGGGAATCAATTTGATCGAGTGGACATTCGATCCGATGGAAACCAAAAACGCATATTTCAACATTGAACGGCTCGGCGCGGTGGTTCGACGCTATACGCCTGATTTTTATGGCCTCTCCACCTCTCCATTGCATGGCGCACTCCCCACCGATCGACTACACGCGGAATGGTGGTTGAAATCAGAGCGAGTGCTGGCATTGATGGCTGAGCAGGATATGCCGGATTGCAGCATAGAGGAAACTATTACTGTTACATATGAGACTGAGCAGACGGGTGATACACTCCAGCCACTCCCCGCATTGGCGTTAGAATTGCTGTTGGAAGTACGGCGGCAATTTCTTGCGGCCTTTTCTTCCGGTTTCACTGTTTTGCGGTTTCAGAAAATGTCTGGCGGATCTGCTTGTTATGGTCTGGGTCGCTGGGATGAATCCGATGCGATCGTTTGCGGTTAGCCAGATACAAAATTGTATCGAAATTCAAAGCTGCCGGGATTGGATTCACTTTCGGGAAGGTGTTTTGTGAAGATTGACAGCGTGATCCTGCGGGAAATTCGCATGCCTCTGGTGCAGCCGTTTGAAACCAGTTTTGGACGCACCACCGAGAGACGCATTCTACTAGTGGAAGTGCAGAGTGAGGGCGTGACCGGTTGGGGCGAATGCACGGCGGGGGAGCATCCCAGTTTCAGCGGGGAATGCACAGATACAGCCTGGCTGATGCTTGCCGACGAACTGATCCCCGCATTGCTTCGCGCGGAGATTGACTCCTCTGGGATGTGTCCAAAGGCGTTGAGCCATGTGCGCGGGAACCGGATGGCGAAGGCTGCGCTGGAAAACGCTGTCTGGGATGCGGAAAGCCAGCAACTGGGAATTCCACTGTGGGAACTGCTGGGCGGCGTTCGAAGAAAGATTGCGTGCGGAGTCTCGCTAGGCATTCAATCATCGATTGAAAAACTCTTGGAAGTGGTGGAAATCCAACTGGCCGCGGGATACCAGCGCATCAAACTGAAATGCAAACCCGGCATCGATGTCCAAATGTTTGAGGCTGTGCGCCAGCGATGGCCGAACATTTCTCTAAGTTGCGACGCGAATGGTTCCTACAGGTTGAAAGATCAGGAACTCTTGCGTTCCTTTGACGCGTTCGGCATGCTGATGATCGAGCAGCCGCTATGGCATAACGACTTTTATTTTCATGCCCTGCTGCAGCGCCAATTGGAGACTCCCATTTGCCTCGATGAATCGATTCGCAATCGGCGCGATGCGCTGGCGGCGATTGAAATGGAGTCTTGTCGCATCGTGAATATCAAGCTCGGCCGTGTGGGCGGATTCAGCGAAGCAATCCGCGTCCACAACGTGACGGCAGAACGCGGCGTTCCGGCCTGGTGTGGAGGAATGCTGGAGACAGGTATTGGCCGGTCGCATAATATCGCGCTCTCGTCACTGGAAAACTTTACCTTGCCGGGAGACGTTTCAGCCTCCGCGCGTTACTGGGAGGAAGACATTATCGAGCCTGCCGTGGAAGTTTCTCCGAAGGGCGAAATACAGGTTCCGCAAATCGCTGGGCGCGGGTTTGAAGTGAAGCGAGATCGTGTCGAGCGATTGACCGTTCGCAGTGAGCGTTTTCATGCCAGGAACAAGGCTCATGGCGAGGTAACCGGGCCGATCAAGGCACGTGCATAATCCGAAATTTGTCTGGATCGAGGAGGGGCGGTTACGGCTGCGGTAATTCTACTTGCGCCGGCGGGGTCATGGGCATTTGTATGAGCCAGTCGATCGCATTGGTAAATTTCCAGTTCTTAGGTGCGGAGTAGTAGTCGGTGGCGGTTTCGTCCACCACAATGTTCAGCGGTTTAAACATCAACGCTTTGCCCGTGAGGTGCAAACTGAGATGCGCTAACTGCCAGCCGCGCTCCGGTGTCCGGGCCTGCTCGATGCTGATTGTTCCTCCCGGGTGAAGAGTTCCCAGAATTCCCCACCCATAATCTACAGTCCGGAATAGATGGCCTTCGATCCGAACCACACGCAAATCCGTGGGGTCGATCCATATTTCCCCTCGGATTCCGGTCAAAATGCGGGATTCCAGAGTGGGCGGGGAAAAGTTAGGATTCGGGGTAAAGGTCAGCCGTATCGCAGGACCATTCGGCGTTTCGACCGATCCCGCAAACCGGTTAAGAAACGCCTCGGGAAGAACATGCATAATGCCGGCGACTCGCGCCGCATCTTTCTGTTCGCTTCGGCTGCGGTGCCGCTGCGCCGCGGGATCGGAGGCGAGTTCGCGCAATCGTTTTATCTCCGCTTGTGTCTGCGCAGGGGTCAAAGGCTGGTTGCGGATGGCGACCATGCGAGCAACGCCGCCGTCGCTGGTTTCCACGATTTCCTTGGTCGTGTCGAGATTCCTCGTTCTCTTCCTGAACAGATAGCGGATTGGCGGCCGACGGCCGTAGGAATTGTTGATTTCATTTTCTATCGCTGCCCGCACGAGCGCGTGCGGGTCGGATTGCGCCATACTCCACGCGGAAGCGGGCGAGGTCTTCGCCGAGGAATCGGACGAGGCCCTTACATCTGGAAGGAAAGCCAGCGCCAACACGAAGAAAAGCACCCAGGGCAGAGGGCGAGAGGACAGAGCGGGTCGGAAGGGATGGAATCCGCAGCCGCGCAGCTTGAGATGAAGCGATCGCAGCCCGGCAACTAGTACAGGCCCGATTTTACTGCGATCGCCGATCCGCAAGCGCAAATGTCACCTCAGCTTCCTGACAGTTTACGATATACATTGGAAGCAAACGGATCGTGAACTGTCGCGTCCATCATGATTCAAGCTCGGAATATCGTATGTCCAGGATGTTGAGATGCAAGCGGATTGCGATTGCGGATGTGAAATGGAGATGACGTCAAGATGAGCGCATTGTTTCAACGCGACGCCGGGCATAAAGAGCAGCGCAATCATGCCCGCAAGTCTGCGGCTGGTCGTGTCCCTCGGCACTCCAGCGGTTGGATGAAGATACTGGCGCGCCTGAAGGCAGAGCAAGGCCTTCGTGTCCTGGACATCGGACCTACCTCTCCCAACAACATCAATTTTTTGACTGGGCTCGGCCACAGCGTCTACATGGCGGATCTGGTGGAGGAAGCCATCAAGCCGGAATGGCTGTTGCCAGTGGAGGAGAATGAAGCGCAGAGGTACGACGCAGACCAGTTTCTTGCGCAACACATGGGTTTTGGTGACCGCAAGTTTGACGTCGTCCTTCTATGGGATGCGCTAGACTACATGCCTGGTCCATTGGCCGATGCCGTTCTAAGAAGGGTAAAAGCTGTGATGAGCGAAAATGGACAGGTCCTCGCTTTTTTCCATTCCCGCATGACAGGGCCGGAGACAGTCTTTTGCCGATACCACGTGATGGATGGCGATATGGTAGAGACGCAAGAAGGGCCCGTCCATCCAATCCTGCGGAACTATCAGAACCGCCAGATTGAGACCTTGTTGCAAGAGCTGGGTTCGTGCCGGTTTTTACTTGCGAAAGATAACACCCGAGAGGTGATCGTTACTCGTTAACGACGCGTGGGAAGGTTATTGAGCCATTCCTAAATCAGGACAATAAGCCAATACAATGAGGACATGAACAACTCGCATGTGGTCGATGTTGCCATTGCCGGCGGAGGCATAATTGGGTTGTCGCTGGCGTTGGAGTTGCGGCAGCGTGGACTCTCGGTCATGGTGATCGAACGTGGCCAGGCTATGAGCTCCGCATCGTGGGCCGCGGGCGGAATGCTGGCGGTAAACGATCCGCAGAACCCGCCAAAACTCATGCCCCTCTGCATTCGCAGTTGGGAACTGTACCCATCCTATTTGGCCCGCATTGAGGCGCTCTCTGGGTGCCCAGTCCCGTTGCGTACACAGCGGGCGCTGCAGGAGCAAAAGCCTGAGCCCGGGCTTGGGGGAACAGCGACAGCCGCGGAAATCGCAGAATTTGCGCCTGGGCTTGACCCCGACGGTCACAGCTTGACATGGCTGGACGAAGGCAGTCTCGATCCGAACGATCTCCGCGAGGCATTGCCAACAGCCGTCCGAGCGGCGGGTGGAATGTTGCTGGAAGGAACAGAAGTGCTGAGTATCGAGACCACTGTCCAGGGTGTGGTAGTGGTAACGGAGCGGGAACGGATCTCCGCAGGAATGTGGGTGAATTGTTGCGGGGCCTGGGCTGGCCAAGAGCGATTGGGTGGCGTGCCGGTTGAGCCGGTCAAGGGCCAGATGGCCAATCTGCGGTGTGCGCCGGAACTGTTGCGGTGCGTAGTGCGTACGGCGGGAGTGTACCTGGTTCCCCGCGGCGATGGTCGCGTGACCATTGGCGCCACGTTGGAACACGCAGGTTTTGATGAGACGGTCGAATCCTCGCTTATCCGCCCGGTGATCGATGCTGCGCTTCGTCTGCTGCCGGAAGCGCATCTTTCCTCGCCGCTGGACGCATGGGCGGGACTGCGTCCGGGCACACCCGATGGCTTGCCCATCCTTGGCGCGGCGAGAAAAGAAAATTGCTGGCACGCGACTGGCCATTACAGGGATGGGATTCTGCTGGCTCCCGTGACCGCGCGTGTGATGGCGCAGGCAATGCTGGGAGAGACTCCCGACGTATCGCTGGACGCCTTCAGTCCGGCGCGGTTTGGATCGGACTGAGCAGTTTTCTCGGACAAGAGAAATATCCTGCGCGATCCATCACCTTCTTTTGACCGAGACAACGACGCCATCGCGAGGCCGCAGAGAAATTTGAGCGTTCAATGGAAGCTCCTTCGGAGCTGTGCCGGAGAACCCCAAGCGCCAGTTGCGGACGACACTGGCGAGTACAAGTACGGCTTCCATCCATGCGAAGTTTTCTCCAATGCAAATTCGCGACCCGGCGCCGAAAGGGAAGTACGCATTGCGAGGTCGTGCGGCGATGGCATCAGGCAAGAAACGATCCGGATCGAAACGCATGGGATCCGGAAACCAGCGGGAGTCGCGGTGAATGGCAATTTGCGGGACCAGCAGCAAGGATCCAGCAGGAATCGCCAGGCCACGATAGGTATAGGAAATGGCCGCAGAGCGTGCTGTGACCCAAACCGGCGGAAAGATTCGCAGAGCCTCCGCTACGACCCGCTGGGTGTATCGAAGACGTTCATAAATTTCCGCAGCGCCCGAAGGCTGCCCCGACGTAATGCCTCCAAACATTTCCGACGCTTCCGCAAAGACACGCTCCTGCGCATCCGCATGGTGAGCCATGAGATAGAAAATAAAGCTCAACGCATTCGCTGTCGTTTCGTGGCCTGCCAGCAACAGCGTAAGGCACTCGTCTCGTATCTGCCGGTCAGTCATTCCGCCGGTTCCACCTTCTGCATCCTGGCTGGCCAGCAACATGGACAGCAGATCGCCATGGTCGACGCCGGAATGTCTGCGGTCGGCTATCATCCCATAGATCAGAGCATCCAGCTTGTTCTGGGATTTCTGGATACGACCAAGAAAGCCGAAGGGAATTTTCAGCAGCAGGTGAGGAAATGGCAGGAATGCGAGCGGAAGAAATCCCATAAATGCAGTTACGGAGTCGGAGATGGTTTTGACTTCCGATTCCACATCGCTATCGAACAGACATTTTCCCGTAATGTGCAGGGTCAGCTCAAGCATGGAACGATGGATATCGAAAGTGGCTTCGCACGGCCATCGTATTGCCATCTCGTCGGCAAACTGCAGCATGGTTTCTGCGTAAGCCGCGATTCTCTGGCGATGAAATGCCGGCTGGACCAGTCTTCGCTGGCGCATATGGGCGGGCTCTTCGCTGGTCAGCAGCCCTTCTCCCAGCACAAACTTCGCGCGCTGCATCACGATGCCGCGGTGCTGCATGGCCGCGTCGCGAATCAGGACTTCCTGCACCATTTCGGGATGATTGAACTGAAAGACATGGCGTCCGAAGGCTTTGTAGTGGACGAGGTCTCCGTAGACTTGGGCATTTCTCTGGAGAAACTCATGCGTGCTCAGGCGCAGCAATCCAGGGTTGCGCATTCGGTTCCAGGTACTGGGCCCGGGAGGGTAACGGATGCTGGCAGTCACGGTCAAGGGTAGTAGGGTCGCCTTTCGCAGAGTTTTGCCATGAAGCCTTGCGCTGAACGCTGCATCCGATTAGAAAGAAGATTGTTTCAAATTCAAACTGTTAAGGAGGACAAATCCATGCCGCATTTTCATGGGATGACATTGCAGTGGTTAGGACATGCCACCTTCTTTCTTGAAACTGCTCAAGGCACATCGATTTTGATCGACCCTTGGATCGAGTCGAATCCTTCGTCTCCCAAGGGATGGAAAGCTCCCGGGAAAATCGATCTTGTACTCTGCACCCACGGCCATGGCGACCATATTGGAGACGCATTGTCCGTGGATCAACGGTATCACCCGACCTTCGTTGGAATCTATGAGCTGACAGGTTGGCTGGCATCGCAAGGGGTGAAGAAGACCGTAGGGATGAATCTTGGAGGCGCGTACCGTTTTCACGACGTCAATATCTGCCTGGTGGAGGCTAAACACTCATCGAGCATAGAGGGCAAAGGAGCCGTGATTTATGCCGGAGTTGCCGCAGGGTATGTATTGCAAATCGAGGGTGAACCCGTGCTCTATCACTCTGGAGATACTGCCTTGTTCAGCGACATGAAACTTTTGCGGGAGCTATATGCGCCCGAGGTGGCGTGTCTGCCGATTGGCGATCACTTTACGATGGGGCCCAGTGCAGCCGCGCTTGCAGCGGAATATGTGGGTGCTAAAGCAGTGATTCCCATGCATTATGGGACGTTTCCACAGCTCACCGGAAGACCGGAGGAATTACGGCATCATCTGCAGGGGAAAGAAATCGAAGTAGTCGATTTGCAGCCTGGGGAAATTTTGCGGTAATGCCTGCACTCCTGTGCAGTCACATGGCAGGATAACAAACACAGACATAAACAAGAACAAGGCGGCTAAATACGCCGCCATTGTTTGTCAAGCATTCATTTTGGTGATTTATTTCGTTCCTTGCTGCTTCCTGCGCTCTGCCCAGCGCTTCCGCATCGCATCGGCAATGCGTTTGCGTCCCTCAGGGGATAGACGGCGTTTACGTTTTGCGGATTTCTTGGGTGCAGCCGCAGCAGCCACGTGAGTTACTGTTGCAGCTTTGGGACGCCCCGGTCCTCGCGTCGTTGGTTTCCCTGTCAATAGCGCACGAGCTTGTTGCAGTCGTGAAATCTCTGAATCAATTTCATGTACGAGTCTATTAAAATCCACAATCCCTCCAATGTTCGATCCAATCTTGACCAATGTTACTCCTGCGAATCCGCCATCTAGTTCGCGGAAGTAACTTACACTATAACATTCTCCAAATAAAGGGCCGCTAAGAAATGTGGTATTCCGCGAAAGAATAGTCTCCAGGCTAGTTTCCTGGGTAGAGGCGTCAGCCACTCTTGTCTGGCGAGTCGGTCTGTTCCTGGGACCCGGTTGTATCAGCGTGGATATCCGGGGCGGGTAGAAGGGACGGCGCGTGGTCTTGTTCACCTGTAGGAGTGTGACTGAGTTGCAGCTGGCTGCCGCCTCCTATGGACCGGTGCAAACCCTGAATTATTTCCTGTTGGTTTAATTTGTACTCCATGGCGAGCCGGTCGAGCGCATACGTGACAATGTCGCTGTGGTGCAATTCGTGCATGGAAGCGTCACCGCGAAATTTCAGCCATAATTGATGGACTAACTCTACGTCCTGGGGTTGCAGAGCGGGTGCATGGGGTCCTATATGGAAAAACTTCGCCGCGCCATCCGGCATGATTACATAGAAAGTGAATTGCCGCTTGGGTTCCGGGAGGGCTTCCCATGCCTTGCCGGAATAAAAAGCCTGTTCTTCGGCCGTCATACGGGTTGAAAGGCCGGCGACAACTGTTGCCGCATCCAGGGAATTTGCGGTTTGCACAATTGCCGAAAAAGGGTCGCCGGCGGGAACTACGAGCAATGAGATATGGCGTCCGAAGCTTTCCGCGACCGCGACGGCCTGTGTAAAGATCATCTGTTCATGCTCGGTAAAAGCCAGTTGCGAAGCGTCAATATATTCCGGACCGCCGGCTCCCATCAAACGGACTGTGAGTAGAACTACGTCCTGGCTTTCTTCGGAGCTGTGCGCGAGAGCCCAACGGAGCGCTTTTGCAGCTCGAATATCTCTCATCGTGACAACAATGCAGCCGGGGCGGATCCGCAAATTTTCTCGACTGACGGTGTCGTCATTTTCCAGTTGAAAGTGTTCTTTCATCTCGCGCGCAGTGGCAGCGTGCCGACGGGCGTTGTCCTTCTCGGACAGGGTAAAGATGACATAGAAAGTGGCGGCAAAGACAATACCGCTGACGGTCGCCACTTCCTTGGTAAGCAGGTTGACGATTGCGGTGCTGAAAAGGACCAGAAAGACGGAGAATAAGCCGATGGGCAGTTCCGTGTTTCCAATGCGCAGATTGATGGGTACTTTCCAGCCTCGCTCGCCGCGGTAGCGATAGCGAAGCACGAGCATTGCCAACCCATTGAACGTAAAACTCCAAATCACACCGAACGCATAGGCTTCACCAATCACGATAATGTTGCCGCGGCTCAGTATGATGGTCGCGAGCTGAAGCCCGGTAACAAGGTTAATGATGCGTGTAGGAGTACCGAATTTTCGTTGCGGCTTGCGAAACCAGTCATGCAGCACGCCATCTTCGGCCACCCGCATCAGCACACCGGTGGAGCCAATGATGGAGGTATTGATGGCGCCCGCGAGGATAAGAAAACCCACGACCACGACGAAGATACGAAAGGCCACGCGAATCGCGAGCGGCCCCACCATGTACATTGCAATCCCGGCGATCACATTGTCGCCGTAGATAGGTACGCGGACGCTGTCGGGGATCAACATGACGGCGAGTAGGGAAGCTCCGCCAGTAAAGATCAGGCTATAGATGGCAATGACGATGGCGGCGCGCTTCAGGTTTTTCAGTTTCGGATGCTGGATCTCGCGGTTAACCTGGGCCAGAGTTTCCTCGCCGCTCATAGCCAGCACAGTATGGCCAAACGCCATCAAAACACCGAATAATCCAAATGTTTTCGCCAGGCTGGTGTGCTCCAGGAAGCCAAAGGAGCTGGGAGTAAAGTTGAAATTCGAAGGTATGGGCAGGGGCGGAAGATGTGCTCCCTTATAGAAGATTGAAAAGATGCCCCACACCATCATGGCGATCACCATCACTGTGGTGACTTTCATGACGTCGACGGCGCGCTTGCTCGATGCTTCAATTCCTTTAACGTTCAGCCACCAGTAGTACACGGTGACGATGGTGGCGAAAAAAGCGGCGGTCCCATTTACTGGCAGCTGCACGGCCACTCCGGGACCAGCCAGAAGCGAGCCTCCCAGAAGCTGATGCTCGGCGCAGAGACGCAAGAGTTCATTGAGCAGGCCGACGATGTATTGACCGGCAGACACTCCCGATACCGGACCGGTCAGGATGTAGTCGAACATCAGCGCGGAAACGCTGACTTTGGCGAAGGTGCCGCCGAGACCTTCTTTCACGATGCGGTAGACGCCACCGCGGGTGAACATCGAACAGCTTTCGACGTAGACTGCGCGCACAGCAAAAGAAAACAGCATCACCCCGAGAACAACCCAGGGCGCTGATTTACCAAAGTCCTGTTCGGCGATTCCTACGGCATAAAACGCGGAGGATGCCAGGTCATTGAGGACGACCGCTGCCGCGCTCCAATAGGAGATAAACGTCAGCATCACGGTGGATGCGACGACAATGCGTACACGGTTCGGTGTGGGCGCGGAAACGGTCTGCTCTGGCATGGCCTCGCTACATCACGACATGGTTGCAAAATGGGTAGATCATTCGCCAGCATTCATCGAGGCATACATGTCAATCATGCGTCGAGATGCCAAACCGGCGTCCCATCAAACGCGGAATTCCGTAGTCTTACGAAATGGATATTCCACGATGAAGCTTAATCGTTCTTGGTAACGAGCTCATGCATGTCTTCCGCGAAGCTGATGACAATCACAAAGGCTGAGCCAACTCCGCCAACAAGGAACATCCCGACCAGAATGTGATCCAGGGCCTTAAGAAAAATCTGCATTGCAAGAGTGTACTGCCGACTGCGCCGCGTTCGCACAATTTACGGCTATAAATAATTTGTATGCGCCGGATAAATGGTAGACTGCACCCGATGCGCGCTGGATCGAAGGTGGGTTGGGTGCTTGCGGCGGAAAGCGGTGTGCTGCTGGTACTTCCGTTTCCGGTGGCGGGCCCGCTTCCACACTGGCGCGCCGCGCTGGCCTGGATAGCGTTCATTCCTCTATTGATTGCGCTTCTGGTTCCGAGAGATGGCTTTGGATGGCCGCGGGTGGCGCGTAATACACTGCTCGGTTATTTCTGCGGAATTCTCTGGTACGGCGGCACGTGTTACTGGATTGAATCGACGATGCGGCTGTATGGGAACCTTTCTCCCTTCATGGCCAGCGTCGTGCTTCTGCTGTTTTGTCTATATCTTGGCATCTACTTCGCGTTGTTTGCGTTTCTCGTCACCCTCGCCCAGCGAGCCACCGGGAGTACGGTTTGGACGCTGGCGCTGACACCCCTGTTGTGGATAGCCGTGGAACTGGTTCGCGCGCGGATTACCGGTTTCCCGTGGAACCAACTCGGGGATTCCCAGGTGGACAACATGCTGCTGACGCGGCTGTGTCCCTGGGCGGGAACCTATGGAATCTCTTTCGTACTGGTGGCCGGAAACTGCGCCATGGCGAGCTTCTTTCTCTTTCGCGGGTGGCGGGCGCGCCTTATTCCATCGATTCTTGCGATTGGTTTGGTGGTTGGGTTGTCGAAAGGATATAACCTGCAGATCGCCCATGAGCCCACCCACGCAACCGCGATGCTGTTGCAGCCGAATCTAAATGTGAGTGGAGAGAATAACTGGATGGGCGATGTGTTCGATCTCCACATGCAGCACCTCACAACACTCAGCGAGAACGCGTGCGACGCCTATTTTCGAGGCCTTCCCATCCGTGGCGATGCGAAGATTCAGCCGACTTGCAATCCACGATCGGTTGAGAAACCTGAGATCAATGTAATTATCTGGCCGGAGTCGCCGGCTCCATTTGAAGACTCCGACCCGCGCTTTCGTCACTGGGTCTCAGCGCTGGCGGAGGATGTACATGCGCCCATGATTGTTGGTGATATCTCAGTCGAGCGCGCTCCAGGTCAAACAGCATCTGCCATGTACAATTCAGCTGCGTTTGTGGCTTCGGATGGAACGTTTGTGGGGCGCTATGACAAGATGCATCTGGTTCCGTTTGGGGAATACACGCCGTTTCCGGAACTATTGTCGTTTGCCGGATCGCTGACGGATGAGGTGGGCCATATGACCCCCGGCAGGCGTCGCGAGGTATTTGCCGCGGACGGGCATCGCTACGGAGTCTTCATTTGTTACGAGTCGATTTTTGGCGATGAAGTACGCCAGTTTGTGAAACTGGGCGCGGATGTGCTGGTCAATATTTCCGATGATGGCTGGTATGGCGATACCAGCGCGCCGTGGCAGCACTTGAACATGACCAGAATGCGCGCGATTGAAAACGATCGCTGGGTATTGATCGATACCAACAGCGGCGTCACAGCTGTCATCGATCCACACGGGCGGGTGGTGCAAAGCGCGCCGCGCCATGCGGAAACTTCGCTGTTGGCGCGCTTCAATTATGGCTCGCAGCAGACTTTTTATACGCGCCACGGCAATCTGTTCGCCTGGCTCTGTGCCATAATCGCAATAGTTCTCGCTGTCGATGGAGCGGTTCAGAACAACTATCGGCAAGCATGAAAATCCATTTTTCAAGACTGGTCCGCCAATGCTCAATGACTTAGAGTTCGCCTACAATCCAATCGAGCAAAAAGTTCGCGATCTGCAGGAGTATCTTTGACGCGGAACGCCTGCGCAAAGAACTTGTCTCCATTGAAGAAAAAGTAGCCGATCCGGCCATCTGGGCCAACTCATCCGTCTCGCAACCGCTGATGCGGGAGCGCAAACGGCTGGAATCCCTGTTGGCGGACGACACAGAATTGCGTCGACGCAGAGAAGACATCGCCGCATATTTCGAACTGGCCCGGGAGGGCGAACAGGTTGAACCTGACCTGCTGCGGGAGATTGAAGGCCTGCGCGCATTTTCCGAGGCGCTGGAATCCCGCACCATGCTTTCGGAAGAAACCGATCCGCTGAATGCGATCGTGACGGTTCATCCTGGCGCGGGCGGCACCGAATCGCAGGACTGGGCCGAGATGCTGATGCGCATGTATCTGCGGTGGGCGGAACGGCAGGGTTTCAAAACGGAGATCAACGATTACCAGGCGGGCGAGGAAGCGGGCATCAAATCGGCCACGTTTACGGTGACTGGCGACTACGCCTATGGGTTGCTTTCCGGCGAGACGGGTGTGCATCGGCTGGTGCGAATTTCTCCGTTCGATTCTGCCAAGCGTCGCCATACTTCTTTTGCGAGCGTCTTTGTGTCTCCGGAAATCGACGACTCGATTGAAATCGATATCAAGCCGGAAGATTTGCGCATCGATACGTATCGTTCTGGCGGCAAAGGCGGACAGCATGTGAACACGACCGACTCCGCGGTGCGCATGACACATCTGTCGACCGGGATCGTTGTCTCCTGCCAGAACGAACGCTCGCAACACAAGAACCGCGAGAAGGCGATGAAGATGTTGCGTTCTCGATTGTATGAATATGAATTGGAGAAGCAGCGAGCGGTGTCGCGGAAAATCGAAGATGCAAAACTGGAAATCAACTTCGGCTCCCAGATACGGTCGTATGTCATGCAGCCCTATCGCATGGTGAAGGACTTGCGCACCCGCGTCGAAACGGGCGATGTCGACCGGGTGCTGAACGGCGATCTGGACATGTTCATCCAGGGATTTTTGCGCTTGCGGCGGGAAGGGAACTATCCTGCAAGCCCGGTGGAAGATCTGGACTAAACCGCCTCAGCCAGCGAACCACGCTCTTTTGGAGTGACGATGAACGAACCGGAAGTGATCGATGAGATTTTAGAGAAAACGAAAATTATCGCTGTTGTTGGGATTTCCAATAAGGCCGAGAGACCCAGCTATGGCGTCTCCGCGCAAATGCAGCGGCGAGGCTATCGCATCATCCCGGTCAATCCGGTGCTGAAAGACGTGCTGGGAGAAGTATGCTATCCATCGCTTGCGGAAATTCCGTTTCCGGTGGATCTGGTGAATGTATTCCGCGCCTCGGAATTTGTGCCGAAGATTGTGGAGGACACCATCGCCATCGGCGCAAAGTACCTGTGGCTGCAGGAAGGCGTAATGCATCCGGAAGCGATTGCCCATGCGGAAGCCAATAGGATCAAAGTGGTGGCGGACCGATGCATTTACAAAGAGCATTTACGATGGACGGCGGACAAGAGGTCGCGTTGAGGCAGCGCTGCGGATCGGGAAAATATCCGTCAGGGGCGAGCGAAATGGATCTGCGTCGTAGATCGCGATTCCTTCTGGGGGTGCTTGTTTGTTTTCTTCTGCTCTGCGGCCACGGTTTTGCGCAGCCGGTACGAACACAACACCTGACCGTTGAGTTGCTGACGGAAACCAGCACGATCGCGCCCAATCGAGATTTTCTTGCCGGGCTGCATTTCATATTGGACCCAGGCTGGCATATTTATTGGATCAATGCCGGCGATGCTGGAGAGCCGCCTCGCGTCGACTGGCAGCTTCCCGCTGGAATCACTGCGGGCGATTTGCAATTTCCAGCGCCCGAGCGGCTGCCGCTGGGACCGCTGATGGATTTCGGTTATCAGCGCGAAGTTTTGCTGCCTGTTCCCATGCGTGCCGACGCCAGCGTCCATTCTGGATCGAAAGAAATCTTGCGTGGCCATCTGCATTTTCTGGTGTGCAGCAGTGTCTGCATTCCCGGCAAGGCGGAGCTGGAGCACACGGTTTCCGTGGCCAGCCAGCCGGGCACGCCCGATGCAAATATGGAGCAACTATTTCTCGCCGCCGAGCGAGCGTTGCCGCGCAGCTTACCCGCCGGCGCTTCCGTTTCGGTGGAGCAAACGAAAGCGGCGTTTACCATTGCGCTCCGCACGGGTCAGCGGATCGAGAGCGCGGAATTCTATCCCTTTGACCAGAATCTGATTGCCAATGCAGCGCCGCAAACGGTACAGCCGCTGGCGGAAGGCGTACGCATCACAGTGAAAAAGGTCGAGGGATTGCAAAAGGTTCCAGCACAGTTGCACGGCCTGCTCAAATTGCCCGCGGGCGTCTCGTATCAATTCACGACGGTCATCAAATTGGCGCCCGTTACCCCGCGTGCAAGCGGCGGCGGACTGCTGCGCGTACTGGGACTGGCGTTTTTGGGCGGACTGATTTTGAACCTGATGCCATGCGTGTTCCCAGTGCTCTTTATCAAGGGGCTGGCGCTGGTTCAATCGTCGGGCCATGAGCGCAAGCGGCTGCGCGCGCACGGGGCCATGTATGCGCTGGGAATTCTGGTGTCTTTCTGGGCTATTGTCGCGCTGCTGCTGTTGTTGCGCGCTGGCGGCCATCATCTCGGCTGGGGATTTCAATTTCAATCTCCCTACTTTGTGGCTTGCATGGCCCTGCTGTTCTTTTTCCTTGGCCTCAGCCTGGCGGGCCAGTTTGAGATTGGGCTCTCTGTATCCAGCATTGGCGGCGAACTGGCCCAGCGCGGCGGCTATTCGGGTAGCTTCTTTACTGGCGTTCTGGCAACGGTGGTTGCCACGCCCTGCACCGCGCCGTTCATGGGAGCTGCGATTGGCTTCGCGCTTTCGCAAAGTGCGCTGATTACCTTTGCGGTGTTCACTGTGCTCGCATTGGGTCTGGCGGCGCCGTATGTGCTGCTGACTTTGCAACCGGCCTGGATCCGCCTGCTGCCGAAACCGGGAGCGTGGATGGAGTATCTGAAGCAGGCGGTATCGATTCCGATCTTTGTCGCGGTGATCTGGATGGTGTGGGTGTTCGCGCAGGTGGCTGGCAGCAACGGGGTGGCCGCGTTGCTGGCAGGTCTGTTGCTTACAGCCATCGCCGGATGGCTATTGGGACATTGGCCGGCGAAATGGATGTCCGCAGCGGTTGCGCTGCTTCTGTTGCTTGCGGCTATCGCGTTGCCCAGTATTGCCGCGAAGGAACTTCCGGCGCGGAGCGCCGCCACCCAGGCATCCATGCCAACTGCAGCGTGGCAGCCATTCAGTCCGCAGCGGCTGGCTGCGGAGCGCGCCCAGAGCAAAGCTGTCTTCGTGGACTTCTCCGCCGCGTGGTGCCTCAGTTGCCAGGTGAACGAGCGAGTCGTGCTCGACCGGCCCGATGTAGAGGAGGCGTTCCGCAAAAGCGGGGTGGTGATGATGCGCGCGGATTGGACCAACCATGATGACACTATTACCGCGGCGCTGGCGCAGCTGGGCCGGAGTGGTGTGCCCACATATGCGTTGTATTCCGGGGAACCGCAAACCGCGCCGAAGGTGTTGCCGGAGGTATTGACATCCGGGATTGTGCTCGATGCGTTGAAGGGCCTGCGTGCCGAATAGATCGTTCTTCATTCCGGAGGCACAGCTATTGGATCGGCCCTGAATTGGCGGGTTGCTGTGTCCGGAGCGCGCGATATTTTGCGATCCAGCCGATTGTTGCAGCTGCGGCTGCTCTCGTCTCCGCTGGCGAACTAAGTCTGTTCGCGGGGTTGTGAACTGCTACTATGTCTCCGTGCCAGGCACGGTCTTGGAGGACCAACAAAAATGGATGATCCAAGAAATAATAAGTCCATAGACGGACCGCTTCACAAACCCGAAAAAGTTTCCGATGTTGGCGTGCCTCAGAGGGTTCTTGACGATTTGGCGCTGAAGGCCCTCTATTTGTTCGGTCCACTCTCGCTTCTTGAGCTGTCCAGGCACATCCGGCTAAGCTTGAGCATTGTCGAGGAACTGTTTGTCCGAATGAGGACCCAACAGCTCTGCGAAGTTACCGGCATGTCCCATAATGTTTCGGATATAGCGATCACGTCCCAGGGCAGATCCCGGGCATTGGAGTTGCTGTCCCAATGTCAGTATGCGGGCGCTGCGCCGGTGTCTCTCGAAAGCTATGTGAAGCAGGTCCATCTGCAGAGCGCTCGCGACATCGAAGTGCATCAGCCCGATGTCGAACGAGCCTTTGCTCATCTTGTGCTGGACAGCAGAATACTGTCGCAGCTCGGAACAGGACTGAATTCGGGCACCTCAATTTTCCTCTACGGACCGACTGGAGTCGGAAAGACCGTGATCGCGGAAACTTTGTCGCGCGTGGTTGCCGAGGACAAGGTATGGATACCGTACGCGGTGGAAGTCGATGGCCAAGTCATCACCGTCTACGATCCCGTGGTCCACAAGGCCGTCGCTGAACCTGTGGCTTGGGAGAGCGACTGGCGCTGGGTGCTCTGCGACCGTCCCGCGGTCCTCGTCGGCGGCGAGCTGACGGGCGAGATGCTGAACCTGCAATTCAATCCGATCACGAAATTCTATGTCGGCCCGGTACCAATGAAAGCCAACAATGGGGTCCTAATCATCGACGATTTCGGACGGCAGCGGCTGCAACCGGAAGCGCTCCTGAACCGCTGGATCGTTCCACTTGATCGCAGGACCGACTTTCTCAGCCTGGCAGGTGGGAAAACAATTGAAATCCCATTTGAGATATTGGTGGTGTTTGCAACCAACTTGGACCCTTCTCAGTTGCTGGATGAGGCCTTCTTGCGGAGAATCCACACGAAGATCAAAATAGGTGCGGTTTCCGACGGCCAGTTCCAGGAGATTTTTCGCCGGGTCGCCAGCGAGTATGCACTTGAATACGATGTGGAGGTTCTCCAAGGCTTGGTCGATGTGATCCGCAGCCACTCAGACTTGCTGCGGCCATGTTACGCGAGGGACCTGGTGAATCAGATTCGTTGGTTCGCCAGATACGAAGGCAGAAAGCCGTACATCGACCGCGCGGCTGTGATGCGCGTTGCTGAAGCTTATTTTCTGTCCGCTTCCTGAAGATAACTGCATAACGGCTATTTGCGATTTCGCTTGCGCATGCTTGCAATCTCTTCCATGCGCTGTTGCAGCATTTTTTCGCGGCCGCGATCCGTCGGCTGGTAATATTTGCGTCCGATCAAACCCGGCGGCAGGCAATCCATGTCGGAGACGGCGCCCTCCTCATCGTGTGCGTAGCGATAGCCTTTGCCATAGTCGAGCGACTCCATCAGCCGCGTGGGCGCGTTGCGCAAATGCAGTGGCACCGGCTCCGCTCGCGTCTGTTCGACATCGCGCGTGACTGCGCCGTAGGCGGTGTACAGCGCGTTCGACTTGGGCGCGAGCGCGAGATACACGGCTGCCTGGGCCAGCGCCAGATCGCCCTCCGGGCTGCCGAGAAAATCCATCGAATCGCGCGCGGAAAGTGCCAGGTTGAGCGCTTCCGGCGCGGCGAGTCCAATGTCCTCCGAGGCCATGCGCACCAACCGGCGCGCCAGATACATGGGGTCTTCTCCGGAGCGCAACATGCGCGCCAGCCAATAGAGGGCCGCATCCGGGTCGCTGTTGCGGATGGACTTATGCAGCGCGGAGATGAGGTTGTAATGTTCCTCACCGCTCTTGTCATAGAGCAGCGTTTTCTGTTGCACGGCGTCGGCAATCAGTTTGCCGTCGAGGGCAGAATGACCCGCACTCGCAGCCAGCCGGGTCGCGGCTTCCAGCACGTTGTAGGCGCGACGCACATCACCATTCGCATACCCGGCGATTACGTTCAGCGCATCCTCTGGAGCGGTGATGCCGAACCCGCCCAGGCCGCGTTCCGTGTCTGCAAGCGCCATATGCAGCAGCGCAACAATCTGCTCATCACTCAGCGCCTCCAGCACGTAGACGCGGCAGCGGGAGAGCAGCGCGGCATTCAGCTCGAAGGAGGGATTCTCGGTCGTGGCTCCAATCAGCCGGATGGCCCCGCGCTCGACGTAGGGGAGAAAGGCATCCTGCTGGCTCCGGTTGAAGCGGTGAATCTCGTCGATAAATAAGATCGTCCGCATACCGGCGGAGGCAGCCTGATCGGCTTCCGCCATCACCTGCTTGATCTCTTTGATTCCGCTGACGACGGCGGAAAATTCGATGAAGGTGGCCTGGGTGGTGTGGGCGATGATTTTGGCCAGCGTCGTTTTCCCCACGCCTGGCGGCCCCCACAGGATCATCGACGTTGTGTCGTCCGTTTCCAACTGCAAGCGCAGGGCTTTGCCGGGCGCGAGCAGATGTTCCTGGCCGACGAACTCGTCGAGTGTGCGGGGACGCATCCGCTCGGCTAACGGGCGTTGTCGCAGATCGGTCGGGACGCCCTTCGAATAAGCAGGATCATCCGGGAAAGTGTCGAAGAGGCTCATGGCTTGCCCTGGAGGGATGCCTGGCTACGCTGGCGCGATGCCTCGCAAAGCAAAATCGACGCGGCGATGGCGGCATTCAGAGATTCCACGTTTCCGGGACATGGAATGTGGACAGTTGCTTGGCAGAGGGACAGAATCTCATTCGAGATCCCCGCACCCTCATTGCCTATGGCGAAGGCCATTGGTCCGCGCAGATCTGCATCAAAGATGGAGTTTCCGGCGTTGGCAACGCATGCGGATAGGGGAATTTGTTTCTCTTGCAGTCGCCTTAGCGGCGCGAGGTCGTCCAGGGAAACGACGGGCAGGCGAAAACTCGAACCGGCAGAGGCCCGCAGAGCTTTCTGGTTCCAAGGACTGACGCTTCCCGGCGTCAACAGAACTCCGGTCGCTGCGAATGCTTCGGCCGAGCGGATTATGGTGCCCACATTGCCCGGATCTTGCAGTCCTGCCAGGATAACGAGGCGGGGACAGTTTGCCTCCAGCAGCGATTTCAGAGTCCACTGCGGTAACTCGACTAAAGCGGCGACGCCTTGCGGAGAGTCGGTAGCGCAGGCGTGATCGAAGGCGTCGGCAGCTACGGGAAAAATCTGTGCATACTCGAACGACCGCCAGATTTTTTCCGCAACACGGTCCTCACGCAGGAACAATGAGACGAACCGAAGGTGGCTGCGCTGGGCTTCCTCGACCAGATGGTCCCCTTCGAGGGCGATCCATCGATCCGGACCAAGAGACGGCCGCTGAAGACGCTGGCGCAGGTCCTTCAACCTGGCGTTCTGACGGCTGCGGATGATTTCAGAGGAAGCGGAGGCCACGAAGTCCGGCATACTTGGCGATTTTACGCCCGCACTGACGCAACCCTTTCGTCGGCGATACGATTCCAGCCTTGCAGGCTTCGTCGAACAGGTATCATGGGTGCAAGCTTGAAAATACGTCGAAGCCAAAACTTTCGACCCAGAACTCGCTGCTTCGGAGAGACCAGTTTGTCAGCGGAAATACTGCGCGTACATCCGGATGAGCCCGAACCGGAAAAGATCGAATATATAGTTCGCTGCCTGCA
>JAJYSV010000129.1 GCA_021793405.1 Acidobacteriota bacterium
ATGCAGCGTGAATCTACCAGAACTCTGGTCCTCAACCCCTCTGGAAAGACAAGCGATGCAGCCGCACCGCCCGGGTTATTTGCGCCTTGACAAAGCCTTCGTCCTTATCGAGGGCCACCCGCCAGTTGGAGCACTCCTGACATGATGGTCTTCACGGTTTTTACGTTGGCCGGAATTCTGCGTTTCATCAGTAAGCATCGCGGCTGGGGTTCATTGTGCTTTGTGGTTGCTGTATGTTCTCTACTTGCAATGCTCTGAGTGTCGCAGAACCGCAGGTCTCGATTGCTGATCGTGCGCAGGCGTTTTGCCCATTCAAGCCGTTTTTTGGCTTGAGTGGGTTCTTCGGATGTAGCGCAAACCCAAGTTCACTTCAGTTCGCGCCAGGACCTTGATCTCCAGCCGGTTGTGCAGCGGATCGGCGTCGAGCCGCACGTAATCTAAATGCAATCGCTCCAATTGCAATAATCCGAATCCAAAAATATCCTGAATTCATCCCAGATGAATCCACCTCAAAAACAAGCCCTCGTACTGCAACACGTGAGCTTTGAAGATCTAGGCACATTCGACCCGATTCTTCGCCAGCACGGTTTCAACATCCACTATGTCGAAGCCGGAATGGAAAACCTCAGCGCGCTCAACGCCATCGAGCCGGACCTACTCGTCGTACTGGGCGCACCCATCGGCGCGTATGAAGAATCCATCTATCCATTTCTTCGCGATGAACTCCGCATCCTGGAAGCACGCTTGTCCCGCGATCTGCCGGTGATGGGAATTTGCCTTGGAGCGCAGCTCATGGCTAGAGCGCTCGGCTCCAGGGTCTACCCCGGTCCGCAAAAGGAGATTGGCTGGAAGCCGCTCGCACTCACCGCGGAAGGCGCGGCAACTCCGGTCCGCCATTTGGAGCCGCAGGCCACCAGCATGTTCCATTGGCATGGCGACACGTTCGATCTTCCGCTGGGCGCGCGGCTTCTCGCCTCCTCCGATGTCTGCGTCCATCAAATATTTTCGTGGGGAAAGAATGCGCTCGCATTCCAGTGTCATCCAGAACTACGGCATTCCACTGTGGAGCGCTGGCTAGTCGGTCATGCCTGCGAACTGGCCGTCAATTGTGTTGCGCTAAACCAGCTTCGTGAAGACACGCGCAAATTTGGTGCAGCACTGGAAGTGCAAGGGAAGCGACTGCTGTTCGATCTGCTCCAAAAATGGTACCCCGCGTAGCTGACAAACCATCTCCGGGTAACCCAGGTCTGTCGCCGCAGCGACAAAGGTGTACGACACGCGGATAGTGGAGGGTCTGAACGGATGTGGGACACAAGCCTGAGAAAGTTGTGAGTTAACGATGATCATTCATGCATTCTTGTTTCAATGGAAACCGGAGGCTACCGAGTCAGACAAACAACAGGCAGCCGAAAGAATCCGCGCCCTGCAGCAACAAATCCCCAGCGTCATCGAGACCAGCTACAACGCGAACACATCGCCGCGTTCCCAGGGATTCACCCACGGCGGCGTGATGAAATTCCGCGATGCAGCGGCGCTGCAAGCCTACTTCACACATCCCGTGCATCGGGAGCTGGTCGATTGGCTGATGCCGCTGCTGGCTGTGGCTGCGGAACTGGACTATGAACTGTAACTCATGGCATGCCACCGCTGGGATAGCCGACGACATGGAAATTAGGTTCTATTGCTGGTCACGCACGACGCAGTCGTCAACGCGTTTCGCGTCATCGGGCGCGATCGCTTTCCATAGAAATATTGCTTCAAAATTTCCACGGACGATTGGAGCACATTTTTCAACGCGTCGCGCAACCAATCCGTCGCTACCGCGAAACCAATGAACTTTCGTTTTTTCGTGCACGATGAACGACGCAGTCTTCCGCCCCCATCTCTCGCCAGCGTCAGCGCAAAGGATGGGATCAGAACTACCCCCCCGGGAGAGGACTCCCAACTAAATGCCCTTGTCCGTAGAGGAAGCAGCAGATCCTTCCGGAGCAATCGCCACTTGGAGCCGCGTGCCGCTATCCAGCTTAAATTTGTGATTGCTGCTGGTGAAGACTCCCGAAACGTCGCTCTTCGCCGAGCTGTTTAGACTCACGTCTCTCAGCAATCCGGCTTTCTGCGTCACCGTGTAGTCGCTCGGAATCGTGCGCGACAGAGTGTTCATATAAGTGCCCGGAGGCGGCGTTGCAGCGTCGTCATCGTACACCATGGGGGGATAGGCCGATCTACTCGCCGCTCGTCGTTGTGCGAGACCCCTCCAGAGCGATCGCCACCTGCAGCCGTGTGCCGCGATCCAGTTTGATGCTGTGATTCTTGCTGGTGAAGACGCCGGACACGCTGCTCTTCGCGGAGCTGCGCAGGGAGATGTGGCGCAGCGTGCCGGGTTCCTGAACGACTGACTGATCGCCGGAAATCGTGCGCGGCTGAATCGGCAAGTAGGAGCTGGGGCCTCCCGCAGAATAGTACGGCACCGGAGGATAGGCGCCCAACAGCATTGCCTTGATCGCAATTTCGCTCCCATTTCTCAGGCGCGCCTCATTAAAGACGATGCCGATCCGCGACGCGTCATCCGAGTGCGCTTTCCGCGCCTGCTCCACTTTGCCGATCAGCATGGTGCCATCCGGCAGCACGGTTGAGTCGGCGGTCTTGATATCGGTCGTCAGTTTTGCAGTCACCCTCTGTCCCATCCTGGCGGTGCTGGAATTCAGCGATTGCGTCAATTGTGCGTTGGCGCTGTAGAGCGTCGTCGGTTGCTGTTGGTTCTGCGTTGCCGCATAGACGGGAACTGAAATCAGAACTGCTGCAATTCCCAAAGCATAGGACCGTAGATGATTCATTTTCATTTCTTGTACTCCTGAAGATGGATTTGCCTGCAATACGGCATCGTTGTAGGGCGCTGCGGCGGATGACTTCACTTCACCGGCTCGCAACAACCACTCCTATTGAGTAGACGATTTTAAAAACACAACGGTGCCACACCCGGCGGTGCTCGATTGCGGCGGATGGAATCGAAGATTTATTTTTTGCGTCGATAGACAACCCACCACGCCGGCCTGAAATCGCGTTCCGCTATGCTTTACTGCGCCTCATCCTTCGCAGTCATAATCGACCCACATCTCAATTCTGAGCTATGGAATTGTAGGATCTTCTGCGGGTACCCGAGTTTTAGACATAGATCCGCCAGAACGATGCACACGTTTCAATACTTTGCACGTCCAAACGGTTGCAGGCAATTTAAGTTGATCGACTGGATGCGGCTTCTTTCCGCTGCTATTCCTGGCCTGTCTGCTGTCTGCAATTGCGCGGATAGCAGAGTAGGTATCGCAGGCAAGTATTGCGCGGCTAAGTTCAGCGCCCCTAGCGCGGATTGGGTGAATGCTTCTTTCCTCGGCATGTATAGACGACAATGATCCCTTGCTTGTTCTTAAACCGGGGTTGTACCTTCGTGGACCGTTTTTGAACGCCAGCGCGTCCATGCGCCTCGCCATCCATCCTCATGTCGTTCCCCAGCCGTCCCTACGTGGAAAGGCTGGGGACTCGGCAACTATCAATCTGGCAGTCTGGTGCGTTGTCCCAAGCTGGGACAACTCCAGAACAATCGACCTTCGGCAAACTCAACTCATAGATTCTCGACGATGACATCTCGAATTGGCTGGAAAGTGATCAAGTCTAGCAATAGCGAAGTTGCGGGTCAGGAGAGTTCCCATCGCAAGACTGTCGGCCAGGACATTGTCGCGCGTCTGCCGCAATCCAGCGGCGCATCTCTCCTGACATCCACCGCACGGATATCGCAATCTCAAAAGTATTTTTTAGGCGAGGTATTTCTCTACGATGAGGCTCTGGAAGCTTGTACCTTTCTTGCTCCTGCTCGTGCCGTTCTCCGCGATGGCGCAGATCGGCCTGTATGGCGAGTTCAGCACCACCGATATCCATGCCGCGAACGAACCGGAGATTTACGGAATCACCTTCGGCGGATATGACGAAAAGAGCTTCAACCGCCATCTGGCCTTTCTCAGCGTGGGCCCGGATTTTCGCGTCTCGCTTCAATCCGGAAGCGCCGGCAACGGTGACCCTGGCGGAGAACCGGCGCAATCGTTGATTAGTGTTCAGGGGGGGCCGCGCGTCGCTTTCAAACTGCCTGTCGCGGCCCTCCACCCATATGTTGAAGGTCTAATCGGCGGCGTTGACTCCCAGATTGGCGAGGTGATCGGCGATACTTACTATCACAAGGTCGCCGGTTCTCCGCCTGGCACCAACACGAACGGCGGCATCTCGCTTTCAGGGCAAGCCCTCGGCGGCCTTGACCTGAATGTCCGTCCGCGCGTTGACTGGCGGGTCGTTGAGATTGGCTATGCCAGACTTTTTGAGTCCAGCGGCTCCCCAAGCCTGGGAATAACGACATTCAGCACCGGCATTGTCGTACGTCTCCCGTAAACCGCCCGGCGCCCCACGCTCCTTGAGCGTCCTCGCGCAGGGTGGGAGGAATATCTGACTATGCCTGCGGCGGAGGCGCAGCCATCGTGAGGCCATGGCGGCGCATGATCTCCGCCATCTTGGCTCGGTCTGGCGGACCGCCGGCGGCCGCATTGACCACCTCGGCAGATTCGCGAAAATACTCCGGGCCCAGCGCGGCCGGCGAGATCACGCACACCGACTTCGCATCCTGGCTTCCATTGTTATCGAAGCGGTGCACCGCGCCGCGCGGTATGCAGAGCGCCTGCCCCGGCCCCACGTCGATTGGCTTGCCGTCGACCGTCCACGTCACCACTCCGTCGAGCCCGTAGATCGTCTCTTCATAGTGATCGTGGCTATGTGCGGGAACACGCAGCCGCTGCGCCGCCGGAACCGTCAGCTCGAAAATGGCAACGCTACCGTTCGATTGCTCGCCGGTCAGCAAAAAGCGCACTACCAGCGGCCCCAGCCGAATCGTCTCATCTGAAGGATTGATACGTGTGTCGATAGTCTGCTGCGTCATGTGCCAAGCCTCCTTAATGGAAGAACCGACAACTATGCTATCGCGAATTCGTCATCTCAGCTTCAGCAGGATGGTTTATAGCCAGGGCAATCGCATTTGAAATTCATCAGTTGAACCAGGGTTGGTACTTACGGTAGAGGTTGGCAGGCATGAAATTTCTTGCAGGGGGATTTCATGTCCAGCAAAGAAACACTGGAGCAGTTTAGT
>JAJYSV010000057.1 GCA_021793405.1 Acidobacteriota bacterium
GCTCGCATATCGACGTGCTCCTTGAGTGAAGGTTGCAGCGCATCCCACTGAAATCATCTTCCTTATCCAATTTGGCGCGCCATTACGGGTTCAGAATCATTTCTGAAATTTTTATTCAGAGCTGTGGTTTTCGATACTTCTTGGCCGAGACGCTGGCCGAGTTGCGGGAGATTGCTCGTGTAAATCTGCACGTCATGGCGCGCGCGCGAAAGGCCCACATAAGCAAGCCGTGCGTTCACAAGATTTTTGTAGCCTTGATCCAGATTGACATGCAGCAGCACGCGGTCGGTGGTGGCTCCCTGGCTGCTGTGGCTGGTGACGGCATAGCCGTGGTCAATGTGCCGAAAGCTGGCGAGAGCAATCTCTACGTTCTTGCCGGAGTCCATCCGCAAAGCGGCATGACCATCTTCCTGAAGACGTGTGATGGTTCCAAGTTCACGATTGGCGATTCCATTCTCCTTGCTCGGAGCCGTGAACTGAACCCTGTCGCCCACTGAAAAATGTCGATCCAGATCGCGGTAAACCGTAACGCCACGCAGTCGGATGGGATCGTAGGTTATGGATGAGCCATCTTTCCGTTCGACCGTCAGCGAGTTTTTGGCTGGGTCTACTGCTGCCACACGGACATATTCCCCTTTATCGATACCAATCTCGCGACTGCCGCGCTCGTAGCGAACCATGTCGCCGACTTCATATCGTGCGGCCCATTTGCGGTCGGCTCCCGTAAGCTCCTGCCGAGGCGAGAGAATCTTTACTTCGTGATTGCGCTCGTCCACGTTGCCGCTCTGTTGCAGTTGCCGGTGAATGATGGCGTTGAGCGCACGACGCGATTCATTGTCGGGCGTGATGACCAGCGTCTTTTCTGGACTGCGAGCATAATCATCCGCAATGGCGTGGAGGCGCTTTTCCGTGTCTACGATCTCATGCACTCTGCCTTGCACAACTAATTGACCGATAGCTTCCGTGACCTGACCGCGTGCGAGATGCTCGACGGCAGTTCGCAGTTCAGCCTCTTTCTGCCGAATGATCTGGTCGAGTCGCGCTGTCTGCATTCCGAACTGCTGCAATTGCTCGAAGGGTCGCCCAGCCTCGACACCCTGGTGCTGGCGCGTGTCGCCAACAAGGACAACTCGATCCTCCGGGCCAAGGCGTTTTAGAAATTCGTTAACCTGACGGGTGCTGGCCAGACTCGATTCGTCGAGAAAATACAGATGCCGTTGGCCATCGATCAATGCGCCTTGGATCAGGCGAGCCTGCAAGGTGGTTGCTGGGATGCCCGCTTCTTCAAGCTGCTTCGTTGCGCGAGAGGTTGGCGCAAAGCCCGCGACTTCGTAGTGATGCTTTTGAGCTTCCAGACGGATGGCATCCAGTGCCGTGGTTTTGCCCGCACCCGCTACCCCTTGAATGCCTACGATACGGTCACGGTTGGTGAGAACCATCTCGGCGGCATTTCTCTGGTCGGCATTCAATCGCCCGTGACGCTGATGCAGGCGCTGGGCCTCGTCCCGCGAAAGAATCGGTTCAGCTTTTCCCTGGCCAGCACGCATCTGTGCGATGATGCTGCGTTCTTCAGCAAGCGTCTGTCGTGTGGTCAGTTCCTTGCTCGAAGAGAAATCCCTGCGATGCAGGTCAACAAATTCTCCAGAACCCATCCTACTGTGCAAGTTGTGTTGCACCTCATCCACGGTGGTTGATCCCATGCCCCGGCGCAGAGCTTCGCGCATGACCTCACGCTGATCGTTGACGGCCTCTCGCTCAAAGAGTCTGTCGCGGGCGAAGATGACAGCTTCTTGTGCGGTCTTTGGCTTGTCGAGATGAAGGCGCATTTCTGATGTTCGACCGCGTGCTTCCGCCACGATGCGCTCTGCAGGATTGCCATAGTGCGCGGCAATCCGACGATGCAACAGGAGCGATTGTTCAGGATCGATGGATGCTTTTGCTTCCCGCGTGCGTAAAGCCGCAATCTGCGCTGGGCCTGCACCATCGAATCCATAGACCGCGAGATGTTCTTTGATCTGCTGGCTGCGCGGGCTGCTGGCATCGAGATACTCTTGCGAGTAGCCCTTGATCTCCGGCGCATGGTTTTTCCCAGGCTCGATCTCATAGCCAAGCGAGCGCAGCCGGATGGCCAGCTCGCTTTGGTACACAGCGGTTGCATACTGCTGCGACCGGAACAATTCTTTTTCCTGAATGGCGCGGGTTTCACCGTTCTGGCGTTCGGTCACATTGAAAATAACCGCGTGGGTGTGGAGCTGCGGAGCCGCGTATCCATCCACAGGACGTGCGGCATCGTGCTCAAATTTTGCAGCAATCAACTTCCCTGTTGTTTCCGGTGGAGCGTTCCCGCCGATGCGCGCTTGCACATACTTTTCCAACTCATTCAGCGCCACCGTCACACTCTCACGATGCGCTGCACGCACACGCTCATCTTTGCCTACCAAAGCCGTGAGGGAAACGCTTTTGGGTGCGCTGAAAGTTGCATCCCATCCAGAGCGATGCTCCATCGACGTGACGGTGCTGCCCGTCGAATTCTCATAGGTAAAGGATTTTCGATGCTGCACAAGCTGGTCGCCGGTGACTGGATGCTGCCCTTCCGCCAGACGTGCAAACTGCTCTTCCTGAACCGATCTGCCAAGCTCCCACGCGGCGGCAAGCTGTCCCTGCCATTCGCCCAGCACTCGCTCCGCATCGCTGTAGTAGTTCTGCCGGGCATTGGTGAACTCGCTCTTGTGATAGCTGAGCGCTTGTTTGGAACTGAGCGGTTTGGAAATGGTCAGCATCTTCGCCCTACCTTAAGCCGAGTCCGATCTTCTGTTTCTTTGGAGTGGTATCGAATTCCAACTGCTCTGCCGCCTTCACTACAGGCTTTTTCTTTGAATACGTCGTCGGCTCTTTCTTTTGCGGTTTGGTTTCGATCTCCGGCAAAATGGGTTCTGGCAGTGGGCGCGGCATGAGTCCGACTTCACGCCGGAGCAATTCCATGTACGGCACATCCAGCCGGGTGACGAGGTTGCCGAGTTTCAAATAGCCGCGCAAATCTTTGAGGCCGCTGATTTCGGAATCCATGACCAGTGGCTCGACATGGCGGTCGAGCATCAGACTGCGTGTGCGACGTTCTCCGTGCGTATGGGTTTCACGCAATCGTTCGACTTCAATGCTGCCGATAGTCTCACTCACCCATTTGGCGGAATGGGCCTCTGCCGTCTTCATAAAGATTTTGGTGGCTGGCTGCGAGAGCATCGCTTCCGCACGATGGCCGTACAAAGCCTCCAATTGGCTTCGACCTTGAAATCCCATGACGACAGGATTGCCGGATTTTCTGTTCTCGGTGATCGCGGTATGCAACTGCGGTAACGGATGGAGACTCGCCAGTTCATCCAGAATGAACCAGACTGGAACCTTGCCGGGCGCGCCACTGTTCATGGTGCGGAGTACCAACAAATCCAGCCATAGGCTGATGAGTGGACGCAGCTTTTTGCGAAACGATGGCGCAGATGTAATGAAGATCCATCCCTGGCGTTGCTTTGCCCACTCCAGCGCAGTCCATGACCGTTTCGTTTCTTCCAGCCGTGGAAGCATTCGCAAACTGTCGCCCACAAAACTGAGCGAACCCAGAATGCCGCTGCGCTGTGCCGGGGCATTTGGATTGATGGTCTGAAAATACTCGGTGCCTTTGACGCGGCGATCAATCTCTTCTTCACGGCAGAGCCAGTTGCCAAACTCCTCTGGCTTGGGACGAAAGCTCAACAGGAAGGCAAAAATCTTTCGCGTGCCTTCGATGAAAAATGCTTTGTCTTCCCCAAGGTCGTTGGCCGGAAACAATGCTTCGGCGATAGCATCGGCTTCTGCAAGATGCTCCAGCTCATCGGCAGGATTCCAGTACGGCATCCGTTGGTCGAGTGGATTCAGGATCACATCGCCACGATCCGCAGAATAAAATTCCTTGATGAACTCCGTTGCCGGATCGTAGAGAATGGCCGCGTCGCCGCGCTCCCGAATTTGCAGAAGCATCTGCCGCAATAGTGACGACTTACCCGATCCGGTATCGCCGATGACGAGAAAGTGATGGCTTTCGAGGGCGCGTGGAATCCCAACGCTCGGAGCTTCTCCCCGGAATGCCGATGGCAACCATCGCCAGTACCAGGGTGTGTTCAGCAGAAATCGAATGCCGTCGGCCTGATTCCTGAGCGTAAATTCTTTGGCGGAGACCATCTCCGGCCCACGCAGTCGGCGGCCATAGCGAAGCTCCTGCCGTCGATGCACGTCACGAGGAATGGCAAAGACCAGTTGTACGGCGAGCAGACAGAGGCCGCCGAGCAGGGGCAGCCGGAAGAGTTGCAACACGCCCCGGTCGGAGTAAATCCAATGCCGCTGGTAGTCATAGAAGGGCTGATTCTGGAATGTCTTCGGAAAATCGTAGACCAGCCGCCGTGTATCTTTTGCGGTGGCTGATGGAGACAACACAAATGGCGCTGGCACAGATTTTGCATCCGCACTGGGGAGAGGCAGAACATCTCTGTCCAACGCCAGCCGAAATTGCTTGCGCCCATCCTCGACATACAGGAGCCGATAGCTGGCGGTTTTACGAAAGGTGCCGATGACCTGCGTCCTTATATAGGAGGGCAGATAAAACCGCTGGAGCGGAGTTAGGCCCGACAGGTATTGAAGTTGGAGAAGTATTCCGGTCACAGCCGTGGTCATTAGCAGAGCCGCAAACGTACTCATTGGCCCGCGTCTCGGCCAGAAAAAACTCTCCTGCCGTCCCCAATCGGCATCTGTATTCATGGCTGCTCCTCCGTTTCCTCTTTCCACTGCCGAATTTGATCCCGCACGATCTGGATCTTTTCCTGATCTACCTGTGCAATGAACTCCCGGAGTTCCTCCATCCCCGGCAATTCCTGTTTGGCGAAGGCTGGCAGAAGATTCAGGAGCAGAAGCCGGACGGCCACAACCTCCGTCAACGTCTGCTGTGTCAGCCTGGGCAACATGCTGCCGTGCAGGGTGTCGAGCAAGATGTCTCGCGCATATTCGGCGGCAACCTTGCCAGCCTTCCATGCCCGTTGCTCCAGCAGCGCAAATTCCTCCTCTGAGACTCGAACGCCAATCGTCTTGTCCCTGGTCGCGCGCTTCTTCGGGTCGCCAATTTCCGTTGTCAAAGTCGTACTCATCTGGGTCAAAACCTCCGCTTGCATTGGCTAACGGACGCTAGCATTCGCTAACGCCGTGCTTCCAAGTCCAAGACTTTCAATGCGCTAGCGTTTGCTAGCAAACGCTAGCGAACGTCAGCCCTCTCAGGGATGACGTGTCAAAAATCATCCGGTGCGCAGCACCGCAGAGCATCTGATACCACAACTACAGGGCCGCCGGAGCCGGTCATAGCTGGCACTGCAACGCTGGCCGCATCGGCAACTGTCGGGGATGCAGGAATATGCTGTGGCCCAAACTTGTTCGTACAGGGCGGAAGATCCCCGGTGTCCGGGCCGGGATAGAGCCGTTGGAGATGGAACTGCGAGGTGGGCCGGTCATAGCCCAGTACCTCGATGACCTCGCGGACAAACCGGCGACCGGGTTGGCGCTCAATGTGGACAACCAGCCGGATGCACTCGGCGATCTCGGCCTCCAGTTCTTCCTGACGGGCCTGCTGGTGACTGCGCGTGGCGAGCGTAGCGAAACGACGCAGCGCCTTGGCCGCAGAGTCGGCATGGATGGTAGCGAGTGATCCCCGGTGTCCGGTATTGAGTGAGTCGAGCAGGGTGCGTGCCTCGGCTCCGCGTACCTCACCCAGAATGATCCGGTCTGGCCGCCAGCGCAGAGCGCCACGCAGCAGGTCGTCGAAATTGACGGACGATTTATAGGCATCGGC
The DNA here is from genome assembly GCA_021793405.1 of Acidobacteriota bacterium. GTDB lineage: Bacteria > Acidobacteriota > Terriglobia > Terriglobales > Acidobacteriaceae > JAKAAZ01. The sequence continues at coordinate 5,864 of JAJYSV010000057.1, forward strand.
CTGGCACTCGGCGGAGAAAACATGGGGCTTCTGAAAGTTCAGCTCGCTGGTGTCCTCGATGATGACAATGCGCTCTCGGTCAGGAATGTATCCAGCCAGGATGTTCAGTAATGTCGTTTTGCCGGTTCCAGTGCCGCCGCTGATCAAAATGTTCTGCCCGTCGGCAATCCGTTCTCCGAGCATCGCTGCCAGGGATCGCGTTAGCGTCCCGCGCGCAATCAGGTCGTCGATGGTGAAACGTCGGCTGTTGAATTTGCGAATAACGAGTAGTGGCCCTGGCTTCACAACCGGCGGAATTGCCGCAGCAAGTCGGCTGCCGTCAGGCAGTCGCGCATTCAGGAGAGGATTTTCGAGGTCGAGTTTTTTCTGAAGTCTCTTCGCAATGACATCGAGTCCTGTGAGTAGTTTTTCGCCGCCAAAGTCGATTCCATCCACACGCAAGACCTCGCCCTCACGCTCGACCCACCAGGTCGAGTCGGGATTGCCCATGATCTCGCTGATCTCCTCGTCGAGGAGCAGGGCGGCGATGGGGCGGAAGAATGGAAGAATCAGTTCGTAGCTCATAGCCTCAAAACTCCGGTGGCGGCGATGGCCGCCACCGCGAAAAGAGGAAGTGCCCTATGCGGGCACTTCCTCATCAACCGGCTCGGAGTCGGGAGCCTCCTCCGACTTCGCGGCGCGGTCGAGCTTCAGAATGGACGTGGCGCGTACTTCGACGATCCGGTGCTTCACGTCCGAATGTTTCTTGTCGGCAAATTCGCGGCTGACTAACTCGCCTTCGATGGCGACATGCGCGCCTTTTTGAATCGTGCGGGCAAACTCGCCGAGCTTGCCCCAGACAAGGATGCGGTGCCATTCGGTGCGGTTGACGTACTCGCCGGACTGCTTGTCCTTGTAGGAGTTCTGCGTTGCGACCGACAGCACGGTGTAAGACTTTTGGTTGACGGTGGCGCGGGCTTCGGCGTCCTTGCCGGTAAAGCCGATGAGTGAGACGTTATTCCGGTACATGATGATTTCCTCCGTGTTCTAAGCTCCTGATCTACTCAGGGCACACCGGGCGGAGCCAAGCGAGGGGCCCGGCTCCCAAGTGCCAAGCCGCGCTTTCTTGGAGGGTGCCCAGAACAGTTTTCTCCAAAGAGCGGAGCAACCGCGAAGCGTGATGTGTGTTGTTGGAAACTGTTCTGGGAGGAACCATGACCCGTAGGGCGTTCGCCGCAGCGAACGAAGCAGAGCGGCGCTGTGCCGCCGGGCGCCGGTTTTGCCCCGAAGCGGTGCCTGAGAAGAGCGGGAGATATAGCGGAGGTGCTGTCCTCGGAATGCGTCACTCGACCAGGAGAGCGGGGACACAGATGCCGCCACGGGAAACATATTCGCGCTGTCAGCAATGCATGCTCTCGCAAACAATCCGGCGAAGTCAGAGCGCTGGCCTGCATCTGCTCGCGGACAATGTGCAGCGTGTCCGCACCTGAATGAGCGCACTCGCCATGCGGAAGCATCAGCCGAGAGCTGACAATGAACGCGGAGAATCGGATCGTGCATCATGTTCATTCCTTGAACGCCTGGTCTTCGCGAAAGTAGGTGATGGTCAGGCCGAGCGGGTTGATCGGAAGCATATCGCTCGCTACCTGATTGCGGAAGCGGTAGATGACATTCGCCGTCCACTGCTCCCGGCGCATCTCCTGATGGTCAGGTACGGAATAGAAAATCTTGGTGAATTCAATTCGTGCCTTGTATGGCGCTTGCCGCAAATCTTCGATGGCGACATTGTGGACTTCAATGTCCACATTCGGTGCGGTGGAGTTGGTCAGGAAATTGTCGATGATCTTCGTTTTCTTGTCCTGATCGATGACTGCATTCTGAATGTCGCCGTTGAGGAAATACAGGCTCTGGGTAAAATCGCGGCGGAGTGTGGAGTGGTTGCGTCCGTAATACAACTCCGCCCAACGAGAGAGAAAATATCGATTCTCCGCCTCCTGTGGTTTGTAGGAAAAACTGTTGTAGTCCACGGCCTCGGCACGACCCACATCATTGATGCGAATGACCAGTGGATGGAACCCGGCAAAGATGCGCTGCTCTTTCAGCATGGCAGCGATCAATCCAACACAGACAACAGCCAGCACGAGGATCGTGATCTTTAGATACGTGTTGGTCACGAGCGGGTCGCCGTACTGCTCCAGATATTGCTGGGCCGCCGCTGTCATCTTGTTTTGGTCAACGGTTTCAGTTGCCATGCAACATCTCCTACGCAGGTCGGAAGAGCAGTCCCTTGACTGCGCCAACTGGATCGAAGCCGCCTCCGCCGGGATACCCGGAAAGGATGGCAGCCGTAATGGCAGAAATTTTCAAGAGGACATAAATGTTGATGACGATCAAAAACATAATCAGCGGGAGCTTGGCGACAAGGTCGGCGGCTCCCAGTGGAATCAGAGTTGTGTAATAGCTGGCATAGAGCTGTCCAAGAAGATTGAGCGTGGCCGCCGCCACGACCTTATAAAACGAGAAGCCGATGAAGGCGCGCAGCCATCCCCAGAAAAGAAAATCGAGTTTCGGGACGATAAAGAATGGAATGAAAATCGGCCCCAGCAATCCGCAAACCGCTGCCGCGACCAATCCATAGCTGATGACCGCCACACTGAGCGCGGAGAAGATCGCTAGCAATATCTGGATGGTGTAGTGGACAAGGGTGTAGTAGAAACTCATGGTGGTCGCGATGATGCCCGATCCAAGCTGTGCTTGCAGATTGTTCAGCGTATCGTTGATTCGTTGCAGGCCGTCGTTGCCAATTGTGATGGAGAGCGAGGTAGCCTCTTTCGAGATCAAATCCTCAAAGCTATAACCGATGCCGGGGAGTGGGTCGGCATAGAACTGAATCATGGCATAACCGAACGAAGCAATTAGGATGAATTCCGCCAGCTCTGCAAAGTTCAATCCCGCTCCGCCCTGTGCGGAAGACAATGCGCCCTTCAATCCAAACCAGACGAACATTATGGTCAGAAAGCCGATGAACAGCCGATAGCCAAGAGCGTCCAGTGTCGGCGCGGAGTTCTGCAGAAGCGTGTCTATAGCCTGATTCAGAATGTCCAATATGTTCATTGCAGACCTCTATCTCTAGTGGCTCTGGTTCAACGTGTTCGTCAGGCCGCTGGTCGGCGGCCCCATTGTGCTCTGATAGTTTTGCTGATAGGTTGCCGCATCCTGAAAGGCTTGCTTCACGGCATCGTTCTGGCGTTTTTGTACAAGCATCTGTTGCAGCGCGGCGGCGGCAGCAACTTGATTGGCCTGCTGCTGGGCCTGAAGTTGCAGGAGTGTCGCCAGATTGATTCGCTGCAAGGTGGACATCTCCGTATGCTGGTTGGGATCGGAAGAGGCCGTAGCAGCCTGGAGTTGCTGGATGGCCTGCGCCTGGGTTTGCGCATTGGCGCGGATGGAACCGAGCGTAGCGAGGTTGCTCTCCGCAATACCATCATTCAACTGCGTGGTGGCGTATTGGCTGGCAATTATCCGTTGGGATGCGTCATCCAGTGAGCCATAGCTATTTTGCGGATACTGGGAATTTTGGATGGAGGCAGCGGTGTATCCGGCGGCAGCGCTGGTTCCGGTGTTCGCAGCATTGATCCATCCGCCAGTGTTGCCATAGGCATTCCCAGCCGAGAGGTTCTGCCAGTTTGTCCATGCAGTGAGTCGCTGCTGGTAGCCGGAGTACAGACCTTGTGGCAACGATGCCATCTGGTACTCAAGGTTGTAACTCCGAACAATCTGATCGCGGGTGTCGTTGGCCGTCGTATACATCTGCTGGAGTTGAATCCAGCTTTTTGCGTCAAATACCGCCCATTGTGCTTGCGCGGGATGGATCGTTAAAAGAGCAAAGCTGGTCAGGATCAATGCACGAGTGAAACGCATGACAACCTCCTCTTACTTTTTTGCAGGCGGGTTCGATGACGGACTTTGCTTCTTGGCAGATGATGGCTGATTCGCAGGCTTCGCCGTACCATTCAGGGTTGCCGTAGTCCCGGATGTCATCTGACGCATGGTGTCCATTGTTTTCTGATATTCCTGATTGACCTGCTTTGCATCCGGCTGCTTCGCTTGCTTGCTGCTGCAACCCGTGGCAACACATGCACAGGTGCTTAAAACGATCCACATATAAATTGTTTTCATCGCAACGTCCCTTCCTTTTTTAGAGATTGGGTGGCATGGTGTGGTTCTCAACGGCTGGCAACAATAAATCCTGGCTGATATAGACCTTGATCCGGTGGCCCTCACGGATGGTGATCGTTGGTGGAATGTTCAGGAACTGGTTGAGAATGTCCGCTCCCGATTGCGAAAGACTCGATGCGACTCCAGCCTGATACGCCTCTGGCCCGGTCATATACAGGCCAGCGTTGCCGTTGGTCGCCTCCGCCGCTCCAGAGATAATTCCAAGCGCAATCGACGCGCCGAAAATCTGCATGTAATGGTTATTTACTTTGTCTTTCACGCCTTCTTCCCCAATTTGATCCAGGCCATTGAACTGATCCAGATCGACGGAAAAACCATCTGGCATAATCATGCGATGAAAAACGATGGCGATGCGACGTTGTTGACCAAAGCCAACAGAACCAATTTTCTTCGATTCCCCCAGCACCACCGTGCCGTCTGGAATCAGGACGTGTTGGAGGTCATGGGAGTACACAGGGTTGGTGACGAGCACATTCACCGGGCCGGGTGCATCGCCGTCAATGCGATTCATCAAGGCGGTTTCAATCACGGTTCCCTCGAAGAGAACATACGGTTGCCCAATCGCAGAATCCACATGCACTTCAGCAGATTTTTGCGGTGCAACGGATGGTTGCGGCTGACCCGATGCTAGAGGCCGGCCGATTGCATTCGGCATCTGCGAAGGAGTCGGCATCGCAGGCTGTGCGCTGGGCAGTGGATTGTTGCCATAGGCTGGCAATGTAGGTGTCGCGAGAGATGGCTGCGATGCCGCTACGAAATTCGATTCAGGATCGTGGCCTGGAGCCAGGATTCCGCGACTTTGGCTGTAAGCAAGGTTCGAGGCAAAGCGCGATTTGTATGTCATCTCTCGTTCCTGATCGACTAACGGATCGCGTTGGCCGCTACTATTTCCTGGTTGCGGAGTCATTCCATACGGTGGCTGTCCATTGGCAGAGTACGGTGGATCGGGTTGTTGCCCCTCCGAGGGAGTGCCGGGCGGAATGGCAGCGCCATACGCTCCGGTGTTTGGTGCAGGCGCGAATCCCGGACCTGCCGCAGCGGCTTGCTGCTTTCGTAGTTGCTTGTCAAACTCCTCGATCTTCGTATCGTCCGCAATCAGAAGTGGCGGCGGAACTGCGGCCACCTGTTTTGCATTGGGCTGTTTGTGCTTCGTCTGCGAACTGATGAAAGTCGCCAGAATGAAGACCACCGCCACGCCTAGATAGATATATGCCTGCATCCCTTTCGGCAGAATGCCTTTTGGCTGTGGCGTTTTCTGCTCGATCTGCGGCGCGTTAGTGGCTACACCGGCTTCATTCGGATTTGCCTGGACGTTTTCCATCTCATCGCCTCCGCACCTTTACTGTCCCTGTTTGCGCTCGAACTCCATCCGCTTCTTGCCAATTTCGAGATAGCCCTTATCGACGATCTTTGGAACGACGTAGGTGCTGCCATGCAGCTCATAGTTGATATAGTTCGGCGCTCCGTCCTTTACTTCATAGACGGTGAACTTCTCCTGCGCGTTGGATTGGATGTAGGTAAATTTGTCGTCGTGATAGATCGACTGCACGTTGAACGGCGGATCGGATTTGTATTTGTAATCGAACTTGAGCGTGGTTGGGTATTGGCTTTGATACGTCTCGACCGCCTGCACGGCCTGGGCCTGGGCCATCTGCATCTGGGCGTGCAGGGCATCGACTTCCGATGCCGGGACAAACTTTGCCGGGCCAGAGGCGTTGATGAGCGCCGACGGGTCGGCAGGTTGCACGATGACCTTCAAGTCGGGATCGTCCGATTCATTGCTGACATCCTCCAGCGTGAAGGAATAGATGTTGCCCTTGTCGGTAATCAGATTCAGATTCGACCGGATACCGGGCTTGGCTGGGTGCAGAAAACAGAAGTTCTGCACCACATCAATAATCCAGAAATCTTTATCTCCCGTGGCTGCCTCGATGATCTTTTCGCTCGCTGGCAATTCGATCAGCGTGGTGTATTTCACCTTGGCGCGGATGGCGATGATGTCCTTCGAGTGGTAGGCCACGATTCTGGCTGTGCTATCCGCCAGACTGACGGTAGATACGGTGAGGGTGAGTAAAAGAACAGGCCAAGTCATTCGCACGGTATACCTCCTGAGTTATCACGCCACGGAGCGTTCCTTCCGTGGCCGAATCTTTCCATCCACAAACGGAAACTCCTTCGCCAGCCGCCGCAAGCCTTCCATAATCCCAAAACGGTTGAAATAATCCTGCTTCAGAATGTTGTCGCGGGCATTGTTGGTGGCCATCCAATAGGACAGAGAATCGACATGCAAGCGGACTTTCTTCGATCCATCATGTTTGCGGATGAGCATTTGTCCCGGCGGCACCAGGCCAGCGATGATCTCTATCTCTGTATCGTTCAGATGAAAACCCTCCCGGTACAATTCGCGGTCAAGGTCGGGATTGGCGAGGAAGATTTTCGTCGGACAGTTTTCATTGACGATGTTCAGCATCTCTGACCGCGCCAGCTCATCCACCGATTGCGTTGCCAGAATCATGGCGGCATTCAGCTTGCGCCAGGTCTTCTGTGCCTGCGTGATGTACTCCCGAACAGTGCGGTTTTTGAGGAAGATCCATGCCTCGTCCAACAGGAAGGCTTTGAAGGTGCCAAGCTGCGACTTATCCGCGATCTCATTCGATGCCCGGTGCAGGATGTAAAAGAGCAGTGGCTCCAGTACATCCGGGTGCTCATCCATCTGGTCGAAGTTGAAGGTCTGAAAGCGGGAGAAGGTCAGCGTGTCTACAGCATTGTCGAAGGCGTATCCATATTGGCCGCCGCGTACCCAGCGATGTAAACGATCTTTGAGTGGCCCGACAAGATCGGCAAGATTTGTGAGCGTGCGCTGTTCCGGGTCAAGAATGTAGAGCCGCTCAATGGCGGAATAGAGCTGCTGCTCTTCGCCGTAGGAAAGCTGATATTTTCCGCCCTCAATCAGCACTCGGAACAGCATATATAGAAAGTTCAGATTCTCTGACGACGGTTCCAAAGAAAACGGATTCACGGAGAAATCGCACGATTCCATACCGATGTTGAGATAGCTGCCGCCAAAGATGCGCGTCAGTCCCTCAAAGCTGCCACCCAGATCGAAGATGTAGGTTAGCGGGCGATATTTCTGCATGTTTTGCACCAGAAAGTTCAGCAGAAAACTCTTGCCGCTCCCGGTATACCCTAGCACCAGGGTGTGGGCCACGTCGCGGTTGTGCAGATTGAGATAGTACGGTGTGGCATTGTCCGTCTCCAGAACGGCCAGATATTCGGCATTCAGATGCGGATTGTGTTTTTCTCCGGGATGGATGGTAAAGAGAAAGGACAGGTCGGCATAGTTCGAGTTCAACAGCATCGCCCGGCGAAGATTGAAGGCATAGTTGCCTGGAACCGTGGCGAAGAATGCGTTCAACAGATTGTAGGTTTCAACATGCAGGCTGCCATCGTGCGTCGTGAAGGCGCGAGCGAAATCCGGGACGGCTCGATCCATGACCGCCTTGTCCGTATCGTACAAAAGGATCGACAGCGAAAACTCTCCCAACGATTGGCCGTCACCCAATGTAGCCAACGCGGAACCAAGGCTCTCAATGTCAGCCTGTTGCGATTCGTCATAAAGAACGTCGCGTGGGTTCACCGTGCGCGGGTCTTGCAGCGCCGAGAACATGGAGGATTTTGCGTTGTTAAAGTGCCGCTTGCGCTTTTTGATCTCATTCCGTGACCTCGCGCTATCGAGCGGCATCCACTCCGTAACGACATGGAAGTTCGTTTCGATTTCCAACAAGGAACGTAGCAGCAAAGGCCGCGTCTCGCTGACAGCATCTTTCATCGTGAGAACGCGGACGTAATAATCACCAACACGCAGATGGTCGCGATTGGCTTCGATATTGGAGTCGCAGAGCTGGGTATCAAGATAGCGCGGCCCCAGCAGTCGAGCATTCGCAATCTTCCACGGCTCAAAGTTCAGCAGACGGTAGAAAACCTGAAAAGCAGCTTCTTTCTGGAGAAGCGTAATCTCGACCATATCGCTCAACTGGCGAATGAAGCTATGGACTTTCTGTTGCAGGACTGTGTTGGCTACGTCCAACTCCCCAGACAGCAGTGTCTTCATGCTGGTCTTCGATAGCGATGCGGCGAGCTGCTCGTAGGCCGCCCGCGGCTGGGTGGGCAGGGACTTAAGTGCCGCGAGCAGCCCGCGCTTCGCATACCGTCCTTCAATCAGCACTACATAATGAATCTCGATCTCAAACAGCCGGTCGCGTTTGGATTCAAAGAACTGCCTGCGCTGCTCCACTGCCGCATCCACGATTGGATCGTCATAGGTGGCAAACGGAATCTCCGGGCGATTGCGTTTGCTCAAGATTTGATAGATGTGCGTGCCCGGACCAAAAACTTTGAGCGTAGCTTCCAGACGCTTGACGGAATAATCCTGATGCTCCGCGTCCAGACTTTCATAGTCGATACCACGCACGCGCAACACTACGCCGAGATCTCCGCTCTTGGTGACGAATGTTTGCTCGTCCCAGAACCCATACAGATTCAGGTGGGCGTGCAGTGCGCCACTTTCTTTCCAGTCTTTCAGGATGCGGCTAATCCGAAACATGACCTTTGACCTCGACCAGAACAGGTTCATACTTTGCTGCGTCATACCGCGTCTTTAATCGTTCACTGCGAAACACAATCGTCAGAATGCTCGGGTCGGTATTGGTGGCGATGCGTGCCGCGACATACCCGGCTGCGAAAATAACCAGTGCTGCCAACAAGCTGCCCATCAGGTTGAAGACTGCGCCAGCCAATACAGCAACAGTAAAGAGCATTCCGCGTTCGACTCCCAGTACCGTGAGCGGCTTATGGAGGCTCCTGTAAACGCGATTGGCGCGACGTTCCATTACAATCTCCGCGCTACGCGCCAAAGAGCCAGCTCAGAAAGTTGACCGCGCCGACAGCCATGCCGACACCAAAGAGGATGCCGGACATATTGCGCTTCGCGCCCGGTTCACCATGAGCAAATCCCAGGCCGCCGATCACGATGGCGACCAGACTCAGGCCACGCGCAATGGTGGACGTGAATGCCTGCTGGAGAACGCCCACGGCGTTGTCCCACGGATCGCCGCCACTGATTTGTAACGCATGGGCTGGGGCTGCGAGGATCAGAACCAGAACAATGGGAATGATCTTCAGAATGGAAGAGAGGAGTTTCTGTTGAGAAGTGAATCGCATCGAAGCAGCACCTCCTACAGCATGTGCTTGCAGCGTAGGATGGTATCGGCTCCGCGTCCAATACTTTCTTTCGATACCCACTTCGATATTTTCTATCGTTGAGCATCATTATTGTTGCAGCGTGTCAAAATCGAAGGTAAGATTGTCTTACTATGGAGACCAAAGTTTCCACCAAAGGTCAGGTCGTTCTTCCTGGGCCGCTTCGCCGCAGGCTAGGAATTCGCGCCGGTGATCCGCTCGATGCCAACATCGAAGCCGGACGAATTGTTTTGACTCCACATCGCAAGCATCCTCGTCAGGTAAAGATTATCGCCGATCCCGTGACAGGGCTTCCTGTTCTCAGTGCCGGAGCTGGATCTCCCATGTTAAGTAGCAAAGATGTCGAAGAGATTCTGGCGAACTTTCCATGAAATATTTGCTTGATGTCAATGCGCTCGTCGCGCTTGGATTCACCCACCACGAGTTTCACAATCGCGTAGCAGCTTGGGTGCGCGCTCAGAAATTTCCACCACTGGCAACGTGTTCCATCACAGAGTTGGGCTTTGTACGTGTGTTGGCCCAAGCGTCAGCCTACGGGCTTACCCTCGCGCAAGCGCGAACGCTTTTGCTCCGGATAAAGAAGTCGCCTGCTTTACCGTTCTCATTCATCGCAGACGATCAGGACATCTCAAATCTTCCAGCGTGGGTCAAGACCTCCAGGCAGACCACAGATGGGCATCTGGCACAGCTTGCGAATGCAAATGGTGCGGTTCTTGCGACCTTGGATGAACGAATCCCAGGCGCGTATCTTATCCCTGCTTTTCGCATACGTTAGCAAGGCAATTCATATTGCGATTTCCTTGAACGCTCTGCCGCTCTCGTTCTCTGGGTGCGTATTCCGTAAGCACAATTGTGATAACATTATTTCTGGAGAATGGTTATGCCTACCGCCAAGCCCAAATCGATGCGAACCTCGGAGAAGCCTGCCGGAACAGAGTATCGCGGCAAACAGACGCGCACGGGAAACTCCTTCGGCTTTCGTTTTGATCGCGCTCTTTTCAAGAGTCATCCCGAATTCACCGGAGAGGTCAAGGCCCAGGTCATCGCGCCGGGGCGAATGCTCGTCTCCGTTGCCGAGCCAGTGGTGGAACGCGCTGATCCAATGATGGCGGCCTTCCTCGCCTTTTTGGCGAGCGACATTGCTAAAGCTCCTGAGCGCATTCAGCCGATGGGCCGTGACTTGGCCAAGCGAATGGATCGGCTGTTAAAAGGTGTCTCTGTCTCCCCGGAGGAATCACTGGGAGAAGAAAGCCTGCTCTGATGGAAGCCAATGGCTGGAAGCTCTACCTGCATCCGCTTATGCAGCAGCAACTGGAAAAGCTCACAGCCCAGGTGGAGCATCTCCAGGCCAAGGCCCCTGCGGAGTACAAAGAACAGCCAGCCACCAAGCTCCTTGCTACCATCCGTCGCTTTATGCTGGAACTGATTCCCCGCGATCCCAATGCGCCGGAGTTCCGCCAGGGCAATACCCTGGGCGCGGACAATCGCCACTGGTTTCGCGCCAAGTTTCACGAACGTTATCGCCTCTTCTATCGTTTTTCCAGCAAAGAAAAAGTAATTGTCTATGCCTGGGTCAATGATGAGGCCACTCTGCGCAAGGCCGGATCGAAAACTGATCCCTATGCGGTCTTCCGCTCCATGCTCGATGGTGGAAATCCTCCCAGCACGATGGCACAACTGCTGGCTGGCTCAGCGCAAATGCAAGCTGGCCGTCCTTCACGACAACAGACGGCTTCCAAGTCCGGGAAAACGCGCAATATATAGAGATGGACTGGGTGGAAATCGCAAAGCGTCGACTGATGCAGCACAGCCATCGGAAGAATTTATCGCTGAGTGCTAATAGGCGATACAGCCCTTAAACTTCTCAGGAACGACAGGCATTCCCGTAGAATTAGTCTGAGCGGAACTGAATGCGCCTCCATGAAGTAGACCTGCCGCAAGCGGTGATTGATACACAAAAGCGGGGTGAACTCGTTCTGTTCGCCGGCGCTGGAGTGTCGATCGACGCGCCGTCCAATTACCCAAACTTCCGCGACTTGGCTACGGAACTTGGTGGTACGACTTACCCGATCAAAAACCATGAACTGGTCGATCGTTACTTGGGTCGCCTCATGGGACATGGCCTCGTGGTTCATGATCGCGTCAAGAATCGCTTGTCAGATCCTCTTTCCCACCCGAATCATCTTCACGAAGTAATCGTTCGGCTCTTTGGCAGCTCTGGCGCGATCCGGATTGTCACCACAAACTTTGACGATCACTTTCGGGGTGCCACCCTAAGTATTTTTGGAGACGCTCCGGAAATCTACCGAGCTCCCGCGCTACCCCTCGGCGACGACTTCAAAGGCATCGTGCATCTTCATGGTTCCGTCCGGGATGAAGCAAAAAAGCTTGTGCTAACGGACGCGGATTTTGGCCGCGCCTACCTGACTCAAGGATGGGCACGCCGGTTTGTGCAGCAGTTGTTCTCGAAGTTCGTCGTACTGTTCATTGGGTACAGTCATCAGGATCTACCTCTGCTCTATCTGGCGCGTGGTATTTCGGCGGCCGAGAACGGTCCAGGACGATACGCGTTAACTTCTCCGAATGCAGACACGGACTGGTTGAACCTGGGCATCCAGCCGGTGCACTATCCGTTGCGCGATGCACCAGTAGCTCGACACGGAGCCTTGGGAGACTGCCTCGCCAAGTGGGCGGAAATTGCCAATCTCGGCTCTCTCGGGACTGAGGCGAGGATTAAGGGTCTCGTTACCTCGGATCGTCCGCTCAGCCTCGAAGACGAAGACTTTCTGAAGCAATCTTTGCTCGACATCAGCACTCTGCGGTACTTCACACGGCACGCCGAAGACCCGCGTTGGCTGGAGTGGATCTCGGAGCTTCCTGAGTTCAGTGCGATCTTTGTTTCTGGTGCAATGCTGAATGAGCGATCTGCGGAGCTTGCGTTCTGGTTTGCCGAACGGTTTGCGATCTCTCACTTTGCTGTTGCGCTCGATCTTGTTCGCCGCAAGAACCAAACGCTCTCTCAGTCCCTGTGGCATGTTGTGGCTCAAGGATTCCATCGGCACACTACTGCCGGTGACCCTCTGCGGTTTTGGGTGCCGATTTTGCTGGAGACGATGCCTGCAAACGCCCATTCAGATTTTCTGGCCTACATGATCGGCCATTGCACTGTGGCCGCCGATCAACACACAATTCTTCAACTTTTCCGCAAGCTGAGTGCACCGAGGCTCAAGCTCAAGCGTAGGTTTTTCCCGCCGGAGGACGGTAAGCCCGCGGTGCCGGATGCAGAGGTTGTGCTGACCGGCCAGGATCACTGGATGAGTCACGCCTACCAGACGAAAATCCGTCCCCACCTCGATGTTTTCGCCAAGGGACTCGCTCTGATCGTGACGGCGGCTTTTGAAGAAGCGCGAACGCTGCTGTTGATGTACGGTAAGGCCGGACCGAAGTGGGACCCCATCAGTTATTCGCGAGGTTCTGTTAGCTCCCGGACGCAGGACTTCTTACACAATGGGTTCTCGGTCTTGATCGACGCAGGAGTCGATGTTCTCAAATGGGCCAACGAGCATGACCCAAAATTCGCTTCGCGTCTGATTGGGCAGTGGATCGAGTCTGGCGCGCACATTCTGCAGCGTCTGGCGATTGCCGGGATGACGGGGCACCCGTCGCTGAGTCCAGACGAAAAGCTCTCGTGGGTCATATTGAACCGTGTGTTCGAGTGCGTTGGCCTCAAGAATGAAACCTTCGCATTGCTGGCTGAGGTATACGGTGCTAGCAGCGAGAGCGTTCGTGCGGAATTTCTGGCGCAGGCAGAAGCTGCAATGAATCCGGAGGGAGAAGACTACGAACGATATGAGTTTTTCAACCTGCTTTCCTGGCTTCATGTTCACGCGCCAGAATGCATGCTGGTGACGGAAAAGCTGCATCCGATTCAAGAGAGACATCCGCAATGGAAGGTACGCGAGCATCCGGACTTTAACTCCTGGATTAGCGGCGGTGCAGTACAGGCCGAGCCCGACAGCCCTATTCCTGCATCGCAAATTGCAGAGATGAATCTCGAAGCACTTCTTGCGGAGAACAGTCGCCTCGCCGATGTCAAGAACATGTTCGGTCAGCCCCTCAAGGGTGGATTCCTGCAAGAGATTGCCCGCACGGCTGCTGGGAGCCTTGCATGGTCGGAAGGAATCGCTCGCGAGGCATTGGAGCGCGCCGACGTTCCTGCCGAGATCTGGTCTGCGCTGCTTCGCGGATGGTCCGCCCATCACACGCCGGAAGAATGGCGATCGTTGCTGGGCACCGTAGAACGTCTCGAACCGATGTACGACTCGGTGCTGTATGAGATATCGTCGCTTCTCAAAGGAGCCGTTGAGCGGAAGGAAGATGCCCTCCCCGTCGATCTGCTCGACTTGGCCCTCGCGAGAGCGAATGCGGTCTGGGCTGCCTGCGTTGCTCATGAGCAGCCACTCCCGGAGGCGGCTGAGAACTGGGTTACGGTTGCGATCAATCGCACCTCTGGATATCTCCTCGACTTCTATTTCGAGGCGTTCCGGCTCCTCTGGCCCAACCGCACGGAGGAGCAGGCTCGCATGCAATCGATCCTGCAAGCTCTTGAAGCTGCGATCAACGGAAACGGCCCTGCATCGGAGGTCGCCAGAATTCTCGTTGCAGCGAAGGCATCGTTGTTGGCTGACATCTCCCAGGATTGGTACACGGAACATGTCTTGCCCCTGCTCGCGATGCCCGCAACGCCGCGGAATTCAGAACAGAACTGGGACGGATACTTGGTTTGGGGCACTTGGACGCAAGCCATGCTGCCGGGTTTGATCCCAGCCTACCTGCGTCATCTGCCCGAGATCACGGGCGCATCGGACGAACGATCACGCATGTTCTGCAGCCATCTGCCGGTTTCGCGGTATTCGGAGCCATCGACCCCATTGATAATGGTTGGCTCAACAAATTCCTCACTCTGTCGCAACATCGTGAGCGCATGCATTGGGTCGGCAGCGTCACGCAGATTTTGCGCGATGCTGATGACCAAGCGAAAGAGTCTGCCTGGGATCGGTGGATGGAACGGTATCTGCGGCTTCGGGTCACAGCGAATCCCGTTGCTCTCGACGCGGAGGAGTCGGGTGCCATGTGCGAGTGGGCTGTTGTCCTGGAATCGCACTACGCGGAGATTCTGGAATTGCTCCTTGCCGGCCCGCCGCCGAACGTGAAGGGTGACATGTTCTACTATCGCCTGCAAGAAGCGAAACTGCTTGATCGCGCTCCAGCACTGACTGCTCGATTTCTGACCGCTCTCCTCACTCACGAAGATGGCCACAATCTCTGGGATCTGGATCAGGTTCACACAATGTTTTCGCAACTTATCGTGCTCGACCCAACAGAGCCGACATTGCATCCGCTCTGCGAGCAGTTGGGAAGATTGGGTTCACCGCGCGCGTTGGAGTTTCAGAATAGGCTGCGGTTATGACGCCCTCGATCTAACCTGTGTTTTGATTGATGGCTCCATCATTCGGTATCGTTTCTGCCCGTCGGGCGGGCGGAAAAAAGCTGCTCTCGCCGTAGGCAGGAGCCTCACAAGCGGGCGGGAAGCGACGGGCTGTCAAAAAAATACGGGGTCTGCTCGGCGCAGACCCCGTATAAATGTGTGTTGCCGTCTATGCTGCGGTGGATTTCTTCGCAGCTTTTGATGGTGGTTTGGTTATGGCCCTCTGTGTGGCCTTGGCTTTTTCCTTCGCGGCGAACTCCTGTTTGACCTTTGCAGTGATCGCTTCGATATCCACTTTATAAAGCTGGGCGGCATCGCGGAGTACCTTCGCGGTGTCAGTCTGTGACGGCGTGGAGAGAATGGCCATCTCTACCAGCAGTCGTCCGAGTGTGCCTTCCTCTGTTTTCCGGATGAAGGCTGTTAGTAATTTCGCTGGCGCATCGGTTTCTTTTGATTTGCCAATGCCGTGCTGCCGCATGACGATGGCGAGTTTTCGCTCATCGATCATGGTTGCCAGCCGCTCGACTACAAACAGCAGGTCACGCTTCATCAGCCGGACAGGGACAGCTTCGCCTATCGCAGACAACACGCGCAAGCCCGTTGCCTGGGCCAGTGCTTCCTCACGGCGCTGCTTTTCCTGCTCGGCCTTCCAATTGGCATCGGCAGTTGGCTTCTGCTTTTTCGGATGGTGAATCGGGCAATTCGGGTCAGCACAGATTTTTCGCAGTTCGCCTTTCTCCGTGCCTTCGGTGATGATGGCCTCGGTGGTGGACTTGCAGGTTTTGTACTCCGGCCAATCGCGTTGCTTGTTGTTCTGCGGCTTCTCTTGTTTGATTTCGATGTACTGGTTGCGCGGAATTGCCGCGCTGCCTTCGGCTGGTTTGCCGTAGGCCGTGGTGATTTGTACCAGCTTGGGCTTGGCAGCGATGGTCTTCGCAACATGCGCGGTGACCTTCATCTGATAGCAGTCCGGCGAAGTGCAAGAATCATGCCGTGTGGCCATGCCATCAAAGAGAAGCGTGTTGTGTCCGGTGCGCTTCGGGCAATCCATGCAAGAGCCAGCCTCCGGCACAAGCTGCGCGTCTTGTTTGGAAAATGGTGCGGACGCAAGCTCCAGCAGAATGTTGTGTTCGATCCATTGCTGGAGATTGCGGACGGGCACACTGTTAGGCTTAATGCGACGCAAACGCTGGAGATCACCAGCCAAAAGCAGCTTGAGGAGCTGATTGCCAAGGAAAAGGAAACGATCAGCAAAGATGCCGATCTGCGGAAGAAATACAGCGATCTCGAAAAGCTTCTTGTGAAAAACGCACAAGCGCGCGATTTCTATACCTACCTGACAAACAACGAGAGCCTGCTGCCGGGCCTCGCCAACCTCGACGCGTTGAAAGAAGAAATTCTGAAGGCCTACATCGCAGCGAGAAAAGATTTATACAAGGATATATTGCAGAAGTTCCAGGCTGCGGAAAAGCGTAAACGGGAGATCGAGGAAGAGGCTGGCAAACAGCGTACTGAATGGGAGCGCGTCATTGATATTTTCAACGAGCGTTTCTTTGTTCCATTTAAGCTGGTAGCGAAGAACCGAATTGCCGTAATCCTCGGCGGAGAACCCATACTGAGCCTCGGGTTCACTTTCGTGGATGGCACTGAATCAGCATCCGTTGATAAGACGACGTTGATGCAGGCTCTCAGCACTGGCGAAAAGAAGGCACTGTACATCCTCAACATTATTTTTGAGATCGAAGCGCGCACGAAGGCAGGACAGCAAACACTTTTGGTCGTGGATGACATCGCCGACTCCTTCGACTACAAGAACAAATACGCGATCATTCAATACCTTCTGGATACCGCCGAGCGGCCAAACTTCCGGCAGATCATCCTCACTCACAATTTCGACTTCTTTCGTACTGTGAACAGCCGTTTCGTTAAGTATTCCGGTTGCCTCATGGCAGAAAAAAGCGCATCAGGCGTGACACTCAGGCCAGCCACCGGAATCAAGAACGTATTCGTCAACGACTGGAAACCTAACTTCTATACCGAGCCGAAGAAGAAGATCGCGTGCATACCCTTCATTCGCAACCTTGTTGAATATACCCGAGGTGATGCCGATCCTGATTTCGTTAAGCTGACCTCGCTGCTTCATTGGAAGGCAGACTCCTCCACCATCACGGTGAAGGAGCTAGATGTCATCTATAACAAAACATTCGGCACTATGAATTATTCTGCGGATCAACTAAAGTTGATCACCGATTTGATAGCGGAGCAAGCAGAGGTTTGCGTCACAGCAGGCGATGGCATCAATTTCGAGAACAAAATCGTTTTGTCGATTGCGATCCGGCTCTGCGCGGAAAAGTTTATGGTGGCGAAAATCGCGGATGCGGCGTTTGTCAACAGAATCACGGCCAATCAATCTCAGACATTGCTTTCAGAATTCACAAAGCGTTTTCACTCAGAAGCCGATAACATACAGGTGCTGCACCGGGTCGTATTGATGACCCCGGAAAACATTCACCTCAACTCTTTTATGTATGAGCCGATCCTCGACATGTCGGACGAACATCTACGGAAGCTGTACAGGGATGTGTCCAACCTGAAATAAGCGATCCCGACAATAACAGCTATTAGGCGATCACAATCGTTCATGAAATATTTTCCATGAAATGCCATGGTCAGGCCAGGTGATGCTTCTACCTTTTGGCAGCCGATAACCATCTCATATCCTATGGAAATTCTCTCAACGATATTTCTTGAGAGAATTCCTTTTCTCCGGTCGTAGAGTTGCGTCGTGCGCAGATCGGCTTGACTGGCGAGGCTCGACACACAGCAGTGCGGCAAGTTCGCGGACATAGAGATGGGCTGACGGATTAGAGAAATAATGTGTCAGCAAGGCTCGCCGCAAATTGGACCGGAGGCTAATCATAATAGTAAAAAAATACTACAACTGTAGTATTTTATAATTGCGAGAATTGTGTATTTGGAGCCGATTCCGACTTCGCAATTTCAAAAAGACATACAGCGGTATCAGGGGAGATATGGCGATTCCATGAGTGGCGTTTGCGGATGAACCTGACTATTGCATTCAAGTATCCGGCGGTTTAGGCTAT
This sequence comes from Acidobacteriota bacterium, assembly GCA_021793405.1. Lineage (GTDB taxonomy): Bacteria > Acidobacteriota > Terriglobia > Terriglobales > Acidobacteriaceae > JAKAAZ01. Next base: position 23,933 of record JAJYSV010000057.1, read on the forward strand.
TTGGAGAGGAAAACTCCTCATGGCGACAAAACGCGGAATCTTTGAACGGACCAAAGGCAGCGGAATCTGGTGGGTCCGCTGGACGGATACCGAGGGGCGCAAGCGCCGCGAAAAAGCCGGTACCCGCAGCGCGGCGGAGAAACTGCTTGCGAAGCGGCACACGCAAAAACTGGAAGGCAGGAAACTACCGGAGAACCTCCGGTTGAAGACGGTGACGTTTCGGGAGCTATGTGCGGACGCTCTGGAGCACAGCCAGGCTGAGAACAGCGAAAAGCAGACCTACGAACTCCGTCTTCGTATCGCCCAACTGCTGCCCGTCTTTGGTTCGCGCTCGGCGGAATCCATCAAGAAGAATGAAATTGTTGCATGGTTGACGGAACAGGCAGCGGAACGAAATTGGGCAGCCAGCAGTCGAAACCGATGGCAAGCGACATTCTCGCTGATCTTTCGCGTGGGTATCGACAACGAAAAAATTGAGCGCAACCCGGCTGCGGGCATCCGACGCAAGAGCGAGGCCAATGGGCGAGTTCGATTTCTCTCGGAAGCGGAAGAGGCCCGCCTGCGCGCTGCCATCGAGCGCCGATTTCCCGAATTCCTGCCCCATTTATTACTCTCCATCCATACCGGGATGCGAATGGGGGAGCAGTACAGCCTTCACTGGAACCAGGTAAGCTTCGAGCGTCGTCAGATTTATCTTCCGAAAACCAAGAACGGGCATCCGCGCACGATCCCTCTGAATGCGGTCGCCCTGGCAGCGCTCGAACAAATGCGAGGCGGACGCAAGCCGTCCGATGGGGTGCCTGTCTTTTCCTCCATCTGGAGCGGAGGCGCGTTGCAGGGATCGCGCGGCTGGTTTCCGACCGCTCTCGAAGAGGCGAAGATCGAGGGCTATACGTGGCATTGCAACCGGCATACCTTTGCCAGTAGACTCGTAATGGCCGGGGTGGATCTGCGGACGGTGGCAGAACTGCTCGGACACAGGACGCTCCAGATGGTCATGCGCTACTCCCATCTCGCCCCAGAACACCAGGCTTCGGCAGTGGATCGTCTGGTGATGCCTGAAAACGGAACGGACACCAAATCGGACACCGGAGCAATTCGGGCAAAACGAGGCCAGCAAAGCAAACCTGTAAACATAAGAAATAAAGCGAGTTAAAATACGGAGAGGTGGCAGAGCCCGGTTGAATGCACCTGACTCGAAATCAGACATAGTCGCAAGGCTATCGGGGGTTCGAATCCCTCCCTCTCCGCCAGACCCTTCTAAGGTGTTTGGAATCAACTCCGAGATCACCGTGTTACACATTGTGTGACACTTTTGACGATCTCAGAAAAATAAAAGATAAACGTTTGGAATCGCTCCCTGTGGGTATTACTCACAATGGAGCACTGCGTGCGAGCGTTTAAGGTACGTCTTTATATCCGAGTCCGTCTGCCTGATGGACGCCATTCTTTCCTTGAACCGGCCTGGAACAGGAATCATACCCTGCGTGTCGGACATGCTTTGGTCGCTGGAAAGCCGGAGCATTATCCCGGCGCTACCTACTATCTGAGATTTCTGCGCAATGGCAAGCGCGTCTGGCAGGCCGTTGGCCGAGACCCGGACAGAGCCCTTGCCGCCCTCCGTAACACGGAGCATGATCTGCACGGTGCGGCTCTGGGGCGGGGGATACAAAACGGTTCTCGATCGCTGGAATCGCCAGAGCCTCTCCCAAAATCCGAAGCCTCACTACCGATCCTTGTTCCAAGGGAGATGCTGCTGACGGAGGCCATCGCCGCGTATATGGGGGAGGCTCGCCGGTTTCGCTCGCCGAAGACGATTGCAGCCTGCGAGCACATCCTCACTCTGTTTGGCTCGCGGTATCCAAAGAAATCCATCCAGGCCATCACCCGCGAAGATCTGCTCGGCCATATGTCCGAGTTACAAAACTGTGGGCTAGGGCAGCGCACCATACATAATCACCTTGCGCGGATTGGTACTCTCCTGCGGGCAAATAAAATCACGGGGTTGTTGGCGCACTCCGACAAGCCCAAATACGACGAGAAAGCCCCCAGCGCCTACGACGCCGACCAGCTCAAGGCATTGTTTGACGTCGCCGATTCCGAGGAGCGTCTTCTTTTCGAATTTTTCCTCGGCACAGGATTCCGTGAGCAGGAGGTGATGCATTGCACCTGGAGAAATGTCGATTTCAAGGGCAAGGTGATCACCGTAATGTCGAAACCCGAGTTTGGTTTCCGAGTCAAGGATAAAGAAGAGCGCTCCGTACCCGTGCCAGATTCGCTCATCGAGGCGTTAACCCGACGGAAAAGCGAGAGTAAATCGTTGTTGGTATTCCCGGGGCCAAACGGCAAACCAAATGGACATTTTCTTCGCATCCTCCAGCAGATCGCGTTCCGGGCCGGACTGAACTGTCAGGAGTGTATTCGCAAACCAAAGAAGTCGAGGACTGGAAAGATGAAGGCCACGAGAACTTGTGCAACGCATCCGATCTGCGGGGAATGGGGCCTACATAAATTTCGAAGGACATTTGCCACTTTCCACAGTGAAGCCGGGGTCAGCCCTCGCACGATCCAGACTTGGCTCGGACACTCCGATCTCGCAACCACCCTCCGTTATCTTGCCGTAGCTGATTTGAGATCGGCGCGGACGCGCACCCAAGTAAATGGCAGCTTCGCTGCGCTATTGTCCGGGGGGCCTGCTCGGACGTAAACAAAGCAACAAAAAAACATTCCGCTCTTTTCATTTGGGCGTTGTAGATCTCCTTTGTGAGGCAATTTAAACCGATCCAAGATTACAAGTCGTCGATCTGATCCAGGAAGTGGATACGGAACAAAAAATAAAAATAACTCGGCCAAATCTTGCACGACTTTCCAAGAACGGTATTACCTTTCAGTGCCTAAACGAGAAGGGCGCTATGGGGGAGACCAGAATGGAACTGATTGACGAGTTGAGGCAGATGGAGAGATATCTGAGCACCCGGGAGGTCATGCAGCTGATCAGCGTAAGGAGAACGACTCTATGTGCTTGGGTAAGAGCAGGCAAAATCAGCGCAATCCGCATCGGCAAGGGATATTTGTTTGATCCACACATTCTCGCCGGGTGGTTGGCCGAGAGGGAAGCCGGATCCCGTTCGCCGAGGAGAGCCGCGTGATTAAATTCGGAATAAGCTCGCCAAAACCGCAGAAGATTAGGGAATTTATTTGGCGTGCTGCGTCGCTGAACGAATCCCCGCCTTATACTCGCACCGCGAGGTTATGCTTATGCATGGCCTCGCGGCCTGGGTGTTTGACACATCCGCGCTCTTAATCTCCCCTTTAGCCGCCACGGTTACACTAACGGGAAAATCAGGTACAAAATATGGGCTGCCCGAGGAACTCCTGGTCAACAGAAGCCTCCCGTTCCATGGGAACTTTACACGAATTGTGGCCTTCTAGCGATGTTTCGCGTCTCCCTTCGATTTATCTAGTCAAAATGGAGTGACCGGCCCAGTGCGCTGACCGTGGGTTAGGCTGTGATTCTGGAAGGAAGCACAGTTCAGAGCCACAAGCGGAGAGGAACCGGTCATGAAGGAAAAGGTACGATTTTTGGG
>JAJYSV010000130.1 GCA_021793405.1 Acidobacteriota bacterium
CATTCCTCTACCTGATTCAGTGACCCAGGAGCGGCTCACCAGCGCGTTATCGGCTCTGCTGAACGTGCTCGGACAATCCGTGAGCGCACCTGCCACTCCGGAGAACCAGAGTTGACCGGCATCAACCCAGAAGAAGTTCGTCACCGTGCAACCAGTGGTAAAGTCCATGCCCTGGTAGAAGGTCCGAATCAGACGACGTGAGCAGGAGCTGGGATGGCGTGGAAAACGGTTTGGTTACGGGTGTGAGACTTAAAGAAAAGACAGCCGGTCAGTCGCCTGGTCGATTGCGTACCCAATTGCGCTGTAGCCCCTTAATCTGCGCTCGTACATTCTTGCCAGCATCGGGACCCCGTTGTCGATGTAATCATAGACTTGTACGACGCGCTTGTTGTCGTGGAGACGATGGAGGCGGCCAGCATATTGCTGCAGTGTCCCCTTCCAGGAGATAGGCATGGCAAGAAACAATGTGTCCAGGCGCGCATCGTCGAATCCTTCGCCGATATAGCTTCCTGTCGCCAGAATCACACGCGATTCGTTGTCTGTCGCAGCCGCCATAGCCTCTGCGGCGAGCCGGCGCTGCTTCTTGCCCATGCCGCCCTTCAAAACAAAAACGTGTTGGGCGGCGCCACTGAGTCTGGCTGCGAAATACTGTAGATGCTCCGTCCTGCCAGTCAGGAGCAGGGGCGAACGTCCTGACTCGATGGCACGTACGATGTCGTCGGCGATCATTGCATTGCGCAACGCATCATTCGACAGTGCACTGTAGACATCCTGAATCGTCACTTCGGTGAGATCGGGCGGGATCCGGAAATCCGTGTGACGGGGAACCACCCTATGTTCGAAAGGGTTCATTTCCGCCATTGCCTTGGCGCTCATGCTGAACCGGACAGGGCCACACTGCATATAGATAATTGGATGGTGTCCATCTTTTCTCGTCGGGGTAGCGGTCAGGCCAACGACATATTTTGCTTTCACCTGCTTCATCACCTGCTCAAACGTAAACGCAGATATGTGGTGGCATTCATCGACGATGACTTGCCCGTATTCAGCAACAAAGTCCTTTACGGCTTCTTTCTGATAGAGGCTCTGAATGACCGCGACATCGATACGCCCTGTCCGGTGCATCTTTCCGCCGCCGATATGCCCAATCGAGACTGCGGGCATATTCAGGAACATCGCCAGCCGTTCCTGCCATTGATCGAGTAGTTGTTGCCGATGAACCAGAATCAAAGTATTGACCTTGCGCTTTGAAATCAGCCATGCTGCTACGGCAGTCTTCCCAAAAGCCGTCGGGGCGCAGAGAATTCCCTCGTCGTGGACGCTGATCCCTGCGACAGCCTCCTCTTGGACGGGCCGAAGCTGACCATCGAAATCCACTGTGATAGGTGTGCCTGCGAACCGTTCGTCCCGAACTTCGGGCCGGATCTTGTGCGCCTGCAAAAGGGCCATTACCTCTGTCAGACACCCGCGCGGTACGGCAATGTGCTGGGGAAAATCCTGGCCGCACGCGATCACGCGCGGTTTGGCATATGTTGGAAGCCGCATCGCCTGCGACTTGTAAAACTCCGGGTTCTGGAATGCCGCCAGCCTGAGCAGACGATTCAATATGGCCGGTGGCAGGCCCTGCTTTTCCACGTAAAGAAGATTCGCGCGGACGATCTGCACCGTTTCAGGGAGTGGCCCCTCAATCGGCCGCTCCATCCGCCTTCGTGAAGGTGGCAATGTCCAGGGATCTTGGGCATCTTCGTCATCGGCAATACTGATGCGAACCCCGATCAGATCTCCATTGCGTTGGGCATCGGCGATGACTTCTTCCGCGGCTGTGGTAGACATCCGTCGAATCGTAGAAAGAAACCCCCACTGGTCCGGATACGGACGGATGTTGGCATCGATGAAAACACTATTGTCCGTCTTGCGCGGTGCAAACTGCAAGGGAAGCGCAATCAGGTTTCCGAACCCGCCTTTGGGCATCGTGTCCTGGTTTGGGAAGAAGCGGTCATAGGAATCGAGGCCTAGTTGATGCCGGCGTTCCATAGTCCGCGTCAGAACCACGCATCCAAGTTTGCGTGCGGTATTTGCCGGAATCGCATGTTCAAAGAAGATCCAAACATGGCCACCATTTCCAGAGCGCGAGCGCTCCAGGGCCGCTGGCACGTTCAACTCCTGGCATGTATCGAGAAACGCGCGGGAGTCCTCAGTCCATGTTTTTTTATCGAAGTCCACGGCGAGAAACCAGCAGGTCTCGTCGGGAAGTAGAGGGTAAATGCCAATAGTCTCTTTTCCGAGGAGATGATTCTCAATAACCACGTCGCTCAACGGGAGGGATTTCCGTGTATTCCGATCGACCTTCTTCCGATCTTCCGGCCTGCTTGAATTGATGGCTTTCCAATCCTTTAGCGCCGCTGGTGAATATCCAGACCGGCCGTCGGGATTATCCCATCGCCGTGCATAGACATCTTCTCTCCCGCGAAACAGGCTCCGGAAGAGCGCGATCCGTTTGCGAGCGCGTTCCTCCTTGTTTTCCACTGCCGCTGGTGTGATCGTTTGAACCGGACGTGCATCGTCTGGTACGAACTGTGGAACAGGGATGCCGTGAGCGTCCAGAACACGGCGCAGACTAGAATTCTCTTCCCGCAGCCGCTGGTTCTCCTCTTCACATTGCTCGATTGAAACCGACTCTGAACTTCTGCTTGCCATCTTCGGCTCACTGCTCCATGCCGCCTACCAGAACGTTTTCGAGAAACTTGCGCACATTATCGAAGACAACAGCAATGTCCGCTTGCAGCCCACATTCTTCAGCGAGCGCCCGGAAGGGCGTTTGCCATTCCGGCGGCGGTACGCTCAAGCTTGTTGGCAAAGCGTGAGTCCCCCTTCGATCAAAGGTCAAATGCAATGCGTCGATTACCCTCTGCCGGTCAAGTTGGTTGTCTGCGATCAGAAGAGCCAGATCGACCAAATCCTTCACCCGGCTATTCGGCGAGTTTCTCGGAAACGTGTAAGCGTGAATCTTCTCGGCAAACTGCTGTTCCCGAGAGATCATCCGTACACGTGGCCTCTCGATTCCTGCAAACCCGAGCCAGTCATGGCACTCGGCGGTTTCGAGAGGCTGTATCACCACATCACCAACGCCTGCGTCGAGATGAAACCGGGCGAAGATCCTCCCATCCATACGCGTCTCGACCGAATAGCGAGCGCCGCCGTACGGGGCCGCAGTTATATCCATAACGGGCGGTCCAATCGTGTACTCGAACCAATCATCGAAGGAGACATCAGCCATCGCCTGCAACATCTCTCGTATCGCTCGGACTGGACCGCTGCCTTCCACGGTCCCCACGACGCGCTGCAAGGTCAGATCGATATCGATTGTGGATCGAGCGGATTTGAAGCGGAGTTCCAGTGCATAACCGCCCTTCAACGCCCAGGGCGCCGGGTCTTCCCGGAATAGCCTCGCCAGCAAACGATCGAAGGATACCTGACGTCTGAGGCGATTGATATCGATCTGTTCGGTCTGGGACATGCTCTTCAGACGTTCTTCCAGGGCTCTGCGGAAGGCTCCCGCCGTCGCATATGCTCTCGGAATCGCCATTATGCGGCCCGCCGCAGTGCATCTTCGACCATCTTGCGCGCCGTCTCGCTCAGTTGTGCGGTCCGAAGTTGCTGGCGGGCAATCAGCCCGCGGTCAACAGCCTGCCGCAGCGCCTGACGTATAAACGTCCGCTCGACCGTGCCGGCCTCTATCAGGTCAAGAATCGTTCGCAGCGGCCGAGTGTATTTGTAGCCAGGTCCGGCCTGTATTTCGTTCTTGAGCAGGTCGCTATAATGGAGCACGACAATGCCAGGGATATCGCTGTTACGCCGGAAGGTCGTCGGAACGGTCATATGTAGCTTGGCCGGGTTCAGGTCGGACAGCTCATAGAGGCTCAGCGCCGTCTGATGACTATAGACACCATCGACCTCTTCCTTCCGGTTCCGGGACCAGAGCGACCAAAGTACAAGATCGGGTCGATCCGGCGCCGGGTACAGCGTCAGGCGGTAGATGCCGCGGTGCTCGCGGATCCAGTTCCCGGCCTGCACATGGTAGGGGTGTGTATTTTCGGCGAATCCGGCCGCCTTGGCCTGCTTCGCAGTGAAGAAGCCTTGCTGTTGCTCGGCGAGATCGAAGAGCCGCCGCGACGCCTCTCTGTGAGACTGGGCCATTGCACAATACTACATCTTTCTTGATGTTTTGTCATTGCTAAGAATCTGGATCCACCGCCGTGCTGTTAAACTGCACCGGCAAGGGGATACGTGCGTTAGCAAGCGATTCACCGGCTAGGAAATGTCCGAGACAATCAAAGGTGGGGTAGGCAAGATGCCAAGCTTCACGGATCTCACCAACTACCAGATTGCCGCCATTTTGAAATTCTTCAAAACCGCGGATGAGCCTCAAGCGAAGTAGACAGGGATTTGACTGCGCAAGACCGGGAAACTCGGCAATTCTGATGCTGACCACTTGCCCGGTGGCCCCGCAGGCAAGGGAGTCACGATGTTTCTCCCGCGCGCTTCGTCCGTATCCTGATTGGGATCGCGAAGGTGCACCCGAGAAGATTGCCGAATCCCGCGTACCTCTGGTGTACCTGGAAACCGCGTATTGGCCGTTTTCAGCGTTTCGTGAGTGCTTTAAAATCTGTAACTTGCGTAGAATCAACGCGGGTCTTTAATCCGACTCCCGCCGCCTCCACCATAATTTTCTTTCGAAGGTCGACGGTCTTTATTTCATTGAAAATAGACGACTTGCAGCGGTTCAAAAAGCCGGATTTCGGCGAGTAATCCAGACCGCCTTCAAACAGCGGATTTTGAACCCGTTCGTGTCGCTCGGGCTTGGCGATCCGCCAAGTGCGTCAAACCCAAAATTTGCGCCAAATCCGTGAGTTGCAGCTCAAGCTCATCTCCGCCGACAATTGTTCAGACTCTGCCAGTTCGTAAGCGTCCGGCTCTCGCCGTATGGACATAAGCGTGTGCGTGGGCGACGATCTGTTTGTGAGCGATGCGATTGAAGTTGGTGTGGATGGTGGCCGGGCGAAGCGGGTGTATCGCACGGCGGAG
>JAJYSV010000058.1 GCA_021793405.1 Acidobacteriota bacterium
ATTCCTGGGAGTCATCTATCACACCCTCAAAAATAACTGGGTGTTCGAGGACTTCCCCAATTTTGTCTTGGCCTCCTGAAAACAGGCCGCAACTAAAGCATGAGTAGACAACTATTCATGGGAGAACACTATGAACGAGGCTCATAATCAACACGGAACCGGCGAAGTCATCGGAACGGAGGCGGCAGTTCACGTTGACCGCCATAGCGCCAGTTATTGCGCATCTGAGCGCCAGCGGATCGAAACGGTGAATCGACCTGCGATTCTTGCATTGCGCGCACGAGTGGGTCAACTGCGCGAGCAAGAGCAGGACCTCCAAGCGCGCATCTACCAAGCGCCGCCGCCAGGAGACGTTCGGTTGCGCAGGCGCAAGGCTATCTTCCGCTATTTGATCGCCGCTCTCCTCACCATTGCCGCCTTCATCTTTTCGGTCCTCGCCTTCGATCCGTACCAACTCGGATGGAAAGCCTGGCTCTATTGCTTCGGCATCGCGATTGTGACGCCGTTTCTCGTGGATCGCATCCTCGAGCGGTGGGCGAGTCCGCGACTCGTAAATGTGCTCACGACCGTCGCCGGCATCTCCGCTATCGTAAGCCTCATCCTGCTTGCCGAGATTCGCGGAGACCTTCTTGCGCAACAGATGACGAACACCCCGTCGGCCGTGATTGATAACGCCGAGGCTTCTCCGGCACCTCCGGCGGAGAACACGTTCTATGTCCGCACCCTTGGCCTCTTGCGTCTCGTGATGGCGTTCCTGGCGTTCGCTATTGAGATTGGCGCGGGGATCGCGCTCCATGAGGCAGTCCAGTTGTCCTCCGCTTCGGGTGAAGACGCCATAGCACTCCGGCGCGAACTTGCCGCCGTACGGGAACGCATGATCGTGCAGGGGCACGAAGTGTGGGCGCTCGAAAATGCGGGGGCCGCGTTCGAACACGAGTTTTGGCGAGATTTCTACCGGACACTCCTAAACGGGGTAAAGCGCGGAGCGCTTCAAAAGCTTTTACTCTTCGCGCTCTCCCTCGGCGTTCTCGCGCATCGCCAGGCACATGCCGAAGAGCGTGTGGATCTCGTCGTACTGCTCGACCTCTCACAATCCGTAGCCGTGAAAGGTCACGATAGTAAGGCGGAGTTCGACAAGAATGTGGCCAGCGTCACCAATATCATGGGGGCACTGCCTGCCGGGGCGAAGGTCACGGTCATTGGCATTACGGACGACAGCTTCGCTACTCCTTACGTCATCTTTTCGGGGGAACTCACAGGTAATGAAGGCTACTTCAAGGAACGCCTTGCAAGGGGCCATGCAGCACTCGCGCACGCGTGGCAGGAACGTTCCGCACAACTCGCGCCGAGCTATAGAGAGACCGATATCCTGGGGGCTTTATTTGTCGCATCAGAAGTGTTCCATGAATCGTCAGCCGACCGCCGGAAGATTCTCTTCGTTCTCTCCGACATGAGGCAGGCGACTCGCGTTCTTAATCTTGAGCGCCTGTCCATGGTGCAGACCACTGCGGCGATGCACCAGGTCACGAACAACAAGTTATTTGCGGACCTACATGGTGTGGATGTGTACGCCGAAGGCGTTGATGGGGCGGGTGAGTCGATTGGCTACTGGCAGAGTTTGCATGATTTCTGGGAAGCATATTTCGCGAAGGTTGGCGCTACGATTGTGTGCTATTCTGCGCTGCGCAACGTTCCGGAATTCGAGCGTTCCCGCCCCGCAACGGTTGACAGTTCGGGGAGGTGAGATCGATATGGGCCCAACTGCAAGTCGCTCTCAGCCGAAAGGCAATTCCGTTTCCAACGGTTTGCGCAGTCAGCACGTCGTCCGCGTCGATGCACAGTCCTGCTTCTTGAAAGACCAGTCCAAGTGCATGATGCAGGCGCCTGACGTGCACCTTGATGGAGGATCGGGGGATCCGACGGGTGAGGGCTGCGCGCCCGTTTGCGTTCTTCCCATGGAGCCGATAAAAGTCATGGGCGCGAATGCCCAACTCAATCTGGCGAGCACTTTGGGCAATACGGGAATGCCTCGCGAGAAAATCAAAAATAAGAAGCTGTGCCAAGGAAAGCCGCAATTGATATTCGCGTCCGCGATACACGAGGAATACCGCAATGATTTCTTCACCGGGCAGGCAGTCGCTCCCTGGCATCCGAAAGCGATGCACAATGCGAAAATGTGGCCCTGCTGAGTGAAGATACCTCCGTTCCGTGATGAGCAGGCCAACTTTCTCCAAGACAGGCGTCAAGCTATCCTTCGTGTACATAGCGTGCTCCCAATCGTTCAATTCGCAACTCAAACTCGGATGGCCGCCTTGTGCTCGAAATGCAAAGGAAGAATGGCGACGGATAGACTCCTGATTGAAGACACGCCGCTTGAAGTTTCGCGAGAATTGTGCACCATGGCAGCGAATCGTTCGAAACATTAAGGATCACGAGTTCAAAATCGGAACTTGCTTGCTGCAAGCGCACAAAGGCATCCTCATGGCCGGGGCACACATCGGCCTCGAGCGCACACAAGTGAAGAAGCTCACGTACGCGTTCGGCGTGGGTTTGGTCGGCATCAACAAGCAGCACTCTTGGCCGTTGTGCCGTATCTGCAGGGTTGCTTGCAATGCATGATGACATAAATTATCAACTCCCTGGCAAATTGTCTCTCTCTTCTCTTGATTCGGAAATGGATTTGAGAATTGCGAGAATCTGGAGAATCTGCGCTCTACAATTTTGAATGGGAGGCTCGCTTATCTCACATAGAGGGGAGGGCGGCTCTGAAACTTTACCATTCTTATCTTCGCCCACCTTCGGGTCTGAAGCGACCGTAACCAGTCGGTGCCAGGTTCTCGGGTAGGGCTAAAGAGTATGGCCTTCCGCTCTTTGGCCAAGAAGAAATCTTCTGTTGGAGCAATCCAATGGTTGATCGATTCGCAGCTAAATGGCCTGTCGCCGAGTTGTCGGCGATGGAGAAAACAAATGGTCGTAGTTACTTACCAGCAAAAGAAGTTGCCGGATTCTACGACATGGCATACAGCACGTTCATGAAGCGGCTCAAAGATTTCGTGCAATACGGCGAATATCCGGAGGCCGCTTTCCGGGTGGGTCGTCGGCTGGGTCCCCGTGAGCTGGATTTCCAGAAGCGGGAATACTGGATCATCGAAGTCCATCCGGTGCTGGGAATAAGAGCCTTGAATAAGCACTTCTATCCCGGGCTGGACGTGCAATAGAATTGGGGGGAGCTTCGGCTCCCCGCTTTCTTGAATCTCAAATCATGCAGAATATTTCGGCGGGTGTAGTCGAATTTGTAGCGGAAGGAGCCTCAAATGCCCACCTAGTTTAGGGCAACAGCATTCAACACGGAGGCCACAACATTCCCTCGAAAGGATGAGTCTCCTCGATGCCAGATAGGAGCAACGGCCCAGCATCGGTTTGCTGCGCAGAGCCATGTCATTCGCTTGACGCTAGAACACCTCATGCTACTCTTAAGGTATAAAATCAATTGATTCATACATGACAGGTCCTACAACCGATACGAATCAAATTGAATTGTCACCGCGAGATCAGCCAAGCAGCGTGACGATTATTCATCGAGTCGTTGCAGCGACAGTCGATTTACTTGTTTTGATGGTTCTCATCGGGTGGATTGAACACTATCTTCAAGATATGCTAGGCGCGGCAGTCAACCTTTCTGTTACCTTTGCCTACTACGCGCTTATGCTTTTCACAATTCCAGCCACGCATCTGCTTTTTGCCGCTACATCACTGTAGTCGAAATTGTAGCTGTGACTTCCTCTGAGAACCTCCCTGCGGCGAACTGTCAGAACTGAATAGAAACAACCGTGGGATTTTGGCGAGAATCCTCATCCCAACGCAGGCTTGACATCGCAAACCCTGATGCTTTAATGAAAGGGCGCTAATCGATCACATTTACGTATGGAAAAGATTCCCGAAAAAAATCTTGGAAGTCCTCGTGCCTATTTCTCTCGAACCCGGTTGTACCTCTTATTGACCCTCATAATCTTGATCGCCTTAGGTGTCGGTGGCCTGTCCTTGATCTGGGGACAGAGTCGGAATATCCTAACGCCGACTCGATCATCGGAAGTTTGCCAGTCGTCAACCTTGGCATTTTACCATGACACGAGACTCGGTTTCGGTTTCGTCGTTCCCTCTGGATATCGCCTTGCGACAGATTTGATGCAATTCCTAAGCGCATCTTCAACTTATCAAGGACAAGATTGGTCGCCCGCTAACACGGACGAAATAGTGGTCACCGCCAGTACAATTGAACAAGAACAAGCGTTTGTGCAAGATGCAAAGGATGGCACCAAGGATATTACTTTCACAAACGTAACATCGCTGCCACATAGTATTTATTTGACCCACCTAGGTCTTAGCCAGCAAACAGTCATTGACAATCTTAGTAAGCCATACAAACGCGAAGTCGTAGCCGGGCTCGAATCAATCCGCTATACCGATCTTGCTAACGAAACAGTTGTAGTAGTACCGTACAAACAGGAGGGATCAGATAACGCTAATAAGAATGAGAGTACCTTTATTAAAATGAGTAATGCCTCCGATAGCATAGATCCAGGAGCATTCAATTCTCTGCTTGCAAGCTTCTGTTACGATTAAAAGCTCACGGGCTGGAGTTTGTCATGCACCAAATCCTGGTTGAACAAGGCTTCAAACTGTACTTGCTGTTCCGCCGACCACCCCCCAAATACTCCGTACCCAAGCACGTAATCAAACGCTTGCATTGGGGTACCGCCGTTTATTTCGTACCAGTTAACCGCTGCCCTCGTTTCCGACGGCAGATCGCGATTGGCTTGAACTTGAAGTTGCTGAGTCTTAACTTGGAGCAGACCTATTGCTGTGGAAGCAAAGTTGACCACTCCAGAAACCGCAGTTTTAGCCCATGACTGCGCGATCGTTCCCCAGTTGTCGAAAATGTTGTTTGCAAATCCTACATTGGCAATATCCAACGCAGTAAGGCCGGATGGATCGATATTTCGCACTGGATTATTGAGCACATAGGCGTATGAGTTCAGAGTAAGTGGTAACGTTCTGCTTCCCGAAATCAAATCATGGGAGATCATCCTTCCGGAAGTGGAGTCGTAATATCTGGCCCTCATGTAGTACAGTCCTGTAGCAGCGTCCAATGCCTGTCCCGCAAACCGAAATGGATTGGTTGGCGGTGCGGGGAGAACGGAGTTTCCCCAGGCGTCATAAAAGTACGACAGTTCCGGCCTCCCGGCAGAATTGGTAAGCTGGACCACGCTGCCAAGTCCATCGTATTGGTAAAAGTCATTGGAATGGCGGTGAAGTTTTTCAATGAGATTCGTGCCGTAGACATAGCTGCTGGAGGAGTCCCCATCAGCGTCGGTATCCTGAAGCACGACGGGAAGGCCTGCGGCAACGTCGTTCACGTAGCTGTGGGCACGGCCATCAACAGATTGCCTTACTCGATTACCATCCCCATCGTAGACAAAGGAACTGTCCCGGAAGCCATCGACAGCAATCAGACGGTTCGCCGCGTCAAAGGTAAAAGTTTGGCGGATGCGCCTCCATCCGTCTGTAACGGAAGTTTGATTGCCATCGGCGTCGTAGGTAAACGTGCGCGAACCGGATTTGAGAAGACGATCCGAGGCGTCATACGTGTAGTTGGTTGCACCAAACGGAGAAACCTCACGCAGCCGGTTCCCGACGGAATCATACGACCATGTTGCCTTATAGAACCACCATCGGGCGCTTGTTAACTGGTTGAGCGCGTCATATCCGTAGACCGTAGGAATCCCGGCATCTTGCACCATCGTGCGATTGCCAACCGCATCCAGCGTGTACTGGAAGGCCAACGGCGGCGCTCCCACCGTGGCGTTCACTACCGCCATCAGGCGATTGGCCGCGTCGTAGGCGTAATCGATATGCGCCTTGTTGGGGTATTGGGTTTTTACGAGATTGCCGACTGGATCGTAGGCGTATTGGGTAACATGCGATAGCCAATCGGTCACTGTTGAAAGCCGCTCGTCGCCGTCGTAATTGTAGGCAACCGATTGCCCGTCAGGATAGGTGATAGATGCGCGGCGGCTGTCGGGATCATAGGCGTAGGAGACAGTCTTGTTTCCCGGAAAAGCCACGGAGATCAGCCGATCCAAGTCGTCATACTTGTACGAGATAGTTCCTGTCCAATCGACCATGCTCGTGCGGTTGCTGTCAGCATCGTAGCTGTATGCCACGTTCTTGTGATCGGCGTAGGCAACCGCAAGCAACCGATTCAGCGCATCATACGTGAAACGGTTCGTCTGCCTCTTCGCATCGGTCAGGGCCACGAGGTTACCCGCAGGATCATAGCTGTAGGCCGTCGCATAGGCGAGCGGATCGACCGTACCAACGAGTCGGTTCAAAGCGTCATATTGGTATGTGGTCGTATTCCCCTTGGCGTTGGTAAACGCCACCCGGTTGTTGTCTTGGTCGTATGCGTACTTTGTCACGTGGCCAAGAGCGTCGGTGACTTTCTCAAGGTCACTGGTCGCATCGTAAGTGTAAGTCGTCGTGTGCCCGTTTGCGTCGGTGACCGAGAGAAGGTTTCCGGCTCCGTCGTACGACAAATTGGTCGCATCCCCGAGAGGATCGGACACCTTCTTCAAGCGGCCCAGCGCGTCGTACACAGAAGTTGCCGTATGGTGATTCGGGTCTATGACGGAGACGCGCTCCCCGTCGCCGTCATAGGCGAGCTTGGTCGCATTGCCGAGCGCGTCCGTGATGCCAGTGAGGTCGCCGGTTCCGTTGTAGCTGAACTGGGTGCTATTGCCCGAAGCATCCGTTCTCGAAATCAATTCTCCGAACGAGTCGTAGGCGAGAGCGGTTTTGTCGCCGAGGGCGTCCTGAATGCCGGTCAGATTTCCGTTCGAATCGTAGGAGAAGGCCGTGGTCTTGCCGTTGGGATTCGCCACCGTGAGGAGGTCGTTCTCCGCATCATAGGTGAAGGCGGTGCTTTTCGACAGCGGATCGGAAATGCCCGTTACGTTCCCGTTCGCGTCATAGGAGAAGCTGGTGGTGTTGCCGTTCTGGTTCGTGACGCTAGTCCGGTCGTTGCTGGAATCGTACGTGTAGCTCGTGGTGTGGCCGAGTGCGTCCGTGACACTCACGATGCGCAAGGAACCGTCATACGCGTGGACAGTCTTCGAACCGCGTGCGTCGGTGATCGTCGTTTGTCCGCTCGTGGGCGAGTTATAGGCAAATTGCCAAGTGAAACCGCGCCCGTTCGTTTGCGAGGTCACCCGTCCCTCTGAATCGTAGGCATTCTGGAGCAGCGTGTTCCCGTTGGGCAGGGTGATTTGCGTGACATGATGCGCGGAATCATATGTGTACTTCGTGACGCCCCCCAATGGGTCTGTTGCGCTCACGAGGTCATTTGCGTCGTCGTAGGCATAGGATTCGGTGTGACTCATAGGGTCGGTGATGCTCACGATGCGCCCCTGTGTATCGCAGGAAAGCGTAAGGCTTCGGCCGCCGGGGGCTGTGATGGTGACAAGGTTACCGTTCGCATCGTAGATAAACGTGGTGGTGTTTCCGTTCTTGTCTTCTATGGCGGTGAGCTTCCCGGTTGCCGAGAAGCTGTACTGCGTCCGGTCCTTTTTTGTCAGCGTGAACGTGCCGTCCGGATTCGCAACCAATGTATTGTACACGCCAGTCTGCGGGACATATTGGCTACCAGTGAGGGTGTAGGTTTCCCCGTGACCGTCTCCCCAGCGAATGTTCGCGACGCCCGATGAACTTTGCGTGAGGATGACATTGTAGGAGTCAGTCCAGTTTGCGCCAAGTCGCCCGGCGTAATTGTCCACCGAACTGTAGCTGCGTTGAAAGAGAAGCGGAAGGCCGGGTACGGGGATTGTGAAGTCGGTGTGCTGATAATAATAATTTCCGTTGCCGGTGCTGACTGGCTCGCTGGATGACGCCTGCTGGCTAGTCGGACTAGTTGCCGGACCGTTCCCAAGGGGTGGCGCCGGCGGTCCGGGAATTGCCTGAACCGTGCCGAAGGACAGCACTGTCACACTGTTGCTGTCATAATTCGCAACATAGAGCTTATTGGTAATCGAGTCGAACGTCATCCCATTGGATCCTGCCTCAATCGGGCCTGACCCGGCAGAAACTGAAGTAGTGGCGTTAGTCGCGCCGTCGATCACCGTGACGGTACCACTGCTTGCAACGTAGACCTTGTTAGCTACAGGATCTACCGCGATGCCCTGGGGACTCGGTGCCACATTCAATGTGGTAATTGCGTTCGTTGCGCCATCTATTACTGCCACCGTACTATTGGTGCTATTCACAACGTAAACCTTGTCCGTAACCGAATCTACAGCGATAGTGTTGGGATATGGCCCCCCTGATCCGGCATTGATTGTGGCGATTATATCGTTGGTCGCTCCATCGATCACTGTAAGGTTGCTATAGCTGGAAACATAGATTTTGTCCGTCGTAGGATTCACCACAATACCAGCGTTGTTTATACCGATATTGACCGTGGTGGTGGCGTTGGTCACCCCGTTGATCGCCGTCACATAATTGCCCGCAGCGTAGATGTTGTCCGTTACCGCGTCTACCGCGAGAGCATGGGCTGGTGCATTGACGCCAATGGTGGCGTTGGTCGCCCCGTCAATTACCGTCATTGAAGGCCCCCCAACGTACACCTTGTCCGTGACCCAATCGCCGACGATAACGGGATAGGGGTTTAACCCCACTTGCAATGTGGTTGTAGTGTTGGTCGCACCATCAATCACCGTCACAATGTTGCCGCTGCTGCTTGGGAAACTCATATGGGCAACGTAGATTTTGTTCGTCACCGGGTTTACCGCGATGGCAAAGGGAGCAGGTCCCACTTGCACTGTGGTGGTGGCGTTGGTCGCTCCGTCGATTACTGTTACGGTTCCATTAGATCCGTTAAAGAAATTGACAACGTAGATTTTGTTCGTCACCGGGTTTACCGCGATGGCAATTGGGCCTGCGCCAACAGGGATGTTCACCGTGTCTGTCTGCGCCCAAAGCCAAGGCACTGACAGTCCTATTAGGAGCAAAGCAAACGCACTGAGGACCGGTCGGAAGGATAAGCGCGATGTGATATACGAGCGAACACGAGCAGAAGAACTGAAAACATCATGAGAAACAGTCATGGAATTCGCCTCTTGTGGCATAGGCCATGTATGCCTTACAGAAATAGGCCGATGTGGGGGGAAGGCCGAAGTATATCATGTGGCGTTTATGCTTCTGAGCGAACGCGCTGCATTCCCTCATCATTTCCACCCGGCGCTTATCCCGTTTTCCGTCCCAATGCGCCACGGCGCTACTTTACCAAAGGAAGAATATGCGCGCGCTGCCCACCCGAAAAAGCATGTGAAAATTGGCGCCATCTGCAAGAGAAACAGGGTAGTGGTCCAACCCCTCACCCGAACCAGAAAGGCCAGTTTTCCATCCCAGCGTGAATTTGGAAAAGCGGTAGTGGAAGACAGTGAATCCCAAGCGGCGGCTTGGGAATTATTCTTTGGCGACGTCTTCGATCAATGGAGCGAGACGGGCAAGCTACCCGAAGGCGATTTATATTGGCAAGCGTATAACGGGCAAAGTGAAACGGAAGGCGACCAGTAGACATTTCAAACAAGCGCTACACGAATTGACCCAGAGGCCAATTCTGTTCAGATCGAAATGACGTTCAGGCCGGGAATAAGCTGGAAGTGTCGTAGGTTCACCGTGACAAGCGAATATCCATATTCAAGTGCAGTGGCTCCGATCATCAAGTCCACCGAAGGAATCGTCACGCCACGGGCACGCTGTTCGCCGTCTAACCTGCCTGCGAGAAGCGCAGTGTCTTTGGTGTATGGAACCGACCTCCATATCAAGCAGTAATTGTCCGAGGAAGTTTTCTCGCCGCTCACGGGCAATAGCCGTCTGAGCGCGATACACAGCGTGTGCAAGTTCCGTGAGACCGACGGAAGAAAGTACAGCGTGCTGATCGCCAACATTGGCTGCAACCTGACGTAGGAGTTGCGGTACGCTGTCGCCACGGCGTTCAGCCGCAATGACGATGCTGGAGTCGAGGATCAGTCCCATGCCGGAGGATCAAGCGGTTCCTGATGGCTATTGATGACCTCTTTGAGGTCGCGGCCAAAATCCTCGTCCAGGGTGGCGTTAGAGCCACGCGCTTCGGCGGAGGCGATGATCTCGGAGAGGAGGCGTCCTGGCTGCCGTACGGCACGTTTTAGCACCACAGGGGAGGTATCATCAATGATGATCTCATCGCCCATGCCAGCGCGAACGATGAGTCCATCGAAGTCGTTTGCCGCTTCCGCACGCGAGATGTGAATGACTGCCATGCGACGATGATATCGCGGATTTTCTGTACGTGTAGACGAAAACGTAGCGGTCAAAGCATCCTAAAACAGCACGGAACCACAGCATTCAATAATAAGGCCGCAACGTATTCATTCTAAAACGGTTATTTTCACTCGATTTCGACAGACTTCAACAAATGCCTGAATCCGGTTCGGGACCAGGTTCCCTACCCTAAACTCATCCCTTAGAATCAGTGAGTTGCGGCGGTCGGTTTGTGAAATCTGGGGTTCTGCGGGGATCCTTGAGGTTCAATTTCGACTACAGTCAGCGATCCCCGGCATTAGCCCACAGACAGAAGTCCCTCAATTTGTGCCCTTTAGCAATTCAGGTGGGGTAGGCCAACCCTCTGGGTTTGCGTCAGGTGGTCCACGTTCACGAATGTCGGATCGACCGCGGCAAAAGTACAGAACCAACAACTGGGCCCGATGAGGCAAATCGAGTCTTTGCCAATTCGACCGTAGCAAACGATCAATCTTGCAGGCACAAATCATCGGGCAGTCCAAGAGCAAAGGGGGTTCATCCTCGGCGGAAGCGCGGGTGAGCCCTGATTTTCCTGTTGCCTCTGGCTGGAGTCCTGAGCTGTTTTTGGCAACGTTTTTCGCTGGGGCGAGTCTGTAGATGATTTTGTAGCGGTGAAAGTATCCGATTCTGAGGGGTAGCACCATGCAGACAGCATTGAGACTTGGGCGGCTGCAGTTCATTCAGAGAAGCAATGAGTTGGGATTGGGTACCATCCTCTCGTGATCTTCATCACGTTACCATTCAGGAAGTTGGTAACCCGGCCTGGGTGACACAAGTTCAATTGACATATCGATGCGTGTCTGCAATCCTTCAGCGTTGCGCGCAATCAACCACTCAGTTGACGGAAGTCCTTTGGAAATCTTTTATTGAACTCCCAGAGCTACTGTTTCCTTTGCGCGACATCCTTCGCAACCATTCTCGGGTTCTCATCGTAACGCTAGTTGCTTCGATTGGAGAGTCTCTATGTTCCGCAAGGTCTTGAATATTGCCCTCGCAGCGCTACTGTTTACACCAATCCTTGACGCTCAAGGAACAATAGGCTCCAACTGGATGAATACCTGGGGAGGAAGTGGTCCAGACGTCGGCAATGCCGTTGCAACCGATTCGACGGGGAATAGTTACGTGGCAGGGTCTACTTCCAGCTTCGGCGCAGGCGGACAAGATGTTCTGCTCACGAAGTACGATCCTAACGGTAATCTGCTTTGGGCAAAGACATGGGGAGGGCCGAGCAACGACTTCGCCAACGGGGTTCTCGTTGGTGGTGATGGAAGCGTCTACGTCGTTGGCGGCACTCAGAGCTTCGGGGCTGGTTGGTATGACGTACTTATCTTGAAGTTCGATAGTTCGGGCAATCTTATTTGGGCGCATACGTGGGGTGGCTCTAGCTTTGATGTCGGGTACGATCTTTCGTTCGATCTAAACGGAAACCTCGTTATTGCGGCAGAGTCGTATAGCTTCGGAAGTTGCACAGTCCTTCTTAAGATGAGCACAGACGGAGCGGTCTTGAGCGCCAATACTTGGAAGGGGCCCGCCAGCTACGACTCCGCCTATTCAATCACCGTTGACGCAAGCGGAAACACCATTCTCGCTGGCATTAGCTGGGACTACAGCGTCAGTCCGGAACACAACTCGATTCTCGTTTTGAAATATGACAGTCAAGGAAATTTACTTTGGAATCGAAATTGGGCTGGTCCCGGCGGGGATGAAAGCAGCGGTAGAAAGACGGTACGTACTGACGCTCAGGGGAACATCTATATAGCAGGGCGTACAACTATCGTCCGTGGCAGTTCCGACTTCGATGTTCTCCTACTTAAAATTGATCTAGATGGCAATCTCCTGTGGTCGCAGAAATGGGGCGGGACTGGATATGACACTGCCAACGCTCTTTGGATCGATTCCAACTATGATTCGTCTGTCGTGGGCTCAACGGCAAGCGTTACTGGAGTTCAATCGGCGCTGGTACAGCAATACGACAGCAATGGAAATATTCTCATCAGTAAAGTCCTCATTCCCAGTTCTGCTCAAGATCCATCGGAGTTGACGAGTATCGTTGCGAGCCCGGCGGGTTCATTCCTTGCCGCCGGAGATGCTTTCAATGATGCTGGGCTATGGCAAGATACGGGTATTTCTGCAGTGGCTGCCTCAGGTTCCCTCTCAACGCCCTCAGGTACGGTAAACACGCCAACTGGCACAGTAGGTGCGCCGTCGGGTACGATTTCCAGCCCATCAGGCGTAATCGGTGCTGGCGGCGGTGGAGCGGATGTATATCTATTGGATTTCAGTCTTGGTTCAAGTCAACCCGTCTTAACGGTGGCAGCAAACAACGCCAGTCGTCCATATGGTGCGGCGAACCCTGCTTTCAGCTACACGATGAGTGGCTTTGTGAACGGCGATACCCAGGCAACAGCAACGACCGGCGCTCCGACCCTCACTACGACAGCGATCGCCACGAGTGCTTCGGGGACTTATCCGATCACGATAACTGCGGGTACACTGGCTGCGGCGAACTATACCTTCAGCCTCGTGCCCGGCACCCTGAACATTACGCATGCTGGATCGTCCATGACACTAACATCTTCGAGCCCGACCATCCCCTTTGGCTCGCCTGTGACTTTTACCGCCACTGTGAATTCGAACTCGGGCGGCACGCCAACAGGCATAGTCGCGTTCTCTGATGTGACGACTCAGTCATCCATAGGAGCCGCAACGCTGCTGGCCAATGGTACGGCAACGTTCACAACAAGCTCCCTAGCGCTTGGGGCGCACTCGATTATGGCGCAGTACAGCGGAGACGTAAACTTCACGAGCTCAAGTTCTAGTGGATTCACAGAAACAGTGTTGACCAGCGCGTGTTTATCGCCAACCTTTGCAGAAGTTGTTGCGAACGGAGTTGCGACGCCGAGTACATCGCAAGGGGATATGAAAACAACGTTTACGCCAGGGTGCGGGCTCACTCTGAAAGGCGCTGCTGCGCTTGGCGGCTACGATCATTTCAACTGGGTACAGATCATCACTGAGCATGGCGGTCTCGCGGCATGTCAAACAAGCGACCCATACTGGCCGTCCTATTTTTCGCTGTCGCCGCTGTGTTTCATCGCGCGAGGATTGGTTACAGAAAACTCAACGCTCCCAATGGTTCCGTTTTTTGACGTTCCGCCCGGCGGCTTCCAGTATCAGGTAGATGACTGCACTGCCTCAGGCTCGACGACGTGCAAATTCCCCGTGGAAGATAGTCTGCCTTGGTATTGGGATGAAAATTACACGGTCGCATACCAAGTGGCTCAGGGCTTTAATGTATCGCAAGCAAAGCAGGCAGCGTGCGGCAGTGGAACTGATGCTTGCAACTCACTGAGCTTCGAGGATCTGCCCTCCTGCCATGTTATTGGCGTTGTCCCTTGCACTATCAGGTTTACAACGGCGCTCGTAGGCGTGAAAAGTGATGGGTCGGGAGATGCGCTTAATATCGGAGCCTGTCAAGCTGCCTCTTCCATCAACTGTTTGAACAACGCCGGTACAGCCTTCACCTGGCATGTTTTGGGACAATCGACTACGACAGACGGCCGTTTACAGAATCTCCAGCCAGATCCTGATACAACAGTGCTTTTCGATGGCTTTGACTCACCAGGTGTTGCTGGCTTTACGCAACCGGAGATCGAGCTTTTCGCCAAGAGCGGCATTGGCATTCGAAATGTTGGTGTCACGATTCCTGTAATCATCGACATCAAGCCCGGCGGGTTTCCGAACAGCATCAATCCAAAGAGCAATGGAAAGATCCCTGTTGCCATACTTTCAAACGCGGGCTTTCTTGCCCCAACCATGATTGACCCAAGCACCTTAACATTTGGCCATACTGGTAGCGAACATAGTCTGGCTTCGTGTCACCCAGAGGATGTGAACGGAGACGGCCTAGTGGATCTAGTTTGCCAGTTTTACACATCTAAGGCAGCGTTCCAGGCGAGTGACACTCAAGGCATTCTCGAAGGGAAAACTTTCGCAGGGTCACCCGTGTTTGGGACAGATTCAATCAGTATTGTTCCTTCAAATTGATTGCGAGTGGCTCAGACGTTAGCGCGACGAAAAGGCCGTTAACAGTATTGAGACTGTTCCTACGAGGCTTGATAATGGTCGCAAGAAGGCGGGCTTATCCACAGTTGTGTTTCTGCGATTGCAGGGTTACGATTCCTGTAAACACCTAATCTTAACCATGCTAACAACCAAAGCATATTTTGGGTTTTCGTTCGTGTTCCTCGCACTGTTGGTCTTGTTCGTCGCCGCGATCTGCTTATCGTCTCTCGTCGGCAGGAGTTTCGCAGAAGGGTTTCTGGCCTCAATGACTTCACTTTTGGGAGTTGGCACCCTTGCAACCTGGTTCGCAGGGCCGATTCTTTTTGCCTACGGGCTTTGGATGTTGTACCACAGAAGAGTTGACGCATTTCTTCTTGCCGGCATTCTCTGTAATACAGTAGTTCTGCTTTCTATGCTTTTGTCTTTCTTGTCTCCCATTGATAGGCTCTTCTCGATATGACGTTGAGCCAATTGTCACTCATCCGAGGATTAAAACTCCTCCCGATCTTTTCTGGACTGATGGCAATCCAGTCGCACAAGAGAGCCTCAACCGTCTTCAGCCAGCGCGCCTGCGCCGAACTGTTCAACTCGCCCAGATAGCAGATCGTTTTTTGGCGCGGACCATCCGCCGTGCGCACCGTCTCCACCAGCGACCAGTAGGCGTGGGTCTTGCCGTCCTTACTGCGGTTGTGCGGACGCAAAAACATTCTGCGAGGATCGTGTCACGATGCCCTGTCGCTTGCAAGAGGGTAGGTCTGCACTACATCGCTGTTTTCAGATACCACCGTTGAGCCAACAGGACTTACTTCCCTCCGACAGGTCAAAATAGCCTGAACCTGTCAGTTCGTGACGAACTTGGGCTACGTAAAACAACGATGTTCAAAACGACGACTGCAACGCATTCATTCTGAATCAATTGTCATGCGATTCCAATAGGGTTCCACAAACGTCTGAGTCCGTCTCAAACTATTGAGGAATTAAGATGCGTTTGCCCTGCTGCGTTTGGTGCCTCGCAGCAAGTTGGCTACGGCGTCGACCGTTAAAGGCTTGCTGAAATAGTAGCCTTGAATCTCGTCACAATGATGTGTCCGCAGGAACGACATTTGGGCTTCGTCTTCGACGCCTTCCGCAATCACCTTGAGATGCAGGTGTTTTGCCATACTGATGATTGCGGCTGTGATCGCCGCGTCATCAGTATCCACGGCGATATCCCGAACAAACGAACGGTCGATTTTGAGCTTGCTCACCGGAAAATGTTTCAAGTAGCTAAGGCTGGAATAGCCAGTCCCAAAGTCGTCAATCGTTAGCTTCAACCCCATGGCTTTTAATTCCTAAAAAACCGAGAGCGTCACGTGTTCATTCGATAGCAGGATGCTTTCCGTCAGCTCCAGTTCGAGGTATTGGGAAGCGAGGCCAGTCTCCCGGAGCACACTGCCGATGAGTTTGCTGAAGTCCTCTTGGCGAAACTGCACCGCTGAAACATTTACGGCCACCGGCACTGCGAGAAGCCCTTCGTCCTGCCATTTCCTGGCTTGAGAGCAGGCAGTCCTGAACACCCATTCACCGATACGCAGGATCAGGCCGCTGTTCTCCGCAATTCGTATGAACTTATCAGGTGGCACGAGGCCCAATTCCGGGTGTTGCCAGCGGAGGAGAGCTTCCAACCCAGTGATTCTTCCAGTGCCAATCTCCATCTGCGGTTGATACACTAGAAAGAGTTCATTCTTGTCGAGTGCCAGTCGCAAACTGTTTTCCAATGTCAATCGCTCCACGATCTGAGCGTTCATGTCCTCAGTAAAGAACCGAAAGTTGTTACGCCCTTGATCTTTGGCGCAATACATGGCCACATCCGCATGCTTGATCAGGGTTTCGCCGTCCGCACCGTGTTCAGGGAAGATACTGATGCCGAGGCTGCAAGTAATGCTGAGTGCATGACCTGGAACGACGAATTCAGCGGTCATTGTATCCATCAGCCGCTGAGCGGCAACTGCTGCGTCGGAGACGTCCTCTACGCGGGTAAGCACGATGAGGAATTCGTCTCCGCTTATCCGGGCCACCGTGTCTTGTTCACGCACCCATCCCTTAAAGCGTTCTGCAATGCCTTGCAGGAGAAGATCGCCGATCGAGTGTCCGAACGAGTCGTTGATGTCTTTGAACCGGTCGAGATCGAGAAACAGAAGCGCAACTTTGCCCTTTTGCCGACGGGCACTGGCGAGTGCCTTTGTTAATCGATCCAGAAGAAGAGTTCGGTTGGGGAGCCCCGTAAGAGCATCGTAATAGGCTGAGTATTGGATCTGCTCTTCGGCGACTTTGCGGTCCGTGATGTCCGCAACTGTGCCTTCGTAATACAGCGTAGCGCCGCTGGAGTTGCGGATCACGCGCGCGTTCTCCAGCAACCACAGTTTGCTGCCGTCCTTGCGATAGGCTTGATACTCGAGGTTATGCACACTCCCTTTCTCATCCATCTGACGCTTGAACAGCTCGCGCTGGCTCGGATCTACGTACCCATGGTTGGCAATGTCGGTGAGGCCGGCCATCAACTCTGCCGGGGAGTCGTACCCAAAGAGCTGGGCCAGCGCCGGGTTCGCGCTCAGGAGTCTTCCGTCCGGGGTGGTCTGGAAGATGCCGATCACGGCCTCTTCGAAGATCCGCCGATACTTCTCCTCCGCGTTGCGGAGTACCTCTTCCACCCGCTCGCGCTCGGAGATGTCACGGGCGACGCAGACTATGTAGCTGCGGTCAATGTCGAACAATCTCATACTCACCTCCACCGGGAACGTTGAATCGTCCTTCCGCCGGTGGAGACCCTGAAAGATTGCGAATCCTGACTTCCGCAATTCATCAAACACTTTTGTGCGCACAGATTCGTCGACGGTGGGATCGATATCGTAAACACGCATGGACAGAAGTTCTTCGCGAGTGTAGCCCAGACTCAAACAGGCCCGAGCATTCACATCGAGGAAGCGCATCGTTTCCGGATCAACAATCTGAAGGATATCGTTGGATTGATCGACCAACATTCGGAAGAGCTTCAGCGATTTCTCGGCCCGCTTGCGCTCGGTGATGTCTTCAAAGAGCGCTAATAAATGAGGTTCATCTTCATAAGTAAAGGGTACGAGGTGGGCGTTGACCCAAAACTCTTTGTCGAAGGTGCTGGTCATGTGGACCTCGCCATGGAAAGGCGCGCCAGTTGCCAGCGCTTCCTCTGCTAAGGCCAGCAAACCGGAGCGCCGCCAGGACTCCAGGTGGCGAAAATTCTGTGCCCTTACCTGCTCAATGCTGGCGCCGACCAGTTGGGCGCTGGCAGGGTTGGCGGCCACCGCCTCACCGGAGGCCTTGTAGGTGATGATGCCTATCGGCGATGTGTCCAATATCTCTTGCGCGTAGCGCAAGGCATTGGCCATTTTCTTCTCCGCCTGGTTGCGCTCGGTGACATCGCGTGTGACTTTGGCGAAACCCCGCAGTTGCCCGGCCTCGTCGCGCAGCGCCGTGATGATCGCGTTAGCCCAGAACAGGGAACCGTCCTCGCGCACCCGCCAACCCTCTTCCTCGAATCGCCCCTCGCGCGCGGCTATGTCCAGACCCTTCGCCGGGTTGCCGCGCGCGACATCCTCCTCCGAGTAGAAGCACGAGAAGTGCTGGCCGACGATCCCGTCCGCGTGGTAACCCTTGAGTCGTTCGGCACCCGCGTTCCAACTGACCACATGCCCGCTCAAGTCCAGCATGAACATGGCATAGTCGGTGATGCTCTCGATCAGCATCGCGCTTTTCTCTTCCGCCTTGTCAATTGTTTGAGGAGGGGCTTGCTCCCAGGGGCATCGATCTCCCTCCATCCGGTGAACCGCTACTTGTGTTTTATCGAGGGTTTTGCAGCCGCCTATCCTCTCAACCTTGAACCGGGCTCGCTTCTCTCCGTATTGAATCCCGATCAGGTCTCCAGATTTCAGTTCATGATTAATTCCTGACAGAAGTGCTCCACTGCAACTTATGTTTCGCGCAATGGCGTCCTGCACGAACTGCACGCCCTGGGCAGTAACCCCCGATATACGAATGGGAAACTCGACCTGGATACGGGTCTTTTGGCGGCGTTTGACCATGAGCCTCCTGCTGAGCCAATTTCCAGGAGTGCGTCGGAAATAGGTTTAGGCTTGAAATCAACAGCTTACAGCCAGAAGATGCCAATTGGCCATAAGCTGCTTGATTATACATTGATGGTTTTCCTATTCCCGACAGGCTCCTTGAGAGGACCGCAATTTTGCCTAACCTTCCGTAGTGAACGAACGGCTTCTATCGCGCTGGTAAGCGCACTGACGATTGGAAGCTGACTCTTATGAGACGCCCAGCAAGGAAAAAGGGTGTTGGAAGTCACGGCCAAAGCCGATTTCTCGCCGGTTTGCTATCTACGCAATTACCAAGGCCGCAGTGAGAATCCGCTGGGCACAGCTACAAGGTAAACGTAACGCTCGTCAGCGAATGGACGGACGAAGACGGCCTCATCTTCGACTTCAAACATCTCAAGCAGGTGTTGCGGCCAACAGTCGAGTATTTTGATCCTCCGAGTGAAGGTGAAGCAATGTATTCTCTACGAAACGGACAACAAGACATCAGCGACATAGTATGCATAGCGCTTCAATAGGAGATGATATGGCGCGATGGATTCGGTTACCGGAACACGCGCATACGATTGTTGCCGAAAGCGATGGCTCGATACTCCTGGAGACATCGCGTTTTGACCCATTGAACGAACATAGTTATCTCTTCCTGAATCCTGTCCGCGTCATCTCCACGGATACACTGGACAAGATCGCGCAGGTGTTTTTTCAGATGGAAGAAGCACTTGCAAACGGCTTCCATGTCGCCGGCTTCTTCTCCTATGAGTGCGGTTATCACTTCGAGCAATTTGCTGGCGCCAGACCCAGATCGCAGGAGCTTCCGCTTGCATGGCTTGGGGTCTACGAGCGGCCTCTGATCTTCGATCACGCGCAGGGGCGTTTCCAGGGGGCCGATCCCATACAGCCACTGGAGAGGAGTCGGCAGAAGAATACGGGCCCTATTTCGGATCGTGTGGCCCTTGAAATTACGCACGACGCATATTGCGCCAGCGTTCTGAAGATCAAAGAGTACATCGCGGCAGGCGACACCTATCAAGTCAATTTCACCGACCAGGTATCGCTCCACACACAGAGCCCGGCAGCCGTCGTTTTTGAATCATTGTTGAAACATCAGTCCGTCGCCTACGGCGCATGGATGAATGTGGCTGGCCATCACATTCTCTCTTTCTCTCCAGAACTCTTTTTCAGGGTCGATGGGAGAAAGATCGTGACTCGGCCGATGAAGGGAACCATGCCTCGCGGGTTGGATTCAGACGGAGATGCTCAGGCGGCCCTCCGGCTCCAAAAGGACGAAAAGAACCGCAGCGAGCACGTCATGATCGTGGATATGCTTCGTAATGATCTAGGCCGCATCTGCACAATGGGAAGTGTTCAGGTGGAGGACCTTTTCTCGGTCGAGAAATACGAAACCCTGCTACAGATGACCTCTACCGTATCGGGGACACTCCGACCAGGAATCAGCTACTACGACATCTTTCGGAGTATGTTTCCGAGTGGCTCCGTTACCGGCGCGCCGAAGATCCGCACCATGCAGATCATCCGAGAGCTGGAGCGGAATTCGCGTGGCGTCTATACCGGAGCAATCGGTTGTATCTCTCCCAATGGCCCGTCCGTTTTCAATGTGGCCATTCGCACCTTGGTCATGAAGGATGGCAGTGTCCGCATGGGAGTCGGCGGAGGGATTGTCGCCGATTCCGATCCTGACGATGAACATCGCGAATGCCTGCTCAAAGCAGCTTTCCTCACCCGTGCCCATCATGACTTCCAGCTTATTGAAACGATGCTCTGGGAGAAGGATTTTTGCTTTCTCTCCATGCATTTGGATCGCCTGGAATCGTCGGCCTCTTATTTCGATTTTGTCTTTGATCGCAAGGCCGTTCTCTCGCAACTGGACGGAATTTCACGCGCGTTCGCGGTCGGCGGGCGGTATCGGGTTCGACTGCTATTGGGTCCGAGCGGGGATATCACAGTAGACAGTTCCGCATTTCGCGTGGAGCGATCCATTGGCCATGTCAAGCTGTCGCCGGAATGCACTTCTTCCACCGATGTATTCCTTCGCCATAAAACCACGCGGCGAGAGATGTATGACCGGCAGTATGCCGAAGCGCGTGCCGATGGATTCGACGAGGTGCTCTTCACGAACGAAAAGGGCGAAGTGACAGAAGGAGCCATCGGCAATCTCTTCATCGAGCAAGCCGGGAAACTGCTTACTCCGCCACTCACCTGTGGAGTGTTACCCGGAATCTTTCGACGCCATCTATTGGGAACCTGTGCGATAGCAGAAGAAAGCATCCTGACCGTTGAGGACCTGAAAACTGCCGATGCCGTGTTTCTTTGCAATTCTGTTCGTGGCATCCGTAAAGTGGAATCGCTCTGCCTCGATGTCTCGCCCATTTCCAGGCCGCAGGTGGGTGCATGAGTCCTTGCTCCAGCATGAAAAACTTGTTGCGGACAAGTACCCTGTCAAATTCAATCCAGAGGCCAGAAGCAGCGATGCCAAGGGAGCTTGCCTTGCGGCAAGCCCTCTTGTTTATCCTGGGAAAACTCCTTCGGAAAAGGTTGGTCAGAGCGAAACAACATTCAAGCCAGGGATGAGATGAAAATGTCGCAGATTGGCCGTGGCTATGCTATAGCCCAGCTCCAATGCCGTAATACCAATCAGTAAGTCCGCTAGTGCCAGACAAATGCCTTTGGCCGTGTTCTCGCCATCCAATTGGCCCGCGCGAAGCGCCAGCGAAATAGTGACCGGGTGAATGGGGACAGCGCTTTGCAACTCGTGGAGAAATTGTTGCCGCTTCTCTTTACGTTCTACAGTATTGGCGCGCGCAACACCATGAGCCAACTCAATCAATGTCACGACAGAGATCGCGATATCTGTGACGCCTACTTGAGAGGAGATCGATGTCAATGTCTGCCGGGCATTCTGGCCTTGGCGCTCTGCGGCAATCAACACGCTGGAGTCGAGGATCAGTCCCATGCTGGCGGATTCAGCGGTTCGCGATGTGCTTCGATGGCTGCCTCTACATCTTTGGCAAAATCTTCATCGATAGTTGCGGTTGAACCCTCAGGCAGCAATGCGATACAGTCGGCGATGGAGCGGCGTGGTGGAACCGGCATAGGAACCATAGCCACTGCGAGTGTGCCGTTTTCGATGATGACTTCTTCGCCGGCATAGACGCGAGCCATCACGCCTGCCAGATCGCGGGCTGCTTCGTCTTCCGAGATGTGAATGACCGCCATGCGACGATGATACCGAGATTTTTGCGGCAGGTGTAGACGAATTTGTAGCGGTCAAAGCACCCTAAAGCAGCACGGAACCACAGCATTCAATAATGAGGCTGTAACGTATTCATTCTAAAGCAGCTATTTTCACTCGATTTCGACAGACTTCAACAAATGCCTGAATCCGGTTCGGGACCAGGGGGTCGGAGGTTCAAATCCTCTCTCCCCGACCATTTATTTTCAAGCGGATGTAGCCTTTTCCGGGATCGCCAAAAATCCCACTGTAGTCGATTTTGTAGTCGGTCAAATCCTCTCGGAACAATAAGTAGATTTACGAATGTGTCACCTGATGTGTTTCCGCGCAGGAGAATCAAATCAAAAACAAGCAGTCCCGCAATCGAAGCCCGAGTTCATTGCCGTGGCAACCCACATGCGCTATGCTTCAACTGATAAAACCCTTTAATGTCACCAACCCAGGTTCACCCCCCGCACCGCGATGGCCTCCGGTTTAAGAAATTAGACCTGCATCTGCATACCCCAGCATCACGTTGCTTCGGGGATAAAAGCGTGACGCCGGAAGCGATTATCGCCGAAGCCAAGGCGAAGGGCTTGTCAGGCATCGCGGTAACGGATCACAACAGCGGCGACTGGGTCGATCTGGTAAAAGCCGCCGCTGAGCCTGCCAATCTGGTTGTATTCCCAGGGGTCGAGATCACATGTGCTGGAGGAACATCCGGCATACATCTAATTGCCCTCTTTGATCCCCAGAGGGGCAAAGTTGATATTGAGACCCTGCTTGGCGCGCTGGGTCTTAGGCCCAATCAATTCGGCGATATTACGACCGTCGTGGAACGGAGCCCGATGGATGTTGCGAAGATTATTCATGACAGGGGCGGTCTTGCAGTGCTGGCTCATGCAGACTCCAGTAAGGGCGCGCTCGAAGATATGCGGGGAGAGCAGCGCACGCTTCTGCTCAAATCACCATTCATCAGCGCGGCCGAAGGTACAGATTTCCAGAACGCTCAAAAGAAAGGTACTCACAAGCGCGTTGTCGATGTTCTTGATGGAACCGATCCAGTGTATGCGCGGCATTTAGCCGTCTATCAGGCATCGGACAATCCCACGGGCTTGGGAGATGGAAAGCATGGTTTGGCCGGAATAGGAACCAGGTGTTCCTTTTTCAAATTGGACTTGATCAACCTCGATGGATTGAGGCAGTGTTTTGTCGATCCCGAAGTCCGCATCCGGCAAGACTTTGAATTCACCAGCTCCGTATATCCGTATATCAGTAACATTAACGTCAAGGGTGGGTTCCTTGATGGAGTAGAGGCTAAATTCCATTCGGGCCTGAATAGCATTCTAGGTGCGAAGGGGACGGGTAAGTCCCTTCTGATCGAATTCCTGCGCTTCGCGTTAAATCAAGAGCCCTCGAATCGGGAGATATATGCGGACCACGACAGCAAACTAGCATCGCGCTTGCAGCTGTACAGTTCCGTCCAACTCACTTTGACTGATGAGACGGGGCGAAGTTTTGATATAAAACGCACATACGACCCCGCCAACGATAGTCCCTACGAAGATCCCGGCAAAGGCGACATTGCACAGATTTTTCCAGTGCTGTTCTTAAGCCAAAACGAAATCATCAAAATTGCTGAGAACCCGGCCCAACAGATCGAATTCATTGATCGCTTCTTCGATTTTCGGTCATACCAGAATGACATTCAAACAATCAATCAAGCGTTGAATGGGCTCGACAGGCAACTTGCCGATAGTCTGCGGGCCTTTGAGCAGGCCAGGCCTATTGAACGAAGTATCGCAACGCTCCGACAGGAATTAGAGAGACTTGATCTATCCCTTAAAAACCCTGCATTCGATCACTTCGCTGCCGTCGAAGCCAAAGATAAAGCCCTCCGGACGCCCGCCGCTTATTTGGATTCATTGCACAGCAATCTGATTGAGCAGCGTACAGAGTTGGAAAGTCTTCCTCCACAAGTAACGACCCCGGACCTAGCCACTGATCCTGCGATAAAACGATCATATGAACTCGCGAAGGAGGCGCATGCAGAATTGTTAGCAGCTCTTGAGGCCGCAGCGCAAACGATAGCCTACTCGACAAGCTGTAAATTGAGGGCAATCCGCACGCCGTTCACCAGAACGACGCTTTGGTTGATGACATCCTGACTGGTAATTTTGTTCTCGACGAAGGAACGAATGGAGTTCAGAGGACAAATGTAATCGACAGTTTCAGAAGGAGACTTCTCTGCCTCGAGGCGATTGCGTACGGAAAAGTCGAGCGAGTCGTATTCCGCGTTTGCCGGCAGTTCCTTCAGCAGGCCCTTCAACTCCGGCGCAAGAAAAAGATCGAAAGTTTGAGCGGCACGCTTATAAATTGAACTCGTGCCCGTCTCGAAGGACAGGGTATTTCGCATCGTGAGATGTAAAACTGTCTGATCGCCGCGACTTTCAAACACAGGTGGCGCGCTTTCCATCAGATGAAACCTTGTTCCATCTACTTTCAGCATCGCATTGAGTTGCGGCTGAAACTGCGCCTGCAACCGCATTGCATCCGCAGATGGTGGAGGCTTCAAGTCGGACTTCGATTGTGCAACCACCCGAGAGGCCATGCCTGCAGAAGCGGCGCCGCCAGGAGTTGAAGCCGTACTTGCTGAAACAGAGGAAGACTGTGTTCGCTCCTGACGCGGGACCGAGCGCTCAAGGGCCTGCACGTTGAGCGGGGCCCTCTGGCCTAGCGCTAGACCGAAGTCCTTGCCATCCACAAAAATGTCCGAACGATTGAGAATCTCCTGCCGCTGCGTATTCCCGAACGTATTCAGATAAGCGAATGCGTCCTTCCGATCGAACACGACAGTCAGGACCTCCTGGCCCTCAAAGTCGTAAACCTTGTTTGCGTCGCGCGTGTCATAAATGATTTCAAAGCCGATACCATCGCAGTCGATGTTCGCGGGGATTTGCTGCGTGACGAGTCGCAGGATGGGAACAACCACGTCCTGAAAGGTCCGACTAGCGCGCTCGTTCTCCGAAAGCTGCGTCGAGTTGAAAGCCGCCTGATAAATCCCGGAGATCTTCAATACCTCCCGACCTTCAAAGTAAACAAATTCGATCCCGTTGCGATCCGACACCGCGCGTTGGCCAGGTTTTGCGTTCAAATCGCGGGCCAGCTTGAAGGGATAGGGGAATTTCGTCGCGGCAATCGATTGCTGGAGGGATTGGAGTTGCGGAAGATACTCGGCTTCGTCGGCTTTCAACTTTGGATTCAGTATTCCATCTGGAGCCACCTGGCCGAATGCCGCTGCCGTCATGCCAAGAAGCAGACCCACCGTGATGGGCCCGCGTGCGGCGCTGAAAAACCGGGCGGCGCATCTCATGAAGGTTTATTTTTCCGGTCCCGGGGAGACCCGCTCGACGACTTGCGATATGCCGGCACGGCAATGGCCCGCATATAAGCAATCAGATTGCGGATGTCGTCCTGCGTCAGCGACTTGCCGTAGGGCGGCATCATGGCCGATTTTCCCATGGCCCGTCCTCCCCGCGTAATGATTTGTTGCAGAGACGCATCGCTCATTCCATTAAACACTGTTCCGTCGTTCATCAGCGGAGGCGTCGGCGTGACGTTGGAGCGATTGGAAGGTCCGGCAGGCGTAGAGTCCGCATGGCACCATACACACTGTTGGTAGAAAATGAGCTTACCGTGTGCCGCATGATAATCCAGAGGAATGATGCGTTGCGGGTCGTTCCAGTCAGTCTCAGTTCCATAGGAACCAAACGAAGCGTACTGGTGCCATGCCGGATGGGGCACGGTTGTGACGATCGCGCCCTGGCCCCGCGACCAGCACCAGCAGGGCGGGTTGGGAAAGCGTTTCATCACGTATGCGGCCAGCCCCAGACACCCAACCATAACAGAGAAGAAAATCAGCAGGTACTTCATTGCCCCCCCCCCGCTACCGCGGCAGATGCAGCGATCCCCGATGCCGGGGCCTGCTTCAATGTCAGCAAATATGCGGTCAGGTCCCGGATCTCATCTTCAGTAAAGGAATGTCGCGGCTCGATTGTGCCCGGGACCAATGCCTGAGGATCGTGCAACCACGCCTCCATCCACGCGGGAGTCAGCCAGTTGCCCGCATTGTTCAGGCTCGGGCCGACATACCCCCCGGACGCGCCGATCGTATGGCAGGACTGGCACTGATATTTTGCCGCGTAGAGTTGCTTCCCGCGTTCCGCCATCTGCGGCGTAAATTCTTTTTCATCGATCGCTGTGGGATTCACATGCGGGTCTTGAAGCGAGGCCGATAGATAATCAGCGATTATGGTTGCGTCCTCTTTGGACATATTGAACTCCGGCATTCGCACCGTAAGTGTCGGGCGAAGCGTTTGCGGATTCCCTAGGAATGCGATCAGCCATGCGTGTTGCGACCGGCTGCCCTCATACGAGAGGCTCGGCGCCAAAGTCCCACCATATCCGTTGAACGAATGGCACACATAGCACTTATACCGATTGTAGAGTTGCTGAAATTGGCCATCGGGATGAAATTCCGGGTGCGGACGCGGAACGATCAAAGACTTCTGCGTACTGCCCGTGATCGGTGGGCCGCTCATACTGAGCAGGGCGGTCGTTAAATCGTCCAGGTCGACCTGGCCCAGATGAAATTGGGGCATGTGCGTCTCAGGGCTGACGGAAACCGGGTTGGTTACTTTTGCCTGGATGTAAGAAATCATGAACTTTGGAACTTTCGACACACTGATGTCGAGTTGCGATACATTCCCTTTCACAAAATGCAGTGGCTGTGACTGTTTCTGTGCCACCTTGACCTGAACAAGATAAGGGCCTGCCGCCATGCCGAACGCGGAAAGGTCGGGGCCGAAGTTGCTGCGCGGGGTGACTCCCCGGATTACATGGCACTCGGCGCAGCCCTTTTCGACGAACAACTGCCGGCCAAGTTGTATCTCCGCATCGGTGGGCACCCCCAACTGCGGCACATCCTTCAATAGGTCCGGATCGGTAAGCCGTTTCAGGATGTACTGCGTCACTTCATACAAGTCCTGGTCGGACCACTGAAACTGCGGCATTTTGGTGTGCTGTAGATAGCTCTGCGGGTCGTGCAACCAAGCCACCAGCCAGTCCGGCTTCACTTTGCTGCCGACCTTCGTCAGCTCCGGTCCGATGTCTCCTCCGATGAGCGTGGTCTCTCCGCCTCGGTCAACGGCAAGCGCATGGCACGTTACGCAAAACATCTGGTCAAACCGTATCTTGCCCTGGTCCGCCGCATCCCCCTTTTTGGCCACGGCAGCAACGACACGCGGGCTGAATCTATACGGCGCAACTGGCTTTGCCCGCTGCACGCTCAGGTACGCCGAAAGCGCGCGCAACTCCTGATCGCTCAGTTGGAATTTCGGCATGCGTGGATCGGTGTCCACGCCGTCAACAGTCACGTTGCCATCCGCGTCGGTGAGTGTGCGCGGCTCTT